>NZ_CAKUCL010000101.1 GCF_934643405.1 uncultured Actinoplanes sp.
ACTAGCTCAGGCCCCCGAACAGGGTCGTCACCGAACCGTCGTCGAACACCTCACGGATGGCCCGCGCCAGCAACGGCGCGATCGACAACACCGTGATCTTGTCCAGCCGCTTCTCCGGCGGCAGCGGCAACGTGTTCGTCACCACAAGTTCACTGATCCGGCTGTTCTTCAACCGCTCGGTCGCCGGGTCCGACAGCAACGCGTGCGTGGACGCCACGATCACATCCGCCGCACCCTCGTCGAACAGGATGTCCGCGGCCTTCGTGATCGTGCCCCCGGTGTCGATCATGTCGTCGACGATCAGGCACACCCGGCCCTCGACCTCACCGACCACCCGGTTCGCCACCACCTGGTTCGGCTTCAACGGATCACGCGTCTTGTGGATGAACGCCAGCGGGCAACCACCCAGCCGGTCCGTCCACCGCTCCGCCACCCGCACCCGGCCCGAATCCGGCGCCACCACGGTCAACGGCCGGCCCGCGAACTTCTTCTCCACGTGCTCGGCCAGGATGTCCATCGCGAACAGGTGATCCACCGGCCCGTCGAAGAAACCCTGGATCTGCGCCGTGTGCAGGTCCACCGTCAGAATCCGGTTCGCGCCGGCGGTCTTCAGCAGATCCGCCACCAGCCGCGCCGAGATCGGCTCCCGGCCACGGTGCTTCTTGTCCTGCCGCGAATACGGGTAGAACGGCAGCACCACCGTGATCCGCTTCGCCGACCCCCGCTTCAGCGCGTCGACCATGATCAGGGTCTCCATGACCCACCGGTTCACACCCTCGGTCACCGACTGCACGACGAACGCGTCCGAGCCACGAACCGAATCCTTGAACCGTACGAAGATCTCGCCGTTGGCGAACTCGTACGAGTCCGACGGCGTCGGCGCGACGCCGAGCACCTGGCCGATCTCCTCCGCCAGCTCCGGGAAACCCTGTCCGGAGAAAAGCATCAGACTCTTACGGTTCTCCGCGACGATGCTGCCCATCGGCTCGCTGCTCCCGTTGGATCGAGGGGGTGTGTCACACGAAGTATCCCCTGCGGCCACATTCCTGCCACGCCCCGAGCCCGCCGGGTGGGATGCCTCACCACCAGCCGACTCTTTCACGTCGCGGCGCGGGGGCGCGACTGCTACTCCGCGGTCGAGACCTCACCCTCCGGAGCCAGTTCCCGCTCGGCCCGCTCCGCCGCCTCGGCCGACACCGTCCCCGGCCGCCGCCGCGCCGTCCAGCCGTCCACGTTGCGCTGCTGCGCCCGGGTCACACCGAGACTCCCCGGCGGCACATCCTTCGCGATCGCCGAACCCGCCGCCACGTACGCACCCGGGCCGATCTCGACCGGAGCGATCAACACGGTGTCGGAACCGACGAAAGCGGCGTCCCCCACGACGGTCCGGCTCTTGTTCACCCCGTCGTAGTTCGCGAAGATCGTGCCGGCGCCCACGTTCGCCTTCGCACCGATCGAAGCGTCCCCCACGTACGAAAGATGCGGAACCTTGGCGCCCTCGCCCAGCTCGGCGTTCTTCGTCTCGACGAAACCGCCCACCTTCGACTTACGCGCCAGCCGCGTCCCCGGCCGCAGGAACGAGAACGGGCCCACCGACGCCGCCGGACCCACCTGCGCGCCCAGCGCGTGCGTCCGCAGCACCGTCGCGCCCTCACCGACCGAGGTGTCGATCAACGTGGTGTCCGGACCGACCACGGCGCCGGCCGCGACCGTCGTCGCCCCCACCAGCTGCGAATTCTGGTCGATCACCGCGTCCGGCTCCACCGACACGGTCACATCGATCCACGTCGTCGCCGGGTCCAGGATCGACACACCCGACCGCATCCACGCCGTGTTCACCCGATCGCGCAGCAACGCCCGCAGCTTCGCCAGCTCCGCCCGGTCATTGCAGCCCAGCGTCTCGTCCGCGTCCGGGGCCACGAACACCCCGACCGGCCGCCCCACCGACGCCAGCAGCCCGAACACGTCGGTCAGGTACTCCTCGCACTGGTCGTTGTCCGTGGACAGCTTGCCCAGCGCCTCCCGCAACGCCCCCGCGTCGAACGCGTAGATACCGGCATTGATCTCCCGGATCGCCCGCACCTCGTCCGACGCGTCCCGCTCCTCGACGATCCGCTCCAGATTCCCGGAGGCGTCCCGCACGATCCGGCCCAGACCCGTCGGATCGGCCACCTCGGCCGCCAGCACCGTTGCACCCCGCGCGCCCGACTCGTGCGCGGACACCAGGCTCGCCACGGTCTCCGCGCGCAGCAGCGGCACATCGCCGTTCAGCACGACCACCGTGCCGGACACCTCCGGAACAGCATCAAGGGCGATCCGTACGGCGTGACCCGTCCCGTTCTGCTGCGCCTGCAACACCGCGGTCGCCTCCGGCGCGATCTCGGCCAGGTGCGCCTCGACCTGCTCCGCCTTGTGCCCGACCACCACGATCGTGCGGTCCGCGCCGGCGGCGGAGGCCGCGGCCAGCACGTGCCCGACCAGGGTGCGCCCGAGCAGCGGGTGCAGCACCTTGGGCGTAGCGGACTTCATCCGCTTACCTTCCCCAGCGGCAAGAACGACGACGGTACGACTAGGGGCGTGGCTCACGCGGTACTCCATGGGGGTCGCTGTAGAGGCGGAACGCTTAAGCGGCGAGGACTCAGCCGCGGACAAAAAGCTCCCGAGAGAGGATTCGAACCCCTATAATCACAACCAAAATGTGACGTCCTGCCCTTAGACGACTCGGGAGGGCAAACCGGACAAACCATCTAGGTCATTTCCGTGGGTCACATCTTAGCGTCTCCAGGCTCCTCGCCCACATTCACGATCCCGCTCATCCTTCCCTCGACCTCCGGTACAGCTCACGGGACCGCGGCACCTCGACGACGAGGCAGCCCCGATAAGGATCCCCGATGTCGTGGCGCACCGTGGACGGATTGTGCGTCTTCAGCGTCGGGGGACGGAATCGCTCGAACGGCACCCCGGCCACCGACGCCCACCAGTGGCCGGCGGCCACCACGTCGGCCGACTCACTAATGCTGATCCATACTTCAGCTGCTGCCGGTCCTCGCCGAGCGCCTCGACAACTCGAAGGAACAGCAGGATGAGCCCGGGGATCGCTGTTGATGAAGGGGACTCGGCACCGCTTTGGCTTCCACGGCCGCACCGAGCAGCAGCACCTCCCGCCGGGAAAGCTCGCCGGCCCAGCTGCGCTCGGCCGCGTTGATCTCCGCACGCCGCTGGTCGCGCCCTGTTCAGCGGCGTCCAGCGAGCATCCGCCACTCGCTTCGCTTGGCGGCGCCGCCGCGAGGCCGCCTCTTCCTCGCCGGCGTCGAGCGGCAGGTCGCGGGTCCAGAGAAACGCCGAGGATCTGGACACGCCCAGCCGCTCGGCTATCCGTGGCACCGTGCAGCCCTGCCCTCGCAGCTCGACCGCCTCGGCCCGAGAGGTCGTCCTTCGTCCTCGGCCGGCGCGTTTACTCGGGCGGCTCGACACCGCGCAACCACTCCGACAACGTCCCGTTCCCCGCCCCGAATCTCCTTCATCAACTGAGACCTCGACAATCCCGGGTCCTGCCGGAGTCGTCGCGCATCTTCTCGCCTTGCGTCCCCGCTCACGGGCCACTTCCACGTCACACTTCCACGTCACCGGACGGCCCGCCAAACTGCAGGAACGTTACTTCAAGCTAATAATTCAAAGTATCTATGTCGATGTGCCAATCGGGATTTTCCCGCCGGTTCCTTGGGACGCGGATGTGATGCGGGCTACGGTGGCGTAAGTTACGGTGACGTAGGCGTAAGTAATTGATCTCCCTCCCCCAACCCCCGCAGTTCTGTGAGGTGTCATGACCACCACTGTCGAGGCCGCACCCAAGGCCGCTCCCAAGCCGCTGACCGAGGGCCCGCAGTCGCGCGGCATCCTCGTCGCCCTCTACGGGTTCGTGATCGTCCCGTTCCTGGCCGTCCTCGTCGCCGTCCCGATCGCCTGGGGTGGCTGGCTGTCCTGGACCGACGTCGCGATCGGCTCGGTCTTCTACGTGGTGTCCGGTCTCGGTATCACGGTCGGTTTCCACCGGTACTTCACCCACGGCTCGTTCAAGGCGAAGCGCTGGCTGCGGATCGTGCTGGCGCTGGCCGGCTCATTGGCGATCGAGGGCAACATCATCCAGTGGGTGGCCGATCACCGGCGGCATCACGCGTTCAGCGACCAGGAGGGTGACCCGCATTCGCCGTGGCGGTACGGCACCGGCTTCTGGGCGCTGACCAAGGGTCTGTGGCACGCGCACATGGGTTGGATGTTCAGCCGCGAGTTGTCGAACCGGAAGCGGTTCGCCCCGGATCTGCTGGCGGACTCCGACATCAAGCGGATCGACGATCTGTTCGGCCCGATCGTGCTGTTCTCGACGTTGGGCCCGGCGCTGATCGGCGGACTGGTGACCTGGTCGTGGCAGGGCGCGCTGACCGCGTTCTTCTGGGCGGGAATCGTCCGGATCGGTCTGCTGCACCACGTCACGTGGTCGATCAACTCGGTGTGTCATGTGTACGGTGAGCGACCCTTCGCCGTACGAAATGGAGATAAAGCGGCGAATTTCTGGCCGCTCGCCATCATCTCGTTCGGGGAGAGCTGGCACAACCTGCATCACGCCGACCCGACGTGCGCCCGGCACGGTGTGCTGCGGGGTCAGGTCGACATCTCGGCCCGGCTGATCTGGTTGTTCGAGAAGGCCGGCGCCGCGTGGAGCGTGAGGTGGCCGAACAAGGAGCGGCTCGCCGCGAAGATGACGCAGACGTGACCGGCGGTTGCGGGGGCGAACGTTTCGCGGTGAACCTGGCAGGATGTCCGGGTGACTGACAGTGGCGACAACAACGACGAGCAACCGCGCGGACGTCGTGTGCGGCCGGCTTCGGCTCCGAGGGTCCGGATGTCGGCCACGCAGCGGCGGGAGCAGTTGATCTCGATCGGCCGGCAGTTGTTCGCCGAGCGCGGGTTCGACGCGACCAGTGTGGAGGAGGTCGCGGCCCGGGCGAAGGTGTCGAAGCCCGTGGTCTACGAGCATTTCGGCGGCAAGGAGGGTTTGTACGCCGTTGTCGTGGACCGTGAGGTGAGGTCTCTGCTGGATCGGATCGCCGCGGCTCTGACGGCCGGCCATCCGCGGGAGTTGCTCGAGCAGGCGGCGCTGGCCCTGCTGGATTACATCGAGGAGGAGCCGCACGGGTTCCAGGTGCTGGTGCGCGAGTCGCCGGTGCTGTCTCCGGCGGGCAATTTCTCCAGCGTGATGAACGACGTGGCGCACCAGGTGGAGCACATCCTGGGTGACGAGTTCAAGCGTCGCGGCCTGGATCCGAAGTTCGCCGAGCTGTATTCACAGGCGCTGGTCGGGATGGTGGCGCTGGTGGGTCAGTGGTGGCGTGAGGCTCGCAAGCCGAAGAAGGAGATGGTGGCCGCCCACCTGGTGAACCTGGCGTGGAACGGCCTGTCCCATCTCGAGGCGAAGCCCACTCTGCTGACCCGCAAGACCCGCTAGCGGGCGCGGGCCCGGCCGACCTTGCCGTACAGGCCGGCGGTGAGCACGACCAGGCCGAGCACGATCAGCACGATCACGTTGATCATCGAGGCGTTGAAGACGTTGGCGTCGGTCTGCATGACGGCCAGCAGGAACGCGGCGTAGGCGCAGAGCCCCCAGCCGAGCACCAGTGCCAGCCGGTGGAACGTGTTCGCCCCGATGAGGACGGTGGCGAGCAGGACGACCCCGACGATGGTGGTGAGCCACGCGGTGGCGGGGTTGGTGCGCAGGCCCAGGACCCAGTCGGAGCCTCGGTGGAAGAACGGGTCTCCCCAGGTCCGGCCGAGGCCGATGGCCCCGAACAGGACGAGGTAGAGACCGGCGAGGGTGGCGAGGAATCGGTACGTCTGACGCAGGTGGTGGTTCAGGGGATAGTGCGCCATCAGGCCGTGCGGCCCTCCCTTACCTGTCGGGGCGTGCCGGCCTGGTGCTCCGGCACGACAGTGCCGTAGAGGCTGGACGTGATCAGGACCAGCCCCACGATGAACGTGATGATGACGGTGATGATCGTGAAGCCGAGGAAGTTGGCGTCGGTGCGGCTGGTGGCCAGGCCGTAGGCGCCGATCACGAGGATGGCCCAGCCGAGGAACTTGCCGGCGGCGACGTCGAGGTTGCGGCCGAGCGCGAAGGCGATCGCGACGATGGCGCCGATGATGATCGCCAGGATCGACCACAGGGTGGAGGTGCCCTGACCGAAGACGTGGGTGTCGCTGAGGCCGGTGAAGCGCAGGTCGGAGCTTCGGATGAGGCCGACGACGCCGAACACGATGAGGTACGCCCCGGCGAGGAAGCCGAGCGAGCGGTAGAACGGCCGCAGCGGGTGGTTGACCGGGTTGTGCGCCATGGTGTCCGTCTCCAAGGTCAGGTGTTGTGCACCGCCGATTCTCCCGCACCCGGTGGGATGGCGCAGGCACACCCCCCGGATCAGTTCTCCGGCACCTGCTCGGCGAGTTCCAGCCAGGCCTCCTCGACCTGGGCGCGTTCCTCCTGGACGGCCTTGAGCTGCGCGTCCAGCTCGATGATCTTGTCGTAGTCGCTGCCGTGGACGGCCAGCTTCTCGTTGATCTGCAGGACGCGTTCCTCCAGCTTGGCGAGCTGCCGTTCGAGGCGGGCCAGATCTTTGCGAGCCTGCCGCACCTCACCGGCGGTGAGGCCGGTCACGGCCGTCGCCGGTTGCGCCTGCTCCTCCCGTACGGCGTGGGCCCGGTGCGACGCCGACCGGGTGAGGTATTCGTCGACGCCGCCGGGCAGGTGCACGAGGTGGCCGTCGCCGAACATCCCGTACGCCGTGTCGGTCACGCGCTCGACGAGGTACCGGTCGTGGCTGGCGACGATCATCGTGCCCGGCCAGGAGTCGAGCAGGTCTTCCAGGGCCGCCAGCGTGTCGGTGTCCAGGTCGTTGGTGGGCTCGTCGAGCAGCAGCACGTTGGGTTCGCCGGCGAGCAGCCGCAGCAGTTGCAGCCGCCGTCGTTCGCCGCCGGACAGGTCGCCGACCGGCGTCCAGATGCGCTTGTCGGTGAAGCCGAACACCTCGGCGAGCTGGGCGGCCGACATCTCCCGGTCGCCGAGCTTGACCCGCTTGGCGACCTCTTCGACGGCTTCGAGCAGGCGCAGGTCGCCGGGCAGTTCCCGCAGCTCCTGGGAGAGGAACGCGGCCCGCACCGTCGACCCGGTGACCAGCCGGCCGCCGTCGGTCGTGCTGATCCCGGCGAGCAGGCGCAGCAGCGTGGTCTTGCCCGCGCCGTTGGCGCCGAGGATCGCGATCCGGTCGCCGGGCCCGACCTGCCAGGTAAGCCCGGTCAGGATCGTCTTCGGCCCGGCCTTGAGCGTCACGTCCTGCAGGTCGTAGACCTGCTTGCCGAGCCGGGTCACGGCGAGGCGTTGCAGGCTGACCTTGTCGCGCACCGGGGGCACGTCGGCGATCAGCGCGTTTGCGGCGTCGATGCGGAACTGGGGCTTGGAGGTGCGGGCCGGCGGGCCGCGGCGCAGCCACGCGATCTCCTTGCGGAGCAGGTTCTGCCGGCGGGCCTCGACGGCGGCGGCGACGCGCTGCCGTTCCGCGCGGGCGAGGGTCCAGGCGGCGTAGCCGCCCTCGTAGATGTGGACCTGTTCGTCGACGACTTCCCAGGTGGCGGTGCAGACCGCGTCGAGGAACCAGCGGTCGTGGGTGACGACCACGAGCGCGCCGCGCCGGCCGAGCAGGTGCCGGGCCAGCCAGTCGACGCCGGCCACGTCGAGGTGGTTGGTGGGCTCGTCGAGGATCAGCAGCTCGCTGTCGCGCACGAGCAGGGCGGCCAGCGCCACGCGGCGGCGCTCGCCACCGGACATCGGGCCGACCGGGGTGTCCAGGCCGAGGTAGCCCATGCCGAGGCCGTCGAGGATCGCGCGGACCCCGGCGTCGCCGGCCCACTCGTGCTCGGCGCCCATGCTCTGCGGCAGCCAGGCGGTGCCGAGGACGACGTCGCGCACGGTGGCCTCGCCGGCCAGGTCGAGCGTCTGCGGCAGGGTGGCGACGCGCAGGTCGCGGCGATGGGTGACGCGGCCGGAGTCGGGCTCCTCGGTCTTGCCGAGAAGCCGCAGCAGGGTGGATTTGCCGGCGCCGTTGAGACCGACGATGCCGACCCGGGCATCGTCGTCGAGGCCGAGGGAGACGTCGGTGAGCAGCTGACCGGCGGCGCCGTATCCCTTGCCGACCCGGTCCAGGTTGATGATGTTCGCCACGATGCGGACTAGGTTACCCGCGCGCCCGGCATGGGGCCGCGCGCGGTGACCGCCTCCCGGCACACTCCGGCGGCGTTGAGCTCGGCCGCGACCCGGCCGGCGTGTGCCGCGTCGGTGGCGAGGAACACGCAGGTGGGGCCCGATCCGGAGACGATGCCGGCGACCGCGCCGGCTTGGTGGCCGACCTTGAGGACGTCGGCGAGCTCGGGTCGCAGGGCGAGCGCGGCCGGCTGCAGGTCGTTGCCCAGCGCGGCGCCGAGGACCTCCGGGTCGCGCTGGCGCAGGGCGGACATCAGCTCGTCGGCGTCGCCGAGCGGGGTGGGCGGCCAGGTGCCGGCGCGCAGTGTGTCGAGCTGCCGGTAGACCTCGGGGGTGCTGAGCCCGCCGTCGGCGACCGCGACCACCCAGTGCCAGGTGGTGGGCCGGGCCAGGATCGGGCTGACCGTCTCGCCGTGGCCGGTGCCCAGGGCGGTGCCGCCGTGCAGCAGGAACGGCACGTCGGAGCCGAGCCCGGCGCCGACCTCGGCGAGTTCGTCGCGGGTCATGCCGGTGCCCCACAGCAGGTCGCAGGCGATCAGCGTGGCGGCGGCGTCGGCGCTGCCCCCGGCGAGGCCACCGGCCAGCGGGATGGTCTTGCGCAGGTGCAGCCGGGCGTGGGCGGGCACCCGGCAGCGGGTGGCCAGCGCCCGGGCGGCCCGGATGATCAAATTGGTCTCGTCCAGCGGCAGCGTGCCGGCGCCCTCGCCCTCCATGGTCAGCGCGAGGGTGTCCCCGGGCCGGGCGGTGAGCTCGTCGAACAGGCTGATCGCGTGGTAGACGGTGTTCAGCTCGTGGAACCCGTCGGGCCGCAGCGGACCGACCCCGAGATGGAGGTTGATCTTGGCCGGGACGCGCACCCGCACCGGTCCGTGGTGCCGGCGTGGCTCGTCGTCGTCCGGCCCCCAGGCTTCGGTCACGGAGTGACGTCCCGGATCGGCAGGGCGATGTCGAACGGCTCTCTCCACCGCAGCACCTGGGCCTCCGCGGTCATGAGTCCACCTCCTCCTGCTGCTGCCTGCCGGACGCGCTGAGCTTACCGCCGACGCCTGACAGTTTTGCCGCCGCCGCGATGGCCGCGAACTCGGTGACGGTCAGCGCCTCGCCCCGGGCCTGCGGGCTGATCCCGGCGGCGACGAGCAGCTTCTCCGCCTTGTCCGGTCCGCCGGCCCAGCCGGACAGGGCCGCCCGCAGGGTTTTGCGGCGTTGCGCGAACGCGGCGTCGACGACGGCGAACACCGACGCGCGGTCGATGCCGGCCGGAGGGTTGCGCCGGGAGAAGGCGACCAGGCCGGAGTCCACATTGGGCACCGGCCAGAACACCGCCGGCGGCACCTTCCCGGCCGGTCGGGCGGCCGCGTACCAAGCCAGCTTCACCGACGGCACCCCGTACACCTTGGAACCCGGACCGGCGGTGAGCCGGTCGGCCACCTCCTTCTGCACCATGACCAGGCCGCCGCGCAGGGTGGGCAGCTCGGCGAGCAGGTGCAGCACCACGGGGACGGCGACGTTGTAGGGCAGGTTCGCCACCAGCATGGTCGGCGGCGGGTCGAAGTCGCCACCGCCCACCCGCAGGGCGTCGGCGTTGTGCACGGTCAGGTTCGGCGCGGTGACCGTCGACGGGAGCGCGGCCGCGAGCTTCGGATCGATCTCCACGGCGTGCACGTGGCGGACCGCGCCGACCAGCCCGAGGGTGAGCGAGCCCAGGCCCGGGCCCACCTCCAGCACGACGTCGTCCGAGGTCAGGCCCGCCGCGGCGACGATGCGGCGGATCGTGTTCGGATCGTGCAGAAAATTCTGGCCGAGCTTCTTGGTGGGCGCCACGCCGAGGCGGGCGGCCAGTTCCCGGATCTCCGCCGGGCCGAGAAGGGTGTCAGCCATGAGATCAGAGCCTACGGCGGGTGAACCGAGCTAGTAGAAACGACTCCATGAGCCAGTTGCTGGAGTTGCGCGCGGTGGTGGAGGCGGCGCCGGACGCGGTGGCCGACGTGCTGCTCGACGTGCGCCCGGGCGGCCGGTCCCCGCTGGCCACCACCGGCCGGATCGAGGAGACCGACAGCGGCGACGAGTTCGTGCTGCTGCACGACGGCAGCCGGATCACCGTGGTGCTGGACCGGGCCGCCCGCTCGGTCTCCTTGCAGGGCGAGTGGTGGTACCGCGGGGTCACCTCGGTCGAGCCCGACCCGCGCGGCAGCCAGGTGGTGCACCGCATCTTCAACGTGGCCGAGGGCAACGGCTGGGCGGTCCGGTTCGTCTCCCGGGGCCCGTTGCGCACCGCCCCGGAGGGGTTCGCCGAACAGGTGCGGGTGCTGGGCGAACGCCTCGGCGCGAAGGCCTGGGTGCTGAAGAACTAACGCCAGGAGCCGAAGACGCGTTCCCCGTTCGCGGAGATCGCGGCGCACAGTTCGTCCAGGTCACCGCCGCGGGTGGCGGCCAGCGAGCGGACGGTCAGCGGGATCAGGTACGAGGCGTTGGGGCGGCCCCGGTGCGGCACGGGCGTCAGGTAGGGCGCGTCCGTCTCCACCATGATCTGCTCCAGTGGTGTGAGCCGAGCCGCCTCGCGCAGGTTCCCGGCACTGGCGAAGGTGACCGTGCCGGCGAAACTCAGGTGGAACCCACGCCGTACGCAATCGGCAGCGAACGCCGCGTCACCGGAGAAGCAATGCATGACCACCTTGTCCGGCGCACCCTCCTCGTCGAGCACCCGCAGCACGTCGGCGTGCGCGTCCCGGTCGTGGATGACCAGCGCCTTGCCGTGCCGCTTGGCGATCGCGATGTGCGCCCGGAAACTCGCCTCCTGCGCGGCACGACCATCTTCTTGGGTACGGAAGGTGTCGAGGCCGGTCTCACCGACGGCCCGCACGCGCGGCTCGGCGGCCAGTGCCTCGATCGTGCGCAGCGCCTCGTCCAGGTCGGACAGCAGCGGCGCGTCGTTCGGGTGGATCGCCACCGCGGCCAGCACCGACGGGTGCCGGGCGGCCAGCGCGGCACTCCACCGCGACGACGGGACATCGACGCCGACCTGCACGATGCGGTCCACCCCGGCCTTGGCCGCCGCGTCGATCAGCGCGTCCACCGGGTCGCCCTGTCCGTCGCCGGGCACCCCGGCCTCGGCAACCGTGATGTCCAGATGCGTGTGACTGTCGAAGACCGGGACGGCGAGCGGCTCGGGCGCGGCCGGGAACTCCCCGGCCCGGCGCGCGGCTTTGTCCCGGCGGGCGGGCGTTGACGACGAAGACATGTGAGACATTGTGCACTTGGGCCCGGGCGCAACCGGTTGTTCACCTGGCCTCAACCGGTGTGGGCTAGCTTGCGGCGGGTGACTTCGACCGGCGAGGACAACGCCATCGGCGTGGATCCTCTCGAGCCGCCTCTATCGGCACCGTTGCGGCGTGAACTGGGCTGGGCACAGGTCCAGCGCATGAGCCAGTCCGCGGCCCACCGCGACGACCGTACCCTGCGCCAGATCCGGGCCACCGCGGCGATCCTGCGCGGCACCCGGATGACCAAGGTGCTCTCCGCCGCCCAGGTGTCCGGGCATCTGGGCGGATGGTCGCCCTACGGCTTCTGTTACCGCTCCGCCGACATCGCGCACCTGCACGACCCCCGCGGCCTGGCGCTGCTGCGCACCGACGGAGCCGGCGAATCCGAGGTCGCCTTCGCCCTGCGCTGGCGTGCGCTCGACCCGCTGGACTACGAGGTGCCGGGCAACCCCGCGCAGCCCGGCCTGGCCATGTTGCCGGCCCACTCCCGGGTCGGGCCGATGGTGCTCGGCACCGGGTTCAGCCCGAGCACCGACGACCTGATCCCGGAGTACGTGACGGCCGGGTTCGCCGACCTGCCGATGCCGGCGAACGCGCAGCTCATCGCGTACGTGCCGGGCGGCGAGGAGGTCGTGCTGTACGCGTACCAGCCGGAACAGCACGGCTGGCTGCGGCTGGCCGGACCGCGCTGGCGCGGCCTGCTCGACGAGCTGCCCGGGGTCAGCCCCGACCGTGAGTACGTGCCCTGCACCACGCCCGGCTCCGCCAAGCTGGTCGGGCGGATCAAGGGCCAGGAGTACGAGGCGGTCGCCGACCCCCCGGACGAGTTCCGGGTGCGCGCACTGACCCGGGCCGCCCGCTACCCGGTCGAGACGCTGAGCCGCCGCGCCGAGCAGGCCCGGTGGCGCGGCGTGCCGTGCTGGGTGCTGCAACGCGACGACACCTGGGCGCGGCTGCGCCTGGTGCGCCCCGACGGCGACGCCCTGGCCACCACCGGCGCCCGCTGCTACGAACGAGGCGTCTACGAGACGTGGGCCCCGGTCGGCGAACTGGCCGACCACCACATCACCGACATCCCGTACACCCTGTAGGCACAGCCCTGAGCCCGCGATCGCCGCGGAGCGACGCGACGCCGGCTAGCTCAGCCGCGCGAGCTCCTCCTCGATCACCGACGGCTCCAGCTTGCGGAACACCGGCTTCGGCGCGGCCAGCCGGGTGCCCGCGACGAGCGGCACCGACTCCCACCGGGCGCCCGCCGAGTAGTCGCCGGTGATCACCGGGTAGGACGGGCCGCCGTCGAGGTCCTCGACCTCCTCGATGCGCGGCATCGGCGCGTGCACGCCCTCGCCGCCGAGCAGCTCGAACACCTTCTGCGCGGAGTGCGGCAGGAACGGCGTCAGCAGCGTGTTCGCGTCGCTGACCACCTGAAGCGCCACGTGCAGCACGGTGCCCTGCCGCGGCTTCTCCTCCGCCGACTTCAGCTTCCACGGGGCCTGCTCGGACAGGTACCTGTTGGCCTCGGCGACCACCTTCATCGCCTCGCCGATCGCCGCCTTCTGACGGTGCTTGGCGATCAGCTCGCCGACCGTGGCGAACGCCCCCCTGGCGTACCCAAGCAGTGCCTGGTCCTCGGCGGTCAGCTCACCGGCCTCGGGGATCGCGCCGAAGTTCTTCGCCGCCATCGAGATCGACCGGTTGACCAGATTGCCCCAGCCCGCGACCAGCTCGTCGTTGTTGCGCCGGACGAATTCCGCCCAGGTGAAGTCGGTGTCGTTGGACTCCGGGCCGGCCGCCGCGATGAAGTACCGCAGGGCGTCGGCGTCGTAGCGCTCCAGGAAGTCGCGCACGTAGATCACGACCCGGCGGGACGAGGAGAACTTCTTGCCCTCCATCGTCAGGTACTCGCTGGAGACCACCTCGGTCGGCAGGTTCAGCCGGCCCAGCTCGCCCGGCTCGCCGCCCTTGTCGCCCTCGCCCGAGTAGCCCAGCAGCAACGCCGGCCAGATCACCGAGTGGAAGACGATGTTGTCCTTGCCCATGAAGTAGTAGCCCACGGCGTCCTTGCCGAGACCGTCGGCCGACCACCACTTGCGCCACGCGTCCGGGTCGCCGGAGCGGCGCGCCCACTCGATCGACGCGGACAGGTAGCCGATGACCGCGTCGAACCACACGTAGATGCGCTTGTCCGCACGGTCACGCCAGCCGTCCAGCGGGATCGGCACACCCCACTCCAGGTCGCGGGTGATCGCCCGGGGCTGGAGGTCGTCGAGCAGGTTCCGGGAGAACTTCAGCACGTTCGGCCGCCAGTTCTCCCGCCGGTCCAGCCAGGCGCCGATCGCCTCGGCGAAGGCCGGCAGGTCCAGGAAGAAGTGCTCGGTCTCGACGAACTCCGGCACCTCACCGTTGATCTTCGACCGCGGGTTGATCAGCTGCTCCGGGTCGAGCTGGTTGCCGCAGTTGTCGCACTGGTCGCCGCGGGCGTGCTGGTAACCGCAGATCGGGCAGGTGCCCTCGATGTACCGGTCGGGCAGGGTGCGCCCGGTCGACGGCGAGATCGCGCCCAGGGTCGTGCGGGCCACGATGTAGCCGTTGCGGTACAGCCCGGAGAACAGCTCCTGCGTCACCGCGTAGTGGTTACGCGTGGTGGTGCGGGTGAACAGGTCGTAGGTCAGGCCCAGGCCGTGCAGGTCCTCGACGATCACCCGGTTGTACCGGTCGGCCAGCTCGCGCGGGGTCACCCCGTCCGCGTCCGCCTGCACCTGGATCGGCGTGCCGTGCTCGTCGGTGCCGGAGACCATGAGCACGTCGTGACCGGCCATCCGCATGTACCGGCTGAAAACGTCGGAAGGCACTCCGAAGCCGGACACATGACCGATGTGGCGCGGGCCGTTGGCATAAGGCCAGGCAACCGCGGCGAGAACGTGACTCATGAGGTCCAAGAGTAGTGACGGCCGCCGCGGCACTGCGAACGGATTCGTTCCGCCCTCGGCGAGATCCCCATTTATTCCGACACACCCTATAAGTGACGTGATCACCGACGGGTTGCGTAGTCCAATGGAAACGTGATCGGAGACACGCCACAGCCAGGGGAAACGCCTCGTAGCGAGGGGGACCCGTGGTCGTTCGGCGACCCCGACGCGGCTTGGTGGCGCGGCGAGACCGACCGCACCGCGCAGGACCCGGCGCGCCCCGTGCGGCGGGGGCCGGCGCAGCATCAGGCCACCACCGGCGGCACCGGCACGCTGATCCCGCCCGAGGCGCCCCGGCGCACCGGCGAGGCGGCCGAGGCGCACGCCGCCGGCCGCCGGGACGCGAGCGAGACCCTGGACCCGGCGGCATCCAAGGCCCCGGACCCGGCGGCGCAGGCGGCACCCAAGGCCCCGGACCCGGCGGCGCAGGCGACACCCAAGGCCCCGGAGGCCGCGGGCCCGGACCCGGCGCCCGGGGCGCCCGGCGCGGTGAACCCGGCGCAGGCGGCAGCCGCCGTCGAGCGTCACCACGACCAGCCCGACCCGCACCGGTACGACCCGCTGAAGCCGCCCGCCGGGCACACCGCCAAGATCTCGCCGGAGACCGTGGCGGCCGACCAGCCCGACGTGATGATCCTGCCCGAGCCCAGCCCGCGGAACCGGCCCACCGTGCCGCTGGATCGCGGCCAGACCCCCCTGCCCGTGGAACGATCGGTCCCCGAGCAGGGCTGGCACCGCTCCACCATGCCGTTGCCCCCGCTGACCGGCGCGGCGGACGTCGACGCACGGCTGGAGAAGCTGGAGAACTCGCCGTTCTGGCAGGACCGCCCCGCCGAGGCGGCCGCCACGCAACGCCCCGCGCACGCCGCCGTCCGTACCCACCGCAGCCGCCGCCCGGCCGGCCGGATGCGGCTCTCCGCGCACGTCTCGCTGGTCACGCTCGGGCTGATCGCGGCGTTCTTCGGCTGGGTCAGCGCGGAACCGTTCTGGCTCGCCGCCGGGCACGGCGACCAGGGCGTCGCCACCGTCACCCGCTGCGTCGGCAGCGGCGTCACCCAGCGCTGCGCCGGCCAGTTCACCACCCGCGACGGCCGGTTCACCATCACCCAGGTCACCCTGCTCGGTGTGCCGCCCGCGCAGCGCGAGCCCGGCGCCACCGCCCCGGCCCGGATGGTCAGCCGGGACAGCCGGCAGGCATACCTGGGCGCCACCGGCACGCTGCTGCACCTGCGCTGGATCCTCGGCTTCGCGCTGGTCCTGGTCTGCGGCTATGCGATCGCCGGGGTGACCGGCGCGCGGCGGCTGGAGACCGGCCGGGCCCGGCGCACCGCGGTGCTGCTCAGCCTCGCCGGACCCCTCGCGCTGCTGAGCGGGTTCCTGATCGCCGCCTACTGAGGGCCGTGCACCAGCGCGTACACCTCGCGCTTCCGCAGCCCGTACTCGTCGGCCACCGCCTGGATCGCGTCGCGCCGCGACACCCCGCCGGCCTCCCGCTCGGCGACCGCCGCCCGCAGGTCGTCGTCCGCCGGGCGGTCCCGGGCGCGAGGCGGCGCGCCGCCGGTCACCACGGTGATCTCGCCGCGCGGCTCGCTCTCCGCGGCCCAGGCGGCCAGCTCGCCGAGCGGGCCACGACGGATCTCCTCGTACGTCTTGGTCAGCTCGCGGCACACCGCGGCCGGACGGTCCGCGCCGAAGGTCGCGGCCAGATCGGTCAGCGCCCCGGCGATGCGGTGCGGCGCCTCGAAGAACACCAGGGTGCGCGGCTCACCGGCCAGCTCGCGCAGCCGGGACCGGCGGTGCGAGCCGGTGCGGGGCAGGAACCCCTCGAAGACGAACCGGTCGCTGGGCAGCCCGGACAGCGCCAGCGCGGTGGTGACGGCGCTCGGGCCGGGCGCGGCGGTCACCGGATAGCCCGCGTCCAGGGCCGCGCGCACCAGCCGGTACCCCGGGTCGGAGACGCTGGGCATGCCGCCGTCGGTCACCACCGCCACCACGGCGCCCGCGGCGAGGGCGTCGACCAGTTCCGGCGTACGGCGTTCGTCGTTGCCCTCGAAATAGGAGACGACCCGCCCGGTCACCGTCACGCCCAGATCGCGGGCCAGCCGGGCCAGCCGCCGCGTGTCCTCCGCGGCCACCACATCGGCCGAGCCGAGCACCTCCCGCAGCCGGGCCGAGGCGTCCCCGATGTTGCCCAGCGGCGCGCCCACCAGCACGACACGACCCGATCCATCCTGCGCTGCCACACCGAAAGTCCACCACACCGTGACACGGGTTCTCAGTCCCAGGCCCTACCATCGCGGAGTGACTACGGCCGCGACAGCTGAGGCAGAGCGCATCCCCGAACCGCCCGCGGAATCTCAGCCCGCCACCTCCCCCGGCGTGCCCGAGATCGTCCGGCGGCGGCTCAAGACGCTCGACAACTGGCTGAACCCGCACTCGTGGATCGTCACCGCGGTGATCACGGCGATCGCGGCCATCCTGCGGCTGCAGGACCTCGGCCAGCCCAAGGGCTACATCTTCGACGAGGTGTACTACCCGACCGACGCCTGGGACATGCTGTCGCACGCGGTCGAATGGGACGAGAAGACCAACGGCCCCGCGTACGTCGTACACCCGCCCCTGGGCAAATGGCTGATCGCCGTCGGCGAGTACTTCTGGGGCAACAACGAGATCGGCTGGCGGGTCCCCACCGCGGTGGCCGGCATCCTCATGATCGTCATCCTGATCCGGGTGGCGTACCGGCTGTTCCACTCGGTGCTGCTCGCGGGCATGGCCGGGCTGCTGATGGCGCTCGACGGCTTCCAGCTGGTCCTGTCGCGCACGTCCCTGCTGGACATCTTCCTGGGCCTGTTCGTGCTGGCCACGTTCGCCGCGCTGGTCCTGGACCGGGACCACTACCGGCGCAAGCTCCTGCACGCCCTGGAGAACGGCTACGACCCCAGCCGTACGCCGGAGATCCCCCGCATCGTGCCGTGGTGGCTGCTCGCCGGCGGGGTGCTGTTCGGGCTCGCCTGCGGCGTCAAGTGGAGCGCGCTGTTCTTCCTGCCGTTCTTCGGCGTCATGGTGATCGTCTGGCGGGTCCAGGCGCGTCGGTCGGCCGGCATCCGCGGGCCGTTCCTGGCCGGCATCCTCGGCGACCTGGGCTGGTCGATCGTCAGCTTCGCCCTGAGCGTCATCTTCTACCTCGCCACCTGGACCGGCTGGTTCGTCACGAACGACGGGTACTTCCGGCACTACCGCGAGGCGAACGGGCTGAGCGAGCCGCCGGTGCTGGGCGCGCTGCTCAACCTGTGGCACTACCACCACGAGGCGTACAACTTCCACAGCGGCCTCACCGAACGGCACGTCTACCAGTCCTGGCCGTGGCAGTGGCTGCTGCTGGGCCGGCCGGTCGCCTTCTACTGGAGCAACACCGGCAGCTGCGGCGCGCCCAGCTGCGCCCGGGAGATCTTGCTGCTCGGCACGCCGGTGCTCTGGTGGTCGTTCATCCCGGCGCTGGCGGCGCTGGTGTGGTTCGGCATCGCCCGGCGTGACTGGCGGGCGTACGCGATCGGCACCGGCGTGACGGCCGGGCTGCTGCCGTGGTTCTACTACGCGGTCAAGGACGGCCGCACGATGTTCTCGTTCTACGCGCTGCCCGCGCTGCCGTTCCTGATCCTCGCGGTGGTATACGTGCTCGGCGCGATCATGACACCCGCGGACGGCGTGGCGGCCGGGACCAGACGCACCGACCGGCAGCTCATCGGCATGATCATCGCCACCGCGTACGTAGTCCTGGTGGCGGTCTGCTTCGCGTACTTCCACCCGATCTTCATCGGCAAGCTCATCCCGTACCAGGACTGGTCCGCCCGGATGTGGCTCGGCGGCCGCTGGATATAGCAGGCGCGACACCCGGATCCGGCTGCTGATTTATCGGCTTGGCCGATCGGCATGGCTGCCGCACCATGTCCGCATGCGACTCGCGGAAGTGACCGAGGACAATTTCCCGACGGCGATCGCCCTCTCCGTCCGGCCGGATCAGCAGGACCTGGTCGCGCCGGTGGTGAAGTCGCTGGCCGAGGCGTGGCTGCACCGGCGCCACGCGTGGCCACGGGTGGTCTACGACGGCGACGAGCTGGTCGGTTTCGTGATGGCGTTCCTCGACGTGGCATGGCCCGGCAGCGGCGACCTGCGCAGCGGTCTGTGGCGGCTCAACATCGCCGCCGACCGGCAGGGCCGCGGCTACGGGAGGTTCGCCGTCGAGGCGGTCTGCGCCGAGCTGCGCACGCGAGGCGCCGGGCAGGCGTACGTCACGTTCGAGGGCCGCGACGGCGGGCCGCAACCGTTCTACGAGAAGCTTGGCTTCCGCCTGACCGGGGAGGAACTGGAGGGCCAGGCCGTCGCCGTGCGCGACCTGCACGTCGTCGCGAGCGAGCCGCACCGCGGATCGGGTTTGGGCTAACCGCGAGAATTGCTACTTTTGGGTGGTATCTCTGGAGCCGGAGGTGCCACCCATGAAAGCTCCCGTGCCCGACAACGAAACGGACCGGCTCGCCGCGCTCTACGCCCTCGACATCCTGGACACCGCACCGGAGCAGGACTTCGACGACATCGTGTCGCTCGCCTCGAAGGTGTGCGGGACGCCCATGTCCCTGGTCAGCCTCATCGACACCGATCGGCAGTGGTTCAAGGCCCGGCTCGGCACCGATCTCACCGAGACCTCGCGTGAGCTGTCCTTCTGCGCGCACGCCATCCTCGGGAGGGACCTGCTGGTCGTGCCGGACGCGCGCAAGGACACCCGCTTCCAGGACAACCCGCTGGTGGACACGAGCGGCGGGATCCGCTTCTACGCCGGAGCGCCGCTGATCACCACCGACGGGTTCGCGCTCGGTGCCCTCTGCGTGGTGGACAAGCAGCCCCGCAAGCTCGGCGTCGAGCAGCTCCAGGCCCTGCGCGCGCTGGCCCGGCAGGTCACCGCCCAGATGGAGCTGCGCCGGCACGCCGTCGCGCTGGCCAACACCACGGCCCGGCTGCAGGAGCTGGAACGCCGCAAGGACGACCTGGCGGCGCTGGTCGGCGGTGACCTCCGGGCGCCACTGCGGCTGGTCACGGCGTACCTGGAGAAGCTCGGCACCACCGGTTGCCAGGACGCGGAGATGGCCGGCCTGGTCGGCCGGGCGGCCGCCGGGCACATCCGCGGCTTCCTCGACCTCATGCACCACCTGACCACCATGGCCGAGGCCGGGTTCGGCGGCGAGGGCCTGCACATGCGGCAGATCGACCTCACCCGGATCACCCGGCGCGCGGTGGAGGCGGTGCGGCCGATCGCGGCGAGCAAGCAGATCTGGATCCTCAACCAGGCCGGCGGTCCCGCGCTGCCGATCATCGCCGACCCGGTACGGCTCGAGCAGGTCCTGACGCATCTGCTGTTCGCCGCCGTGAAGTACACGCCGTCCGGCGGCCGGGTGCGGGTCGGCACCGAGATCGAGTCCGGCCCGGCCGTGCGGCTGGACGACATGGATCTTCCCGACGGGATGCGGCCCGACCTGTTCCCGCATCTGTACTACGGAACGATCGCGAACCCCTCGACCGTTCCGGGACCGGACCGGGGACTCGCCGTGGCGAAGAAGATCCTGGACGCGCACCACGCGACGGTGGCGCTGTCCGACCGGCCGGGGGACGGGACCTCGCTGCACGTGGTGTTCCCGTTCGCCGCCGCGGAGGGCATGGCCGAGGACCTGATCGCCGTCTAGGACTCTGACCGGCCCCGCCCGGCTGCAGTTCGGGCGGGGCCGGCCGAGCTCACCCGGTGCGGACCGGGCCGGAGCCGCCACCCGGGGGCGAGCCGGCTGACGGAAGGTCCTCGGGGCCCATGCCCGCCGGGGACTGCGCGGGCACCGGCGGGGCGACCGCACGTCCGGTGGCGCGGTCCTCGTCGCGCGTTCTCTGGCCGAGCGTCGGCGGCCACGTGTCCACCTCGGGCGCGACCCTGCCGATCGGCTCCAGGTCGGTGGTGCCGGGACGCGGCGCCAGACCGGCCCGGTGCAGCTTGTGCCAGCGCAACCGGCCACCGGTCAGCGCGGTCGTCGCCGACTGGATCATCACCAGGTACATCAGCTGCCGGTAGGCGAACTGCTGCAACGGCAGGCGCCACAACGGTTTCAGCGACTCCCGGTCGAACCGGAACGCGACGGCCGCGGTGAACAGCTGCAGGGCCAGCATGCCGATCCACGCCGTGACCGTTTCCTGAAGCTGCCAGAAGACCAGCCCGTACACAAGCATGATGTCGACGACCGGCGCCAGCATCGGCAAAGCCACCCCGAACAGGGCCAGGAACGGCAGCCCCACCCGGCCGAAGCGACCCGACGGACCGGAGTCGAACAGCGCCCGGCGGTGCTTCCACATCGCCTGCATGGTCCCGTAACTCCACCGGTACCGCTGCCGGTACAGCTGCTCCAATGTGGCCGGTGCCTCGGTCCAGGCCCGGGCCCGCTCCTCGTAGACGACCTTCCACCCGGCCCGGCACAACGCCATCGTGACGTCGGTGTCCTCGGCCAGCGTCTCGTCGCTGATCCCGCCCACCTCGGCGAGGGCCTGCCGGCGGAACGCGCCGATCGCGCCCGGCACGGTCGGCATGCAGCCCAGGATCTCGTACAGCCGGCGGTCCAGGTTGAACCCGATCACGTACTCGATGTGCTGCCAGGCCGCGACCATCCGCTCCCGGTTGCCGACCTTGACGTTGCCGGCGATCGCACCCACCCGCGGATCGGCGAACGGCTGCACCAGCATCCGGATCGAGTCCTTCTCGAAGATGGTGTCGCCGTCGACGGTCACGATCAGATCGTGGCGGGCCAGCGCGATGCCGGTGTTCAACGCGTTCGCCTTGCCGCCGTTGGGTACGCGCACGACCCGCACGTTGGGCAGCCCCATCCGTTCCACCAGCGCCGCCGTGCCATCGGTGGAACCGTCGTCGACCACCACCACCTCGATCGCCGGGTAATCACCGCCGGCCAGCGAACGGACCGCGGCCTCGATGCCCTCCTTCTCGTTGTAGGCGGGCACGATCACCGACACGGGTTCGACCACCGGCGGGCCCCAGCTCCAGCCGGGCTTGCGGCGCTGCCGGGCATGCCGGGTGGCGAGCAGCAGCAGCAGCGCGGTGCGCCCGATGGTCAGCAACCCCACGATCAGGAAGAGGCCGGCGATGAACCAGACGAGCCCGTCGGCGACGCGTACGGTCCAGATCACCGCGCTGCCGCGCCAGATGTCGCTGGCGGCAGCCGGGGGGTTCTCCGGCAATTGCGGTACGGCCGTGCCGCTCGCCTCGTTGCTGCGTCTGATGCCCTCGTTCAGGCCCTCGGTGACGGTCGTGAAGCGGTAACCACGCGCCTTCATCTGCGGGATGAACCGCTCCAGCGCGGCGACGGTCTGCGCGCGATCGCCGCCGGCGTCGTGGAAGAGGACGATCGCCGCTTCGTCGCCCTTCGGCGTGGCGTTCCGGATGATCCGGTCGACACCGGGCCGCTGCCAGTCCTCGCTGTCGGTGTCGTTCACGACGACCAGGTAGCCCTGCCGGCCCGCGTCCTTGACCAGGTTCCAGTTCGTCTCGTCGATCGCGGAGGTCTTCGACGAGTACGGGAACCGGGCCAGGTTGGTGTGCACGCCGGTGGCCCGGGCGAGGACGACCTGCGTCTGGGACAGCTCGAGGGTGCGGCGCCACGCGGCGATCCGTTGCAGGTTCGGGTGGGTGAACGTGTGCAGGCCCAGCTCGTTGCCGTCGTCGGTGATCCGCTTGGTGAGCGCGGGATGACGGGCCACCTCGGAACCGACGACGAAGAAGGTGCCGTGCGCGTCGTACCGGTCCAGGACATCGAGGATCTTCGGGGTCCAGATGGGATCCGGGCCGTCGTCGAAGGTCAGGGCGATCGTCTTGGGCGGCATGCGGCTGGTGCTCTCGTGGCCGCCGGTGGTGTTGACGACCGGGCCGCCGTGCAGGATCGCGGCGGGGACGTTGGTCTGGTCGCCCACCTCGGAGTCCTTGTGGTCGCTGGTGAACTCCGAGTTGATGTACGCCTGGACCACCAGGACGCCGACGAAGACGACCAGGAGGAGCAGGCCGAGCAGGACCCTGGGCCGGGGGAGGAGGCGCCGGCGGACCGAGCCGCGGGGGCGGCCTCTCGGCGGCTTCTGGTGGGTGGCAGTCACCGGGCGGCCTCGGAGGTCGCCGTGGCGGCGTCGCTGCCGCTCCCCCGGGTGCTGCCGCCGGTCCGGCCGCTGCCGGCCGTTCCGGTGCCGCTCGTGCTGTCGCCGCCCGTTCCGGCGGCGCTGCCGCCTGAGCTTGCGCTGCTGCCCGAGCTTGCGCTGCTGCCCGAGCTTGCGCTGCCACCAGTGCCGCCGCCGCTGCCGCTCGTGCTGCCCGACCCGTCCGACGACGTCCTGTTCCGCCGCTTCCGCGAGCGGATCGAGCGCGAGCAGGGCACGCTGGCCCGGCAGAGGCCGCCGCGCCAGC
>NZ_CAKUCL010000102.1 GCF_934643405.1 uncultured Actinoplanes sp.
CGCGGGAGCTGGCCGAGATGGCCGCCCGCCGTCAGGCCGTGCGCGACAGCCTCACCCCGGAGCAGCTCGCCGAGCTGCGAGGGAACCGGCCGGCACCGCCGGGCTAGGCGCCCGCCGTGCAGGTGCCGCCGGTCGTGTGCAGACAGAACGCCGACAACGCGATGCTCGCGGTGGTCGACGCCTGATCGGTCGACGGGATGTTGAGGTTGACCGAGCTGATCAGGACCGCGCGCGGCTGACCGGTCTGCAACTTGGTGAGGAACCTGCTCAGGTTCGCGGGCGTGCCCTGTGCGGCCAGCGTGATGGGCAGCTCGACCACGTCGGACACCGTGCCGGACTTGGCCGGGCTGCCCACCGTGATACCGCTGATGTCCACGTTCAACGCGGTGCCCGAGTCCTGGAGCTGGCGCACGAAGGCCGGCACGTCGTAGCTGGTCGGCAGCGCAGCCTGCTTGGCCCGCAACTGCGCGACGTAGGTGGACTTCTTCTTCTCCAGCGCGGCGAGCGTGGCCACCTCCTTGTTCAGCTTCATCAGCTGCAGGCTCGCGCCGTCCGCCTCCGTGCGCACGTCGTCGGCCTGGGCGAACTTGGGCGAGATCAGCAGGAACCAGCCCGCGGCGACCAGCAGGACCGCGGCCAGGAAGCCGCCGATCAGCCACATCCCGTCGGTGCGCCGCATGCCCATCACTTGCCTCCGGTCGTGCAGGGGGTGGTGAACCGGCCGCAGAGCGCCTTCGCGGTGATCTCGGCGGTGATCGTGAACGACACGCCGGCGTCGGACTGGCTGGCCGTGGTCAGGTACGGGTTGGCGACGCCGGCGATCCTGCTCAGCGCGTCGACGTAATTGGCGACCGTCTTCTTGTCCTTGCCGGTGCCGGTGATCGCGAGTGTTCCGGCCGGGCCGGTCTCGTTGCGCTGCAGCGTGCCGGTGACCGAGTCGGTCGTGACGCCCAGCCTCGTGCCGGCCGCGCGCACCCGGTCCAGCATGGTGGCCCAGGGCAGGTCCTTGGCCTGGATCGTGGTGAGCTGGGCGGTGAGCGTCTCCTGCTCGCTGATCGTGTCGGTCAGGTCCCGGTGCGACTGCTTGCGCTGCTGCGCCTGGCGGACCTGATCGCTGACCGTGGCGAGGTCCCGGACGGCGGCGTTCTTCACCCCCACGGCGTAGAGGTACCAGCCGGCGATCAGCACGATCACCAGGATGACCGCGCCGATCAGGCCGTACCGGATGCGCCGGGCGTTGCGTACCGCGGTGATCTCGGACGGCAGGAGGTTGGCGCGGATCGGCAGGACCCGGTTGACCTGCTGCGGCGACACCGCCGAATCGATCGGCAGCAGGCCGGTGCTCGTGCCGCCGGGCATCACGCCGCCGCTCCCAGGGTGAGGCCGATCGACACCGCGGCCGACGGCACGAAGCTGTCGAAGCCGCGTTCCCGGCCCTTGCGGGTGTCGCGCAACCGGCTCGCGCCGTCCGCGTACAGCACGCTGATCCGCAGCTCGTTCTGGAGGTGCTCGGCCAGACCCGGCATGAGCGCGCTGCCGCCGCAGAGCGCGAGCCGGGTGACCTGCTTCTGCCGTTCGCCCGAGGCCAGGTAGGTGAACGAGCTGCGCAGTTCGCTGACCAGGGAGCGGACCGCCTCGACCGCCGCCTCGGCAGTCTCCGGGCGGCCGTCGCCGTGCAGCCCGTACCGGCACTTGAGCTCCTCCGCCTCGGCCGGCGAGATGGCCAGCCGGTCGGCGATGCTCTGGGTGATCTCCACGCCGCCGCGCGGCACGGTCCGGACGATCAGCGGCTCGCCGTCGGCGTGCACGACCACGCTGGTCACGTCCAGGCCGATGTCGACGATCGCCTCGACCTGGGCGTCGAGCCGGGAGGTGGCGCGCAGCAGGGCGAACGTGGCCAGGTCGACACCCTTGACGTGCAGGCCGGCCCGCTCCACCGCGCTGACCAGCGACATCACGGCGTCCCGGGGCATGGCGATCAACAGGCCCCGTACGGTCGGGGAGTCGCCCGGGTCCTCGAGGGGGTAGAAGTCGAGCAGCGCCTTCTCCACCGCCAGCGGCAGCGCGTCCTTGACCTGGAACGGCAGCGCCTGCCTCAGGTCCTTGGCCGGCAGGTTGGACACGGCCATCTCGCGCACCACGAGCTGCGGGTTGGTCACGCCGAGGGCGACGTTGCGGGTGCCGAACTTGCAGGCGGCCCAGAGCTGCTTGAGCGCCGCGGTGACCGCGATCGGGTCCTGCACGACGCCGCCGTGCATGGTGCCGGGAGGCAGCGGGACCTGGCCGAAGTTCGACAGCGAGTATTCGTCCTTGGCGCGCCGGACCTCCACGGCCCGGATCGAGGTCGAGCCGATGTCGAGCCCGATGGGGGTGACGCCAGCCATCGCGGTCCTTTCGTGAACGCCGGTGCGTCAGGCGCCGGGGAGCAGGAGGGAGGTGTACCAGTCGCCGATGGCCGGTCCGGCGAAGACCGCGAGGAAGGCGCCGGCGAGCATGGCGGGACCGAAGGGGATCCGGCTGCGGCGGCCGGCCCGGCGCAGCAGCATCAGCAGCACGCCGATGACGCCGCCGATCAGGAAGCCGGCGAACGCGCCGACCAGCATCGAGCTCCAGCCGAGCCAGCCGAGGTAGAGGCCGAGCAGGCCGGACAGCTTCACGTCACCGAAGCCCATGCCGCGCGGCAGGATCATCAGCACGAAGTAGAAGGCGAAGAGCAGGGCCGCGCCGGCCAGGCCGCGGGTGGCGGCCGCCCAGCCGTGCCCGGCGATCACCGCGGGGGCGAGAAGCGCCACGGCGACCCCGTACGAGGGCAGCACGATCCGGTCCGGCAGGCGCATGACGTCGAGGTCGATGGCGGCCAGCGCGACGGCGATCGCGGCCAGGTACAGGTAGGCGGGCAGTTCCCAGGACCAGCCGAACCGGGCGGCGACCGCGACGAACAGGACCGCGGTGCCGGCCTCGACGAGCGGGTAGCGGGCGCTGACCGGGGCGCTGCAGTCGGCGCACCGGCCCCGGAGCCACAGCCAGCCGAGGACCGGGACGTTGTGGCGGTTGCGCACGGCGTGGCCGCAGTGCGGGCAGTGCGAGCCGGGCCGCACGAGCGACTCGCCGCGCGGCACCCGGTGGATCACGACGTTGAGGAACGATCCCACCGCCAGGCCGAGCAACGCGGTCACGACGAGCAACATGTCCGGCCCTCCTCGAGCTGGTGATGGGATCCGGGCGACGCCGGCGTGGGCGCCACCCGGATCGGGTCAGGACCGGGTCACTGGCAGGTGCCGATGGCGACGCTGGCGCTGTTGACCGAGCCGCCCTTGGTGCTGTCGTAGAGGTAGACCTTGCCGCTGCCGCCGCTGTTGGTCGCGCAGACCAGGTACGACGACGTCGCGGAGACGTAGGCGTAGGTCAGCGTGGTCTTGTCGGACAGCGTGATCCAGCCACCGGGCTGGGAGGCCGGGGTCGGGCCGCCGGCGCTGGTGCCGCTCGCGCCGTACAGGCTGAAGCTCGCCGTCTGCGAGGCGATCTTGCCGCCGGTCGGGTTCGGGTACTGGTTGTTGTTGTCGGTGTAGTACTGCTCGATCGTGCTGACCGCGCCGCGCACGTCGGACTGGGCCGACTTGTCGGCGGCGCCCTTGCGGTAGTTCAGGTAGACCGGCACGGCGATGGCGACCAGTACACCGATGATGACCACGACAACCAGCAGCTCGATGAGGGTGAAGCCCTCGTCGGCCTTCTTGGTGCGGAGCCGGTTGATGACGTCCTGCATTGGGGGTGCCTCCATGCATCACAGGTGGGGTGGGCGGTTAGGTGGTTGGCCGGCGGGAGTCCGGCCGGTGGTGCTCCAGGGCGTTCAGTTGCTCTGGATGTTCTGGTAGATCGTGAACATCGGAAGGTAAAGACAAATCACCATTCCGCCGACCACGGCGCCCATGACGAGCACCATGATTGGTTCGATCGACGCGGTCAGGGACTCGGCAGCGCTGTCGACCTCCCTGTCATAGAAATCGGCAACCTTGTCGAGCATCTGACTGATCTGACCGCTTTCTTCACCAACCTCGACCATTTGCGTGACCATGGCCGGGAAGATGTCGTGATGCCGCATCGCGGACGACATCGGGTGTCCGTCGCGCACGGCGTTCTGAACGTCCTTCATTGCGACGTTGATGACCTCGTTGCCCGTTGTCTCGCCGACCACGGCCAGCGCCTGCATCACCGGGACACCGACGTTGAGCAGCAGGCCCAGGTTGCGCGAGAAGCGGCTCATCGCGAGCTTGCGGAACAGCGGCCCGAAGACCGGCATCCTGAGCTTCAACCGGTCGGCCTTGAGCCGGAACTCGGCGCTGGTGCGCATCTGCCGCTTGTAGGTGATCGACGCGCCGACGCCGAGGGCGATGACCAGCGGGCCGATCCACCACATGTTGTGGCTGGCGTCGACGAGGAACTGGGTGATCGCCGGCAACTGACCGCCGAGGTTGCGGAACATGTTCTCGAAGATCGGAACGATGAAGATCAGGACCGCGGCGATCAGCACGAAGGTGAAGGCGAGGACGATCGCCGGATACGTCATCGCGCTCTTGATCTTGCCGCGGAGCGCGGTGTCCTTCTCCAGGCTCGACGCGATCTGCTCGAGAGCGCGGTCGATCATACCGCCGGTCTCACCGGCCCGGATCATGGCGATCATCAGGCGCGGGAAGACCCGGTCGTGCTTGCCCATCGACGCGGACAGCGACACGCCGCCGGAGACCTCGTTGCGGATCTCGCCGAGCGCCTTCTTCAGCGGCGGTGACGAGGTCTGCTCCTCGAGGATCGCCAGCGAGCGCAGCAGCGACATGCCGGACGCCGTCATCGTGGCGAACTGCCGGGCGAAGACCGCCAGGTCCTTCAGCTTGGTCTTGTTGCCCAGCCCCGGGATCTTGATGTCCCGGTCCAGGCCCTGACCCGCCTCGCTGACCTCGAGCGGCACCTCGCCGCGCTGCCGCAGCGCCTGGGTGGCGGCGGCCTCGTTCGGCGCCTCGACCGTGCCCTTGGCCCGATGACCGGCCGCGTCGATGCTGCTGTAGCGGAAGACCTTGGTTGCTGCCATCCGATCACATCCGTCCGACGAGACGCTTGAGTTCCTCCTGGGAGTGGCACAGCTCCAGGGCGGTGGGCATGGACACCACCTGCTCACGGACCTTCTCGGCCAGATGCTGGTCGAAGGCGAGCATGCCGTCGTTGCCGCCGGCCTGCATGAACGAGGGGATCTGGTGGGATTTGCCCTCGCGGATCAGGCTGCGGATGGCCGGCGTGGCGGTGAGGATCTCGGAGATGACGACCCGGCCCTTGTTGTCGGCGCGCGGCGCCAGCGCCTGGGTGATCACGCCCTGGAGGCTGGCCGCCAGCTGGGCCCGGATCTGGAGCTGCTGGTGCGGCGGGAAGATGTCGATGACCCGGTCGATGGTCTGCGTGGCGCTCTGCGTGTGCAGGGTCGCCAGCACCAGGTGACCGGTCTCGGCCGCGGTCAGTGCGGTCGCCGTGGTCTCCAGGTCGCGCAGCTCGCCGACCAGGATGATGTCCGGGTCCTGCCGCAGCGCGTGCTTGAGCGCGCTGGCGAAGTTCTCGGTGTCCGCGCCGATCTCGCGCTGGTTCACCACCGAGCGCTTGTGCGGGTGCAGGAACTCGATCGGGTCCTCGATCGTGATGATGTGCGCGGCGCGGGTGCGGTTGGCCAGGTCGAGGATCGAGGCCAGCGTGGTGGTCTTGCCGGAGCCGGTCGGCCCGGTCACCAGCACCAGGCCGCGGGGCAGGCCGGCGAAGCGGGCCACCGAGTCGGGCATGCCCAGCGCGTCCAGCGGCTTGATCTCGTGCGGGATGGCCCGGAAGACCGCGCCGCACGAGTTGCGCTGCACGTAGAGGTTGCCGCGGAAGCGGGAGACGCCGACGATGCTGTGCGCGAAGTCGAGCTCCTGCACGCGCTGGAAGGTCGCCCACTGGTCGGCCGAGATGGCGGCCCGGCACAGCAGCGCGGTGTCCGACGAGTTGAGGTTGCCGTAGCCCTCGAGCGGGCGCAGCGACCCGTTCACCCGGATCATCGGCGGCGTGCCGACGGTGAGGTGCAGGTCGGAGCCGCGCGACTCGACGAGGCTGACGAGCATCTGGTTGAGCACGGCGAGGTCGCCCGGCGCGGGAACGGGCGATTCGGACGGGGCCGCCTGCTGCGGAACCTGGTGGTCGAGCGTGTCCATCTGCACCGGCAATCTCTTGATCGGTTGCGTCACCCACGTACGAAAGATGGGTGAGTTGACGCCTCTTAAATTCGGCACTCGATGAGGCCGCTTTAGCAGGCGTTCCGTGAGATTCGGGCGATTTGTGCGTTATGCGGGTAGGATGCTTGGCTCAGATGGCCACGCGAGAGATCTCCCGTACGGAAGTCAGCCCGCCCGCCGCCTTGGCCAGGCCGTCCGCCCGCAGGTCGTACATGCCCTGGTAGAGCGCCACCTCGCGGATCTCGCCCGCGGAGGCCCGGCGGATGGTCAGCGACTCGATCTCCGGTGAGATCGGCATGACCTCGTGGATCGCGATCCGCCCGCGGTAGCCGGTGTTCGCGCAGTTCCGGCAGCCGACCGGGCGGTACAGCGCCTCCGGCACGGCGAGGTCCTCGAACGGCCAGCGGGCGCCGATCAGCTCCTCCTCGGTCGGCAGGTACGCCTCCTTGCACCAGTCGCACAGGCGGCGGGACAGCCGCTGCGCCAGCACGCAGTCCAGCGACGAGCCGACCAGGAACGGCTCGATACCCATCTCGGTGAGCCGGGTGACCGCGCCGGGCGCGTCGTTGGTGTGCAGCGTGGAGAGCACGAGGTGACCGGTGAGCGACGCCTCGACCGCGATCTGGGCGGTGTGGCTGTCCCGGATCTCACCGATCAGCACCACGTCCGGGTCGGAGCGCAGGATGGCCGGCAGCACCGCGGCGAAGGTCAGCCCGGCCTTGGCGTTGACCTGCACCTGGTTGATACCGCGCAGGCGGTACTCGACCGGGTCCTCGACGGTGATCACGTTGATCTCCGGCTTGCTGATCCGGCCGAGCGTGGCGTACAGGGTCGTCGACTTCCCGGATCCGGTCGGGCCGGTGACCAGGACCATGCCGTGCGGCTTGGTGAACGACTCGGCGAAGCGGTCGAGGTTGTGCTCGGTGAAGCCCAGCTTGTTCATGTCCAGGTCGATGCCGCCGGTGTCCAGCACCCGCAGCACGATCTTCTCGCCCCACACCGTGGGCAGGGTCGCGGTCCGCAGGTCGACCGTCCGGTCCCGGATCATCGCGGTGATGCGGCCGTTCTGCGGCACCCGCTTCTCGGTGATGTCGACGCCCGACATGATCTTGATGCGGGAGATGAGCGCCGACATGACGCCGCGCGGCACCACGTCCACCTCGTGCAGCACGCCGTCGATGCGGTACCGCACCCGCATGTCGTCCTCGGTCGGCTCCAGGTGCAGGTCGGAGGCGCGGTTCATGACCGCCTGCTCGATCAGGTTGTTCACGTAGCGCACGATCGGCGCGTCGTCCGAGCTGGTCTGCTGCGCCGCCATCGCGGACTGGTCGTCCAGCTCCTCGTCGGCGATGTCGCCCAGGTCGCTGGACTCGCGCTGGAGCCGCTCGATGATCCGCCGGACCTCGCTGCGGGCGACCACCACCGGGCGCAGGTTCATGCCGGTCGCGGCGCGCACGTCGTCGAGCGCCACCACGTCACCCGGGTCGGTCACGCCGACGACGAGCTCGCCGTCGGCGATCGAGAGCCCGAGCACGCGGTGACGCAGCACCACCGGCAGCGGGATGCGCTTGAGCGCGGCCGGGTCCGGAGTGAAGCTGACCAGGTCGACGGTATTGATCCCGAACGCCTTGGCGGCCGCCGCGGTGAGCTGCTCCTCGGTGACCACCTGGTCGTTGATCAGGACCGCGCGCACGGACCGGCCGCTGCGCTGGGCCTCCTCCGCCGCGGCGGCGACGGCGAGCGCGTCGACGCCGATCTGCTTCAGCGCGTCGAGCAGCGGGCGGAAGGTCTGGTCCATGTCATCCTCGGTGGCAGCGGTACAGCTTGCACCGCGTCTCATCGGACGCGCGCGCGGCAAGCTGAGATCTGACCGCCCTTATTACTTTATGACGCGGATTGCACCGGATGCCGGAAAGTTCGCCGATAAGCACTCGGTGCCACCCCGATCGTCGCCTGCATGTGCTGGCGAAGCGCGGTGGCGCTGCCCAGCCCGGAGCGGCGGGCCACGGTGTCCACGCCCAGATCGGTCGATTCGAGCAGCAACTGGGCATGCGCGACGCGCTGACGGAGCAGCCACTGGCGCGGGCTCATCCCGGTCTCGTCCCGGAACCGGCGGGTGAAGGTGCGCACGCTCATCCGGGCGTGCGCGGCCATCTCCTCCAAGGTCACCGGCTCGGCCAGCCGGTCCAGGGCCCAGGACCGGGTCTCGGCGGTGCCGGCGCCGGCCGCGTCCGGGACAGGCCGCTCGATGTACTGCGCCTGGCCGCCGTCGCGCCACGGTGGCACCACGCAGCGGCGGGCCGCCCGGTTCGCGACCTCGGTGCCGTGGTCCTTGCGCACGATGTGCAGGCAGAGGTCGATGCCGGCGCCCACCCCGGCCGAGGTCAGGATGTCGCCGTCGTCGACGAACAGCACGTCGAAGTTCCAGTTCACCTGCGGGTAGAGCGGCGCGATCCGGTTCGCCCAGGCCCAGTGGGTGGCGGCGGGACGTCCGTCGAGCAGGCCGGCGGCGGCCAGGACGGAGGCGCTCGTGCAGATCGAGACGATCCGGGCGCCGCGGCGGGCCGCGGCCCGGAGCGCGTCGGTGATCCTGCTCGGCAGGGTGCCGTCGGTGAGCGGGCCGCCGGAGCCGATGCCCGGCACGATCACCGTGTCGGCGGTCTGAAGCTCCTCCAGGCCGTAGTCCGGCGTGACGGTGTAGCCGGCCGTGCTGTGCACCGGGCCGTCGCCGCAGATGCGCACCTCGTACAGGCGCTGCCGGTCGGGCCGCCGCGCGGCGTTGAACACCTGCGTCGGGACGCCGAGGTCGAAGGCGACGACGCCGTCCAGGGCCAGGACCGCGATCTTGTGTCGGGGCATGGCCCAATTCTTGCGCATGATGGCCTCCCGGCCACTCGTCCGGTCCGGCGATACTCCGCACAATCGATCACGTGACGAAGAAGTACAAAATCCATCCGGCCTGGTTCGTCGCCGCCGTCGCCTTCGTGGCGCTGGTCGGCGCGGCCGGCTTCCGCGCCACCCCGTCCGTGATGCTGCGCCCGCTGCACGACGAGTTCGGCTGGTCGCTCGGCACCATCTCCGCGGCCGTGTCGGTCAACCTGCTGCTCTACGGGCTCACCGCGCCGTTCGCCGCGGCCCTGATGGAACGGTTCGGCATCCGCCGCGTGATCATGGCGGCGCTCACCCTGGTGGCGCTCGGCTCGGGGCTCACCGTGGTCATGCGATCCAGCTGGCAGCTCGTGCTGCTCTGGGGCGTGCTGGTCGGGCTCGGCACCGGCTCGATGGCGCTCGGCTTCGTCGCGGTCATCACCGGCCGCTGGTTCGTCAAACACCGCGGCCTGGTCACCGGGGTGCTCACCGCCGGCGGCGCGGCCGGCAACCTGGTCTTCCTCCCGGTGCTGGCCGGCCTGACCGAGAACCACGGCTGGCGCACCGCCGCCCTCGTGGTCGCCGGAGCGGCCCTGCTGGTGGTGCCGCTCGTCTGGTGGCGGCTGAAGGAACACCCGTCGCTGCTCGGGATCGGCGCGTACGGCGGCGCCTACGAGCAGCCCCAGCCGATCGCCCCGACCGGCGCCGCCCGCAACGCCCTGCGCGGCCTGCGCACCGCCGCCAGGACCCGGGCGTTCTGGCTGCTCGCGGGCGGCTTCGCGATCTGCGGCGCGACCACCAACGGTCTGGTCGGCACGCACTTCATCCCGGCCGCGCACGACCACGGCATGCCGGAGACCACCGCGGCGAGCCTGCTGGCCCTGGTCGGCCTGTTCGACATCGTCGGCACCATCGCGTCCGGCTGGCTCACCGACCGGGTGGACAGCCGCATCCTGCTCGGTGCGTACTACTTCCTGCGCGGCATGTCGCTGCTGGTGCTGCCGTCGCTGTTCGCGGCCACCACGCACCCGAGCATGGTGCTGTTCATCCTCTTCTACGGGCTGGACTGGGTGGCGACCGTGCCGCCGACGGTGACCCTGTGCCGGGAGTACTTCGGAGCGGCCGGACCGATCGTCTTCGGCTGGGTCTTCGCCTCGCACCAGATCGGCGCGGCCGTCGCGGCCTCGGCGGCCGGCCTGGTCCGCGACCAGCTCGGGGCGTACACCTGGGCGTGGTACGCCGCCGGTGGCCTGGCGATCTTCGCGAGCCTGCTGAGCCTGATGCTCTTCGCCGGTAAGAGGATCAAGCCGGTCGCGCCGGGCATCGGCCTGGCCGTGCCGGCTAAGGCGTGAGCTCGACGACCTCGAGGATCCCGCTCAGCATCAGGATCTGACGCACCCCCGGGGACGGGTGGGCCAGCCGGAAGCGGACACCGGCGTCGCGGGCGCGCTGAAATCCGAAGACCAGCGCGCCCAGGCCGGTCGAGTCGATGAAGGCCAGGTCGGTCAGATCGACGACGATCTCGCGTGGCTCGCCGGCCAGCGCCTCGCCGAGCACGAGCCGCACTCTGTCCACGGTGAGCACGTCCACCTCGCCGCGCAGCGCCACGGTGGCCGTGCCGGCCTCGCGATCGAGACGTGTCACGAACTCATCGGGCAAGGCACGCCTTCTTTCACAGTCGCGATATTTCCACGTACGGTAATCGGCGTCACCCACCACACGTGAGGAGCGGGGTGTGCCGATCCGGGGCGGTCTGCCGCCGCGCAACCCCCGTTTCGTGGGTCGCGAGGATCTTCTCGCCCAGCTGCGGGTGAGGCTCGGGCAGGGTCCGGTGGTGCTGCTGCCGGCCGACGGCCATCCGCTCGGCGGGACCGGCCGCACGCAGCTCGCCGTCGAGTACGCCCACCGCTACGCCGACGCGTACGAGCTGGTCTGGTGGATCCCCGCCGAGCAGAGCGCGGGCACCCGGACCGCGCTGATCGGCCTGGCCCAGCACCTCGGCGTCCCCGAGTCCGGCGACTACGGCCGCACGCTGGCCGCGATCCGCGACGCGCTGAGCCGCGGCGAGCCGTACCAGAACTGGCTGGTCGTCTTCGAGGACGCGAACCGGCCCGAGGAGCTAGCCCCGTATCTGCCCAGCGGCGCCGGCCACGTGCTGGTCACCAGCCGGAACCCGCGCTGGTCGGCCGACGTGGCGCAGCCCCTGCCGATCGGCGTCTTCGACCGGGCGGACAGCGTGGACCTGCTCCGCGGCCGGGCGCCCGACCTGCCGGCCGGCGACGCCGAGCGGCTCGCGGAGCGGCTCGGTGACCTGCCGATGGCGCTGGAACTGGCCGCCGCCCTGCGGGCCGCCACCGGCTGGACGGCCGGCGACTACCTGACCCGCTACGACCGGCGGGCCGGCGAGCTGACCTACCCCGGCCCGGTGCGGGTGGCCTGGGGGCTGGCCGGCGACGAGCTGCGCGCGGCCTCGCCGGCGGCCTTCGAGCTGCTCGAGTTCTGTGCCTTCCTGGGCGGCGCGCCGGTGAGCTGGCGGCTGCTGTGGGAGGCCCGGCTGCTTCCGCTCAGCGACCAGGCGGCCCACGCCGTACGGGTCGAACGGCGGCTGAAGGCCGCGCTGCGCCTCATCGGCCGCTACGGGCTGGCCGAGCTCGACCCGTCCGGCGAGCACCTGCTCGTCCATCCGCTGATCCGCGGCATGCTCGCCCAGGGGCTCAGCTCCGAGCGGCACGCCGCGCTGCTCACCACCGTGCGCCGGATGCTGGCGGCGGCCGACCCCGGCGACCCGGACGACCCGGCCGTCCGCCGGCGGTATGCCGAGCTGACCCCGCACCTGGTGCACTCCGACGTGCTCGGCGCCGGCACCGAGGACGTCCGCCAGCTGGTGATCAACTGCATCCGGTACCTGTACGCGAGCGGCGACTACGACTCCAGCCGGGACCTGGCCGCCGCGGCCGTGGCCCGCTGGCGCGACACGCTCGGCGACGAGCACGAGCAGACCCTGCTCGCCTCGTTCCACCTGGCCAACGCGTTGCGCGCGGTCGGCCGCACGGCGGAGGCGCGGGGCCTGAACGAGCAGACGCTGCGGGTTCAGCGGGCGGCGCTCGGCGGGGACGACGAGACGACCCTGGCGACGGCCAACAGCGTCGGCGCGGATCTGCGGATCCGGGGCTGGTTCGGACAGGCCCGCCAGCTCGACGCGGACAACCTGGTACGCCACCGCCGGCTGTTCGGCGAGGCCTTTCCGACGACGCTGCGCTGCGCCAACAACCTCGCCGCCGACCTGCGGCTGCTCGGCGACTTCCGGGGCGCGCGAACGCTGGACGAGCAGACCCTGCGGTACCGGCAGCTCATCTTCACCGAGGGACATCCGGAGACGCTGTCGTCGCGGGCCGGGCTGGCGTACGACCTGTTCGGACTCGGTGACTACGCCGGCGCGGCCGAGCTGACCGCCGCGGCGCCGGGGAACGAGGACCATCCGTTCGCGCTGTGGATCGTCCGGTTCGCGGCCATGGCGGCCCGCCGGCGGGGCGCGCGGGACGCGGTCGCGCGGGCCGAGCACAGTGTCACCCTGTGCCGGCGCCGGTTCGGGGACGTGCACGTGGAGACGCTGGCGGCGATGGTGTCGCTGGCCAACGCGGCGAACGCGGCCGGCGACCACGAATGGGCGCATGAGCTGCTGGAGCGGGCGGTGGCGCGATACCACTCGGTCCTCGGGGACGATCATCCGTTCACGCTGGCCGCGGCGGCCGGGCTGGCCGCGGTGGTGCGCCGGACGGGGGGCGTGGCGGAGGCGCGGCGGATCGACCAGGAGGCGCTGCACGGGCTGCGGCGCAGCGTCGGCGCCGACCATCCGTTCACGTTGAGCTGCGCCAACGGGTACGCGATCGACCTGTTCGGGGTGGGCGAGCGGCAGGAGGCGCAACAGGTGGCGGCCGAGACGCTGCAACGGTCCCGGCTGATCCGTGGCCCCGAGCACCCGGACACGCTGGCCTGCGCCTGGAACGCCGTGGTGGACGGTCCGGACGACGAGGCGCGGGCCCAGGCCGGGGCGGCCCTGGCCAAGGTCTACGGCGAGGGGCATCCGGTGCTGGTCGCCGCGGCCGACGGCGTACGGCTGGAAACCGACCTTGATCTTCCGCCGTTATGAGACGCTCTGGCGGATCAGCAGGTCGGTGACGTTGTCGGCGGGCATCGGCCGGGCGAAGTGGTAGCCCTGCGCCTGCCCGCAGTCGAGGTCCCGCAGGCGTGACGCCTGGTTCTCGTCCTCCACCCCCTCGGCCACCGGCGACAGGTGGAACGTGCGGGCGATCTGGAGCACCGCCTCGGCCACCGAACCGCCCGCCGGACTGTCCTGCATGGCCTGCACGAACGACTTGTCGATCTTCACGACGTCGACGGGGAGCACGCCCAGATGGCTCAGTGAGGAGAACCCCGTACCGAAATCGTCGAGAGCGATGCGCACGCCGAGCGTCTTCAGCGCGCCCAGCACCCGGGCCGACTCGCCGAGATCGACGAGCGCGACCGACTCGGTCAGCTCCAGCACCAGCAGGCTCGGGTCGATGCCCGTCTCGGTCAGCACGTCGCGGACCTCGTCGACCAGCATCGGGTTGCCGAGCTGGGAGGCGGACAGGTTGACGTTCAGCTCGAAGCCGTCGATCTTCCGCTGCCAGCCGACCGCCTGCCGGCACGCCTCGCGCAGCACCCAGAGTCCCAGCTCGGGCATCATGCCCAGCGACTCGGCCAGGTCCAGGAAGGCGCCCGGCGGCAGCAGCCCGCGCGCCGGGTGACGCCAGCGGACCAGCGCCTCCACGCCCACCGCGTGCTCGCCGTCGAGGTGCACGATCGGCTGGTAGTGCACCTCGAACTGGTTCTCGGCCAGCGCCCGGCGCAGCTCGGTCTCCTCGTGGCGGCGCTGCTCGGCCTCGGCGAACCGGGCCGGGTCGAACCGCCGCGCCACGCCCTTGCCGTCCTCCTTCGCCTGCCGCAGCGCCTCCTCGGCCTCGCGCACCAGGCTGTCCGCATCGATGCGCGGCCCGCGCATGATCGCGATCCCGGCGCTGGCCCGGATGGTCAGCACGACGTCGTCGATCGCGATGGGCTGTCGCAGGTCGTGCAGGATGCGGTGGGCGACGGTGTCGGCGATCAGGTCGTCGGTGAGCCGGGGGAGCAGCACCGCGAACTCGTCGCCGTCGAGCCGGGACACCGCGTCGTCGCCGCGCACGTTCGCGTCGAGGCGCTCGGCGGCCACGCGAAGCAGCGCGTCGCCGGCCGCGTGCCCGTGTGTGTCGTTGACGTCCTGGAAACCGTCCAGGTCGAAGACGACCACGGCGGTCATCGCGTCGCCGGCGTCGGCCAGCGTGTCCCGGGCATGAGCCATGAACCGGGTCCGGTTGCCCAGGCGCGTGAGCGGCTCGCCGTCGTCGGCGGGCGTGCTGAGGACCTGCCGCAGCAGCATGATCGCGGCCAGCCCGACGATCAGTCGCGGATGGGCGCCGTGTCCGGCGGCGGCCATCAGCAGGGCGGCGGCCGCCGGGGCGTACCCCGCCGTCCGGTAGCGTCCGGCCAGCCGGGCCACGCCGACACTGAGAACCACGACGACGGGCAGGGCCACGGCGTCCCAGGGCTCCACCCTTCCGCCGTCCGCGAGGACGAGGGGCCAGACCAGCGCCAGCAACGACGCGAAGATCATGGCGTGGTCGACTGCCCGTCGAAGCCGGCTCATGCTTCACCTCCGCGCCTTCCATCGGCGGCCGCCGGTCGCACCTGAGCCGTCCAGCGGACCAGCGCGTCGATGTCGCCGGTCGGCGCCGCCTGCCAGAGCGCCCGGGCAAGCTCCGGTCGTGCCATCGGGCCGCCCGGCGCGGCGAGGGCGACAGCGGCCCAGAACTCGTCGTCTCTGCCCGCCGCGCCGGATGGCGTCCCGTGGCCGGCGACGGCCTTCGCGTCGTCGTCCGGGCTCTGGCCCCGCAGGAGCGCGTGCACCAGCCGGAGCCGGTCGCTCCCGGCCAGCACCCGTCCCCGCCCGGTGCGGACCGTCGCTTCCGGCACCGCCGGCGCGTCGGCACCGCGTCGCCAGGCATCGACGAGAAGGGCGACGGTCGCGGCGCTCACCTCGAGATTGCGGAGCCGCCACCGGATGCGGTGGTCGGCGCTGGCCTCGCGAGCCAGCCGGGCGATCCGCTCCCCGCCGGGCTGATCCCGCCAGGCGGCCACCTCGGCGCGAAGCGCCCCCGCGAACCGCCGCCCCGCGGGGGTGAGGTGCTCGCCGGCAAGGAGTCCGTCGGCCGCTGCCACGACGGCGTCCCGCCACCGGACGAACTCGAACGCGGCGAGCGCCCCGCCCCCACCGGTGGCGTCCGTCATCGCGTGCTGTGCCTCGGTGCGCCAGAAGCGGGTCACGGCCTGGTATGCGTACGCGCCGTGCAGCACGCCCGTCGGTGGGCGCGGATCGTCCCGCCACGGTGAGTAGCCGCGTTCCCGCGTCGGTGTCACCAGGTCGAACAGGACCATCACGGCGTTCAGGACGCTGTGCTGGGTCTCGTGCAGCAGGCCGACCGCGAAGGCCGTCGCGTCCGCCGGGGCGGACATCGCGACCGCGCCGTAGGCCTGGGCAGACGTCGCGCTGATCCCGCCGGCGCCCGGGTCCGGCTCCACCGGGATGATCACCGACAGGACCTCGGCCAGCGTCTCGGCCATCGGGCGGTGCCGGGCCACCAGCAGGTGCCACGCCTGCTCGAACAACGCCTGCCAACGGGCCAGCTCGGCGGGACTCAGCTCGGCCGTCGGCGTCAGGCCCAGGCGGGCTCGCAGGGGATCTCGATCTTCCAGCCGCGCCGCGATCGCCAGCCCGTCGTGCTCGGCGTGCAGTGTCTTGCGCGACGGCATCGACCCCGGCGGTGGGGCGGCGCCGGCTCGCAGGGCCGCCAGCGTCGCGGCCGTGTGCAGGGCGCTCATCGGGTCGGCCCGGCCGGGATGGGTGCGGGGCACGGCGTACCCGGAAGGCAGTTGGGTCTGCAGGAGGAGATGGCGGCTGATCTCGGCGCGGCGCAGCTCGGCCAGGACGTGGCGGGGTGGGCGGCCGGCCGCCAAGGCCGCGAAGTCGGCGTCCGCCAGGCGGAACGTGCGCACTAGAGCGCCGAGTTGAAGCCGGCGATCGGCTCGTCCGGGTCGTCGAGATCGGCCTGGAGGCGGCGCAGAACCAGGGACAGGGCCGAGTCGTCGCGCCGCTCGATGATCTCTTCAAGCGACATGTCCGATAAATCAGGCATGGGTGACTGCCACTCCGGCGTGTCGTCGTCCACGACACCTACCTCTCGCCACGGGTGAACAGCAGTCAATGTATTGCGTGCAGATTACGGCGGCAGGTGGGGGCGTCCGGACCGGTGTTGCGCCACCGTGATCTCATAGTTTGCGGACAGCACAAAGTCGGCAACGGAGGACGAACTAGTGCCGGGTGGAAATCTCGCGGACCGACTGGCGGCGCTGAGCGCGTCGGCGACCGGTGACGACGGCGGCGTCACGGTGACCGTCGCGGGCTCCGGGATCGTGACCGGGCTTCGGCTCGACGACCGGGTGCGCCGGCTCGACGGTGCCGAGTTGTCGGCGGAGATCCTGCGGACCATGCGCCGGGCCCAGGCCGCGCTCGCCGAGCAGGTCGAGTCGGCGGTCGGGGAGACGGTCGGCGCCGACAGCGAGGCGGGCCGGGCCGTTCTGCAGACCATCGCCCAGCGGGTGCCCGAGCCGGCCGAGCCCGCGATGCCGGTGATGCCCTTCCCGACGTTCCAGAACACGCCGACCCTGCCGCAGCAGTCGCCGGGCAACGGGTACGAGAGCGGGCGGGACAGTCGTGCCCGCTGAGACCCCACCACCGCCGCTGCCTCGCCGGGGCCCGGCGCCGGCCGTCGACGGGATGACGAACAGCGAGCTGGCGCGCATGATCGAGGCCGAGCACCCGTACCGGGGCCGGGCCCTCTTCGAGCTCTCCGACCGCATCCCGACCGACGACGACGCGGCGACCAAGGTGGCCATGCTGAGCCGGCTGTCGTCGCTGCGCAACGCGCGGGTCTTCGATCCGGTGTCGCTCGCCTGGTCGGCGATCATCGCCCTGCTCGCGGGCGGCACGGAACATGCGCGCTCGTCGGCGTACGAGGCGTTCGGCGCGCTGGATCAGGCAGAGCAGGAGAAGTTGTTGAAGTACCTGGAGGTCGGCTCGATCGAGGAGGCCCGCCCGCGCTACGCGTGAGCGGGCCCCGGCGGTCACGCTTCGACGCGGACGTCCTTCCAGAAGGCCACCCGGTCCCGCACCACCGCCGCGTCCGGCTTCGGCTCCGGGTAGAACCACACCGCGTCGGGCGTGGTGTGGCCGTTCGAGCTGAGCGTGTAATAGGACGCCTTGCCCTTCCAGGGGCAGACGGTGTGCGTGTCGGAAGGCACCAGCACGTCCTCGCGCAGCGACGCGCGCGGGAAGTATGTGTTGCCCTCGACGACCACGGTGTCGTCGCTCTCGGCGATAACTTCGTCGTTCCAGATGGCCTTCGGCATAGTCCGAACGTAGCGCGCTCCTCGGCGGCCGTCCGATATGCGGATATTAATCGCTGTCGCGGGTGAAACGTGATGACTCGTCCCCACATTGCTGGGGTGCTGTAGGAAGATCTAGAGTCGATCCGGTCCTGGAACCCCCCGACGAGAGCGGCCCGGTGAACCATCTGAGCACGTTGCCGAGCACCGCCGAGCAGGCGCGTCACGCGCTGCTGCTGCTCGGCTCCCCCGCGCCCGCGCGCCTGGTGGTGGACGTGCACGCGGCCCTGTTCGACGGTGATCTGTCCATGTCCGGCGTGGCGGCGCTGCTGCGCGACCGGGTGCCCGGGTTCTGTTGCGCCTTGGATCAAGAGCTGTCCCCGGTACGGGGGATGATCGCGCTCGCCGGGTGGGCGATCGAGCGCCGGGTCGTCACCCCCGCTCAACAGCGTGCCGACGAGCTCGCGGCGATCGTGCGGGTCGCCGGTTTCGTCGCGCTGCGACCGTCCGCTCCACGATCGGGTGACCGGTTGCTCCGCGAGCTGGCCACGCGCGTACCGCAGGGAGTGGAAGCGGTGGATCTCGCCTCGGCCGCGCGCGCCGCCCTGCTCTCGCCGCGGCTCGCCGCATCGCTCGCCGCCGAGGCGCAGATGCGCTCGTCGGCGGTCCGGCGTGCCGGCGACCTGGAGGAGGAGCAGCAGTTGTACGGAGTCCCGGCTCTTCCGCGTCAGCGAGGCGGCGAGTGAGCCGGATCGATCGGCTGCGCGGTCCCGGCCCCGGCAAGCGGCACAACGCCCGGACGATCGCGGCGCTCACCGGTAATCCCGGCTGCAACCGGCGCGCGGTCCTGGACGCGGCCGGGGTCGACAAGGTGCAGCTGGCCTCCCGCATCGGGTACCCGGGAGATTTCGGACAGTCTCGGTTCGCGCTGGCCCGGGGCAACGCGTTCGAGGCCATGCTCAAGGCGGACGGGGGTTCGCTGCTCCGGTCGGTGCTGGCGGCTGGCGAAGCCGGCTACGACGACCTCGGTGAGGACGCGGACGACACGTTGACGGCGCGGCACGCCCGCACCCGCGAGCTGCTCGCGTCCGGTGACGCCGGGCTGGTCGACCATCCGCTCCTGACGCTCGAGGTGGCCGGGCAGACGGTCTACCTGGAGCCGGACCTGCTCGCGTTCCAGCGGTCGGGCCGGGTGCGCGTCGTCGAGATCAAATCCTTCGCGATCATCGACGGGCAGGCGGACAGCGCCAAGGTCTCGGCGGCGGCGGTGCAGGCGGCCGTGTACGTGCTGGCCCTGCGGCGGCTGCTCGGCGACGAACGGGTCAGCCACGAGGTGACACTGATCTGCCCGGAGAACTTCTCGCTCAACCCGGTCGCGGTCGTCATCGACGTCCGCAAGCAGTTGTCGACCCTGCGTCGTCAGCTCTCCCGGCTGGAGTCGGTGTCCGCGCTCATCGACGCCCTGCCGGCGGGGGTGTCGTTCGACCTGTCGCTGCCGCCGTCCGCGCTGATCGAGTCGCTCGCCGAGGTGGAGGCGAGGTATGCGCCGGAATGCCTCTCGGCCTGTGAACTGTCGGTCTACTGCCGCTCGGAGGCGGCCGGCACCACCGCGGCGCTGGGCCGCTCGGTGCGCGAGGCGCTCGGCGGGGTGGCGACGATCGACGAGGTGCTCGGGCTCGCGGCGGGCACGCTCGAACCGGCCGAGGACCAGACCGAAGCGGCGGCGTTGTTGCGGGCGGCGGCCCGGCTGCGGGACGAGGCGCTTTCGTGAGCACGTTGGTCGCGCTCGCCCGGGCGCAGGCGGTGGCGGCCGGCCGGGCGCAACCCATCGCCACCGTCCGTCACCTGCACATCCATGATCGGCCGTTCGTCTTCATTCCGCTGGCGATGGCGGGTGAGGCGCACGCCCCGCTGGCCGCGATGGTCGGCACGTCGGCCGAGGAGCCCGAGCTGCTCTGGGTGGCGCAGCCGCGCAACCGGGACGAGCGGTTCCAGTTCGCTGCGTCGCTGGCGTCGCTGCTGCTGCCGTACCTCGAGTCCTTCCAGGGGGTGACCGAGGCCGTCGCGGTGGATCGCGGACGCGACGTGCGGCACCGGTTCGCCGACGCGCCGCAGGTGTGGGTGCCGAACACCGGTGGCATCGACTTCCTCCGGCTGTTCGGGCGATCCACCCGGTTCCGGCGCGTCGACGGTGATCATCCGGTGGCGCCCTCGGTTCCGCTGCTCGGACAGTGGTTGACGTTCCTGGCGTCGTCCTCCGAGGTGCCGGGGTCGGCGTTGCTGCCCAGCACCGTTCAGGCGCTCGGGCTGCACTGGGCGACCGGGCAGAGCGGGGCCGAGGACGCGCACCTCGGGTCGCTGATCGCGTGGCTCACGTCGGGTGCGTCGGCCGCCCGCGAGGCGGAACGGGGGCCGGTGGCCGGACCGGCCACGGACCCGGAGTTCGACAACGCGGTGCTGGCGCCGTTGATCGCCGGCTCCTCGCCGGAGCTGCCGGACGTGCTGCGGGAGCTGCTGCTTGGGACCTGGGAGCAGATGTGGCAGGCGCTCGATCTGCTGCGGGCCCTGCCGGCGGGCGCCCGGGTCGGGTCGCGCTGGGACGGCGACCGCGACGCGTACACGGCTTTCGTCCAGCACCTGGAGGAGGACGGCGCTCCGCAGCCGCGGCGGGACGGCGCGGTCGCGGCGGCGGCCCGGTTGCAGCGCCTGGAGAACGCCGCCGCCCGGTACGCGGTGCAGCGTGCCTTCGACGATCCGCTGGTGATGGCCGAGTACCGGCTGACCGGCGCGGCCTTCGGCGGCGTGGTGACGCTGGCGAGCCCGGACCGCGTCGACGACTCCGGCAAGCGGCCGGTGCTGCGCCCCCGGATCATGGTGGCGACCACCGAGCCGGTCCGCGTCGAGCCGGGCGCGAACCTGACGTCACCGGCCCGGCCCAGCCAGAAGGCGAAGGTCATCTCGGTCACCCCGACGGCGACCGGTACGGACGTGGTGCTGGAGCTGTCCGGTGGGATGGGACGCAGGCTGGTCGCCGAGCCCGGGAGCGTTCCCGCCGTCGGCGAGCGGCTGTTGCTGACGACGTTGAGCGAGGCCTACCGCCCGGGTGCGGCCTTCCCCGACCCGTCCGAGACGCCGTGGACCCACGGCGGGCCGCCCGTCCGTCCGGGGTGACCACCGGGCCCACCCGGTCGGGCGTGAGGAGGGTGACCACCCTCGCGGAGCGGCTTGTCGAAGCGGAACTGGTGGGAAGTCCCGTACTTTCTCATCGAAGGCAGGCGACCAGCAGGGCGATGTCGTCGGTGCGCCGGGAAGCGGAGTCGATCAAGCGGGAGCACAGGTCGTCGGCCGGGAGGGCGGCGTTGCCGCGCAGGACGCCGCGGACCCGGGCGATGCCCTCGTCGATGAGGCGGGCCGGGTGTTCGACCAGGCCGTCGGTGTAGAGCAGCAGGGTCGAGCCGGGTGGCACGTCGCGGCGGTGGGTGGTGCGCACGTCGCGGGGGAGCAGGCCGAGCAGGGGCTCGGGGGATACCCACCAGACCTCGACGTCGCCCTGCGGGGTGAGCACGATCGGCGGCGGGTGGCCGGCGTTGGCGAAGGCCACGTGGTAGTGATCACCGTCGCGGTGCACGCGGGCCAGGACGGCGGTCGCGGCGGCGGGCACCCGCAGGCCGTGCAGCGCGCGATCGAGCTGGGCCAGGATCGGGCCGGGGGACTCCTGCCGGCCGTACGCGTCGCCGCGCACCAGATTACGCACCTGGCCCATCGTCGCGGCGGCCTCGATGTCGTGGCCCGACACGTCGCCGACCGCGAGGATCACGCTGCCGTCGGGCTGCGCGAACGCGTCGTACCAGTCGCCGCCGACCGCCGCTCCGACCTGCGCGGGGAGGTAGCGGGCGTGCAGCTCGATGCCGCTGATGCGCGGCAGTTCGGGCAGCATGCTGTGCTGGAGCACCTCGGCGACGTGGCGCTGGTGGCGGTACAGGCTGCTGTTGTCGACGGCCAGCCCGGCCCGGCGCCCGACCTCCGTCGCGGTCTGCTCCTCCGCGTCCCCGAACGCCGGCCTGCCCGGCCCGTTGACCAGCATCAAGGCACCCAGAATGCGTTTGCTCGCGGGCGCGGTGATCGGGGCGATCAGGTACGAGCCGAAGCCCATCCGCTCGGCGAGCGTCGCGATCTCGCCGGTCAGCAGGTTCCGGCGCAGCAGATCGGGGTCGGCGGTGTCGCGGCGGATCAACCGGCCGGTGCGCTGCACCTTCAGGATCAGGGACTTCAGGTCCGGCCCGGCGGCGGCGGCAAGCTCGGCGAGCTTCGAAGCCTCTTGCGCGTACGCGGGTGAGCTGTGCGCGGCGGACACATGGCGGACGGCCCCGGTCGTGTCGGCGAGCGCCACGAGACACCAGTCCGCGAGCCGTCCGGCGACCATCTGGCCGAGCCGGCCCAGCGCCTCGTCGATGTCCATCGTCGCGGCCAGGGCCTCGGTCAGTTCGCCGAGCAGACTGAGCTGGTCATGCGCCGACTCGGCGTGCCGGCGCGCCTCGTCGGCGATCTCCCGGGCGATCCGCAGGCGCAGTTCCGAGGAGCACACCTCGCCCAGCTCGTGGAGCAGGTCGATCTCGCTGCGGGTCCAGACCCGGGGTTCGCGGTCCATGGCCGCCAGCGCGCCGAGGACCAGCCCGTCGGAGTCGGTGAGCGGCACTCCCGCGTAGGCGATGGCCCCCAGGTCCCGGATGGACGGGTTGTCCCGCATGGTCGGTATTTCCCGGACGTCCGGGATGGTCAGCGTCTTGCCGGCCTCGACGACGTGTCGGCTGAACGAGTGGGCCAGCTCCATCTGCCGGTCGCGGGCGAAATCGGTGGGCAGCCCGACCTGGCCCGGGAGGAACTGCCGGTCGGCGGCGACGACCGTGACGACGGCGACCGGGGCGTCGACAAGGCGCTCCACCAGCACGGCGATGCGGTCGAAGGCCGGGTCGGGGCTCGGGCCGACGCCGAGCCGGGCGACGGATCGCAGCCGCGCCGGATCGGTGAGGACGCCCCATGGCGCCTCCTCGGCCAGTTCACCCCGTAGCAACGTCGCCCCCCGGCTGGTTCCGGCCTGAAAGGCTACCGGCCGCGTCACCGATAGTTCGAGTGCTGCAAGTGTCCTCCGTTTCCGGTCCCCTCCAAAGGGGACGTAAGTTCAATGTTTTCCCGGCACCGGTGTGAGTGTTCCCACGTGGCTGCGGTGATCGTGGGGCGGTTGGGCGGGGTTGGCCGCCAGGTGGGGCGTTTGCGGCGCGGCCGCCGCCCCGCCCCGGCTGCTGCCCCGCCCGCCGGTCGCCGCCCCGCCAGGTCACCGCC
>NZ_CAKUCL010000103.1 GCF_934643405.1 uncultured Actinoplanes sp.
AGCTGGCCCTGCGGAGCGCGTTGCGGTCCGCGGGGAGGCTGGCCCTGTGGAGCGCCGCGCTGCGGCCCGCGCGGGGGCTGGCCCTGCGGACCCGCCCCCGGCTGCTGCCCGTTGACCCGGCCGCCACTGCCGTACACCGGGCCGTTGCCACCGGGGCCGCCCATGCCGGCCGCGCCGCCGCCCGGACCGTAGGCCGGACCGGACCGGGCCGCGCCGCCGTACACCCCGGCCCGCTGCGGCGCCGCCCCGCCCACCCCGATCAGCTCGGTTTCCGGGTCGCCGGCCAGCGGGTTCTCGAAGTCGTCCGAGTCGGGGTCGGGGTCCGGCAGGTCGCGGACCTTCTTGCGGTGCTGGACGATGCCGAACACGCCGACCCCGACCAGGATCAGGCCGAGCAGACCCACGCCGCCGACGGCGAGGGTGATGTCGCCGATGCTCAGCCCGTCGTACCACTTCTTGCCGCCGGCGTCGGCCTCGGTGCCCTTCGCCGCCACCGCCACCTTGGTGGCCGGCGTGTACTGAAGGATGTAGTTCGACGCCTTCTCGTTGCCCTGCATGTCGGAGACGGTGAGGAAGGACTTGCCGTCGGCGCTGTAGGTGATCGCCTCACCCTGCGGCTCGTTCGGCAGGCCGGTGGTGCGCGGCTTGTTCTTCAGCGCGCCCAGCACGTCGCCGTTGGTGACATCCCACTCCAGCGCGTCGGTGTACGTGCGCAGCACGACCTTGCTGCCACCCTCGAGGATGGCGCCGCCGTCGATCGTCCGGTTGCCGATCCGGGCGAGCGGCGGGCCGGCCGTGGTCGTGCCGGAGACGCTCAGCTCACCCACCCGCTTGAGCGGGACCGGGGTCTCGTTGTTCTCCTTCAGCGGGCCGCCGGGCTGATAGATGGAGGCCGGCCTGCCGACCTCCTTGGTGACGATCAGCGGCGTGCCGTCGCCGTTGAGCAGCATCGCCTCGGCGTCGTGGTGATCGCCCTCGGGGTACGAGACCCGGTACAGCTTCGGTTTCGCCGAGCCGTCGGCGGGCATCTTCCACAGCGCGACGTGCGGGCGCGTCTCGTTCTCGTCGGTGTAGTTGTTGTCGCCGACGTCGGCGATCCAGAGCGTCTTGCCGTCCGGCGAGAGGATCAGGTCCTCCGTGTCGAGCGGGGTGCCGCTGTAGGAGACCTTGTCGACCACCTTGCACTTGGAGTCGAGGAAGAAGACCTTTTTCTTGGCCGGGTCGTTGCCGCCATCGTTGATCACGATGAAGCCGGTCCTGGTCGCCACGAGGCCGGACACCTCGTCCAGATTCGAGTCGGCGATCCTGCAGACCTTTTTCCCCGGCGTCGAGGGCGCGCTGACAACCGGGGCGGGGTTGTCCGCGAACGCACTGGACGAACCGATCATCACCAGGCCGAAGGCCGCAATGACCGGGAGAACGAGACGCCGCATCCGATCAGTGTCGCATGCGGCGGCCCGTGCCCGTGTTACGCGTGGATCAACCCCGGCCGGGAAGCCCGTCGGGTCCGGTATGTCGGAACACGCTCAGTATCGGTACGACTCCAGCTCGGCAGCGAGCTGCTCGCCGACGCGTACCCGAAGCTCGGTTCCCTCATCCAGGTAGGTGGTTTGCAATACCTGACCGGACCGATGAATCCGGGCAACCAGATCACCACGGTCGTACGGCAGCAGAACGCGCAGATCGACCGCCGGCCGCGGCAGCCGTTCCGCGATGGCCGCGTGCAGCTCGTCGATGCCGGCACCGCTGCGCGCCGACACGAACACCGCCCCCGGCCAGGTGCGCTTGAGCCGCAGGATGGTCTCCTCGTCGGCCGTGTCCACCTTGTTGATCACCAACAGCTCGGGGATGCGGTCGGCGCCGACCTCGCCGAGCACCTCGCGCACCGCGCTGACCTGACCCTCCGGGTCGGGATGCGCGCCGTCGACGACGTGCACGACCAGATCCGCGTACGCCACCTCCTCGAGGGTGGAGCGGAACGCCTCGACGATCTGGTGCGGCAGATGCCGGACGAAGCCGACCGTGTCGGACAGCGTGTAGACGCGTCCGTCCTCCGCGGCCGTGCGCCGGGTGGTCGGGTCGAGCGTGGCGAACAGCGCGTCCTCGACCAGCACCCCCGCCTGGGTCAGGCGGTTGAGCAGGCTGGACTTGCCGGCGTTGGTGTAACCGGCGATCGCCACGGCCGGGACGCCGCTGGTGGAACGGCGGGACCGCTTGGTCTGCCGTACCGTCCGCATGGCCTTGATCTCGCGACGGAGACGGGCGATGCGGTGGTTGATCCGCCGCCGGTCGGTCTCGAGCTTGGTCTCACCGGGGCCACGCGTGCCGACGCCGCCACCGGCGCCGCCGCCCGCGCCACCGCCCTGGCGGGACAGCGAGTCACCCCAGCCGCGCAGCCGCGGCAGGAGGTACTGCAGCTGGGCCAGCTCGACCTGCGCCTTACCCTCTTTGCTCTTCGCGTGCTGGGCGAAGATGTCGAGGATCAACGCCGTACGGTCGACGACTTTGACCTTGGTCTGCTGCTCGAGGTTGCGCAGCTGGCTGGGTGACAGCTCGCCGTCGCAGATCACCGTGTCGGCGCCGGTGGCGACGACCGCCTCACGCAGCTCCTCGACCTTGCCCCGGCCGATGAAGGTGGCCGTGTCCGGACGTGAGCGCCGCTGGATCAGGCCCTCGAGAACCTCGGAACCCGCCGTCTCGGCCAGCGCGGCCAGCTCAGTCAGCGAGTTCTCCGCGTCCTCGACGCTGCCCTCGGTCCAGACACCGACCAGGACGACCCGTTCGAGTCGCAGCTGCCGGTACTCGACCTCGGTGATGTCGGTGAGCTCGGTGGACAGGCCAGCGACGCGCCGCAGCGAGTGCCGTTCCTCGAGCTCGAGATCGCCGGTCGTCAGATCCGGCTCGTCCAGTACGGGTGCCTGGTGAATAGTTCGCAAAAGTGAACCTCCTCGGCCCGATCGTGGCACGTCGCCGGTGCGGGCGCATCCACATAACGGGGCCGGGCGTTTTGGGATGAGTGGTGAGCTCTGGCATAACGACCCGGATGGAAGCGGATATTCCGGAGAGGCAAGATTACGGTGAATCACCCGTCAACGCCGTCGGAGGGAACACCGTGGTGACGACCCGCCTGCCGAGCGCAGGATTTTCCATCACGATCCGGATAGCCGTGACCGCGGACGCCTCGTCCATCGGCCGGCTGACCACCTGTGTCGGCGAGGCCGGCGCGATCGTGACCGCACTCGACGTGGTGGACTCCGACCCCACCCGGGTCCTCGTCGACCTCACCTGCGACACGGCCGACTCCAGCCACGCCGACCAGGTCGTCAAGACGCTCGAGGAGCAGGACGGCGTCGACGTCCGCAAGGTCTCCGACCGCACCTTCCTGCTGCACCTGGGCGGCAAGATCGAGGTCCACTCGAAGGTCGCGATGCGCAACCGCGACGAGCTGTCCCGCGCGTACACGCCCGGCGTCGCCCGGGTCTGCATGGCCATCGCGGAGAACCCGGCCGACGCGCGCCGGCTGACCATCAAGCGCAACACCGTCGCCGTGGTCAGCGACGGCTCGGCGGTGCTCGGGCTGGGCAACATCGGCCCGGCCGCGGCGATGCCGGTGATGGAGGGCAAGGCCGCGCTGTTCAAGCGCTTCGGCGGCGTCGACGCCTGGCCGGTCGTGCTGGACACGCAGGACACCGACGAGATCGTCCGGATCGTGAAGGCGATCGCGCCGGCCTACGGCGGGATCAACCTGGAGGACATCGCCGCGCCGCGCTGCTTCGAGATCGAGGCGCGCCTGCGCGAGCAGCTGGACATCCCGGTCTTCCACGACGACCAGCACGGCACCGCGATCTGCGTGCTGGCCGCGCTGACCAACGCGCTGCGGGTGGTCGGCAAGCGGATGGAGGACGTGCGGGTGGTGGTCTCCGGGGCGGGCGCGGCCGGCACCGCGATCATGAAGCTGCTGCTGCGCCAGGGCGTGGGCGACATCATCGCGTACGACCGGCAGGGCGCCCTGCACCGCGGGATGCCGGACATGAACGAGACCTGGCAGTGGCTGGCAGAACACACCAACCGGGCAAATTACTCAGGTGACCTGCCCGGCGCGATCGTCGGCGCGGACGTCTTCATCGGGGTGAGCGCGCCGAACCTGCTCACCGGCGACGACATCGCCAAGATGGCCGACAGGTCGATCGTCTTCGCGCTGGCCAACCCCGACCCGGAGGTGGACCCGCGGGAGGCCCGCCAGCACGCCGCGGTGGTTGCGACCGGCCGTTCGGACCAGCCCAACCAGATCAACAACGTGCTGGCCTTCCCCGGCGTCTTCCGCGGCATGCTCGACGTGAGCGCCGAGGAGTTCACCGAGGAGATGGCGCTGGCCGCGGCGCGCGCGATCGCCGACGTGGTGGGCGAGGACAAGATCAACCCCACGGTGATCATCCCCAGCGTCTTCGACCCGAGGGTCACCCCGGCGGTGGCCGCGGCGATCCGGGCGGTGGTCCGCGGCGTGCACCCGCCGCACAACGCGGCCGCGACGCCCGAGGCCGAGCTGGACGAGGCTCCGGAAGAAACCTTCTGAAGAGCAACCCCAGGGGTACGGCGTCGAATGAGTCACCTGGGTTTTGCGGACGGCCTGGGCGGGGCCCAGGCCGCACCCGGCTTCCGGCCGGGGAAATCGCGACTCCGGACCGGTCGCGCCCGCCCGAAGCCCGCGGCCGGGGGAATCGCGATCCTGGACCGGTCGCGCCCGCCGGAAAGGCCCGCGGGCGGGTGACTATCGGGCTGCCGACCAGCCGGTCAGCTCGGCCACGTGGTCGGTGATCAAGCCGGCCACGCCGGCGGCGGCCAGGGCGGACCACTCGGTCATGTCGTTCGCGGTCCACGGCATCACGGCCATGCCGGCCGCGGTGAGGGCCGGGACCAGGGCGGGCTGGGCCAGGACGTCGACCACCGACGGGTTGCAGGTGACGACCTCCAGCGACTGGGCCAGCGCCACCGTGTCCGGGTCGAAGCGCAGGCGGAGCAGGCCCCGGCGCAGGTCGGGAGCCGCCACGCGGGCCATCTCGACCACCGCCGGGTCGAAGCTCTGCACCACCGTCCGGGCGGCCAGGCCCCGGTCGTAGACCATCTCGAGGATCGTCTTCACCTGTTCCGGGGTGGCCGGGGGCTTGATCTCGAGCAGCAGCCGCGCCGGGGAAGGGCCGATCAGCTCCAGCACGGCGGCCAGGGTGGGGATGCCGGCGCCCGCGTAGGCCGGGGAGAACCAGGCACCCGCGTCCAGCCCCGCCAAGCCGGCGTACGGCTGCTCCCAGACCGCGCCGGTGCCGTTCGTGGTGCGGTCCAGGGTGCGGTCGTGGATGACCACCGGGACGCCGTCGGCCGACGTGCGGACGTCGAACTCGACGTAGGTCGCCCCGCCACGGATCGCGGCGGCGAACGCGGGCAGCGTGTTCTCCGGCGCCACGGCCGAGTAGCCGCGATGCGCGACGCGCTCCAGCATCAGCGGCCCACCGCCGCGAGCGAGACCTCGCCGTGAGCGACCAGCACCGCCGGACCGGACAGCCAATAGGCGCCCGACCGGTCCAGCAGGACCGTCAACCGGCCGCCGGGCAGGTCCACGGCCACCGTTCCCTCGGACAGCCCGGCGTCCCGCAGGGCGACGGCACCGACGGCCAGCGCGCCGGAACCGCAGGCCAGCGTCTCCCCCGAACCGCGTTCGTACACCCGCATCGTCACGTGCAGGTCGACATCGTCCAGCGGGGACGCCGTACGGACGAACTCGACGTTCACCCCGTGCGGGAACACCGCCGCGTCGAAGCCGGGGGCGGCCGTCAGGTCGAGCGACTCCAGCGCCACCCCGTCGTGCAGGCCGCAGACCAGGTGCGGGTTTCCGCAGTCGACGGCCACACCGGGAAAGGTCAGGGGTCCCGTGGTGGCGGTGCTCGCGGCGTACACCCGCGGGGTGGTCATCCGCACCCGGATCTCGTCGCCCGAGATCAGCGCGACCACGACGCCGGCTCGCGTGGCGATCGGGAGCCCGGACTCACCGGGGGTGGCGAGGCCGCTCTCCACCAGGTACCGGGCGAAGACGCGGACGCCGTTGCCGCACATCTCGGCGACCGAGCCGTCGCTGTTGCGGTAGTCCATGAACCACTCGGCGTCGGCGGCGTACGCCGAGCCGTCGGAGTCCTTCGCCGTACGCACGACGCGCAGCACCCCGTCCGCGCCGATGCCGAACCGGCGGTCGCAGAGCGCCGCCACCTGCGAAGGGGTCAGATCGATCTCGCCGTCGGGGTCGGCAACGACGACGAAGTCGTTGCCGGCGCCGTGGCCCTTGGTGAACAACACGCGGTCCATCATCGCGTAGCCGCCAGAGCGTCCGCCACGAGTGTGTCCGATGCCCCGTCCAGCCACACGATCGCGGGATCGCGGCGGAACCAGGATCGTTGCCGCCGCACGAACCGCCGCGTCCCCTGGATCGTCGACGCGATCGCCTCCGCCTCGGTCATCTCGCCGTCGAGCTGCGCGATCGCCTGCTGATACCCCAGCGCGCGCGACGCCGTACGCCCCTCACGGATGCCGGGCAGCGCCCGGACCTCGTCGACCAGCCCGGCCGCCCACATGATCTCCACCCGGCGTCCGATCCGCGCATCCAGCGCCGCGACCTCGCGATCCACCCCGATCTGCACCGACTCGTAGTACGGCGTCGGCTGCGGCAGCGCGGCGGTGAACGGCCGCCCGGTCAGCTCGATGACCTCCAGCGCCCGCACGATCCGGCGTCCGTTCGACGGCAGGATCTTCTCGGCCGCCGCCGGATCCCAGTGCCGCAGACGCTCGTGCAGCACACCCGGTCCGGCCGTCGCCAGCTCCTCCTCCAGCCGGGCCCGGATCGACGGGTCGGTGCCCGGGAAGTCGAACTCCTCGAGGACCGCCCGGATGTACAGGCCGGAGCCGCCCACCAGCAGCGGCACGTTCCCCCGGGCGAGGATGTCGTCGATGGCCGCCCGCGCGAGTGTCTGATATTCGGCCACGGCCGCCGCGACCGTCACATCCCAGATATCGAGCAGGTGATGCGGAACGCCCTCCCGCTCGGCCTCGGTCAGCTTGGCGGTCCCGATGTCCATGCCGCGGTAGAGCTGCATCGAGTCGGCGTTGACCACCTCGCCGCCCAGCTCATGCGCCAGGGCCACGCTCAAGGCCGACTTGCCCGCCGCGGTGGGTCCCACGACGGTGATCACGCGCGGAACCACTCCGAACGGCACGGAGCAACGGTAGGACACTGTTCTGTCACGGTCATCGGCGGGCGCTTCCCCCTGACCGGGTTGGACCTGTGACAATGCGCGAGAAAGAATGCCCTGGAGAAAACTTGGCGTTCAACTGCGCTATGGCGGTGGCCACCGGCCCGACGGGGTCCGGCGACGCCGGGAGAACGAGGATGAGGTCATGACCGACTGGACGGCCTTCGGGCGCGTGGATGCCGACGGCACCGTGTACGTGAAGACCGCGGAGGGCGACCGCGTGGTCGGCTCCTGGCAGGCAGGCACCCCGGAGGAGGGTCTGGCCCACTTCGCCCGCCGCTTCGAGGACCTCGTCACCGAGGTGGACCTGGTCGAGGCCCGCCTCAAGTCCGGCGCGGCCGACGCGTCGCACTCGCTCTCCAGCGTGAAGCGGCTGCGCACCACGCTCGACGAGGCGCACGTGGTCGGCGACATCGACGGGCTGGCCGCGCGGCTGGACCGGCTCGCGGCGCTCGCCGACGAGAAGGCCGGCGAGGCCCGCGCCGCCCGCGAGGTGGCCCGCACCGAGGCGCTGGCGCGCAAGACCGCTCTGGTGGAGGAGGCGGAGAAGATCGCCGCCGAGTCCACCGGCTGGAAGTCGGCCGGCGACCGCCTCAAGGAGATCCTCGAGGAGTGGAAGGCCATCCGCGGGGTCGACAAGAAGACCGACGGTGAGCTGTGGAAGCGGTTCGCCACCGCCCGCGACAGCTTCACCCGCCGCCGCGGCGCCCACTTCGCCACCCTCGACGGCCAGCGCAAGCAGGCGCAGACCGCCAAGGAGGAGCTGGTCAAGGAGGCGGAGAGCCTGGCCGAGTCGACCGAGTGGTCGGCCACGGCGAACCGGCTCAAGGAGCTGATGAGCGAGTGGAAGGCGTCCCCGCGCGCCGCGAAGGAGGCCGAGCAGCGCCTCTGGGAGCGGTTCCGCGCGGCGCAGGACGCGTTCTTCACCCGCCGCAGCGAGGTCTTCTCCGCCCGCGACGCCGAGTACAAGGGCAACCTCGACCGCAAGCAGGCCATCCTGGCCGAGCTCGAGGCGCTGGACGTCGACGCCGACCCGCGCGCCGCGCAGAACAAGCTCCGCGACGCGCAGGCGGCCTGGCACGACGCCGGCCGGGTGCCGCGCGAGTCGGCCGCCTCGCTGGACCGTCGCTGGCGGGCCGCCGAGGACCGGATCCGGGTGGCGATGGACTCGGCCTGGCGCAAGACCAGCCCGCAGGACAACCCGCTGCTCCAGCAGATGCGCGAGCAGGTCGCCGAGGCCGAGCAGCGTCTCGCCCGGGCCCAGGCGGCCGGCGACACCCGCCGGATCAAGGAAGCCGAGCAGGCGCTGGCCTCGAAGCGGCAGTTCCTGTCCCTGGCCGAGCAAGCCAACTGACTACCCACCCGGCCGCGGCCTCGCCGCGGCCGGGCTCACGCCGTCGCGTGACGCTCGCTCTGTGCCCGCAGGGCCTCGGTGAAGCGCGGCTCGTCCCAGCCCTCGTCCAGGGCCTGACGGACCAGCTCGGCCTGGGTCTGCGGGGCCAGGCCGCCGATGGGCTGGTCGCGGTCGAGGTTCGTGGGGAACGCGTAGCCCTCGGCCGAGGCGGCGATGACGTTGTCCACCGAGCCGGCGTAGGAGCGCAGCACCGGGAACAGGGCGGACACCATCGCCTCCCGGTTGACGGTCTCCATGGCACGCCCGAATCCCGAGGAGATCTGGAGCAGGTTCGCCATCCGCCGTACGCCGGAGGACCGGTTCGTCCCGGCGCCGTGGAACAGGGCCGGGTTGAAGAAGGCGGCGTCGCCCTTCGCGAGCGGCAGCTGCACGTGGTGGGCGTCGAAGTACTCGGTGAACTCGGGCTGGTGGAAGGCCACGTAGCCGGCCGGGTACTTCTGCGAGTGCGGCAGGTACAGCGTCGGCCCGGTCTCCACCGGCATGTCCACGTGGGCCACGGCGCCCTGCAGCGTCAGCACCGGCGACAGCGCGTGGATGTGCGCCGGATAGCGCAGCGCCTGCTCCTGCGACATGAACCCGAGGTGGTAGTCGCGGTGCGCCACCTGCGCCTGGCCGCCGGGGTTGACCACGTTGACCTGCGAGGTCACCTGGTACCCGGTGCCCAGCCAGGCCTGGCTGATCAGCGCGAGGATGTCGTTGTCGTAGTAGGCCGCGAACGCCGCCGGATCACGGAGCGCGAACTTGTCCAGCGCGCCCCACACCCGGTCGTTGGCGCCCGGCTTCGCGAAGTGGTCGCCGCCCTCGACCCCGGCGGCGTGCTGGTCGGCGATCAGGCCGGCGAACACCGCGGTCGCGCGATCGACCACGGCGGGATCGAACGCACCGGTGAACACCACCACGCCGGGCCCGTCCATCAGCGCCCGGACCAGTTCCGCCTGGACCGCCTTGGTGTTGGCCAGGGTGCCGGGGTAGATCAGCACGTTGTCGACGACATCCACGGCGTACGGGAAATCGGTCAGTTCCGTTTTCTGCTCGCAGACTGCCCGGAAATCCTCCAGGCGGCAGTCCGCCGCGGTGAACCAGGTTGTCATGCGCCCAGGCTAGGGTCGGGGGCGAGGTCGCTGAGGCTTGAGAAGACCTCAAAAACCCCTCATTGTGTACGGGATGAGGCACCCCTACCGGATCCGCGAGATCGCCGCCCAGGCCGGTCTCAGCGAGGCCACGGTGGACCGGGTGCTGCACGGGCGCGGTGGCGTCCGGGAGAGCACCATCCGCGAGGTGCACCAGGCGATCGCGGACCTCGACCGGCAGCAGTCCCAGGTGCGGCTCGGCGGTCGCACCTTCATGATCGACGTGGTCGTGCAGGCGCCGCCGCGGTTCTCCGGCGCGGTCCGTGCGGCGCTGGAGGCGTCGCTTCCGGAGCTGCGGCCGGCCGTGCTGCGCTCCCGCTTCCATCTGCTGGACGGGCCGTCGGTCGGTGAGGTGGTGGCGGTGCTCGAGCGGATCGGACGCGGGCGCTCGCACGGCGTGATCCTCAAGGCCCCGGACGTGCCAGAGATCGTCGCGGCCGCGCGGGAACTCGACGTCCCCCTGGTCACGCTGGTCACCGACGTGCCCGCCGCGCCGCGCGTGACGTACGTCGGGCTGGATAATCGCGCGGCGGGCGCCACCGCGGCGTACCTGATCCAGCAGTGGTTGGCCGACCGCGCCGGTGACGTGCTGGTGGTGCGCGGGCACGGGTCGTTCCGCGGCGAGGACGAACGGGAGGCCGGGTTCCGGGCCGAGATGCGGCACCGGCGCCTGTTCGAGGTGGTCGACGCGGAGGACCGGGCGGACGCGGTGCGGGCCGGGATCCGCTCCGTGCTGGCCGCGAACCCGTCGGTGCGCGCCATCTACTCGCTGTACGCGGGAGCGGGCGGCAACGCGGCGGTGGTGGCGGCGTTCGCGGAGCAGCGCCGGCCGTACGACGTCTTCGTCGCCCACGATCTCGACCCGGAGAACACCGCCCTGCTGCGCGAACGCAAGCTCTCCGCGGTGCTGCACCACGATCTGCGCACTGACCTGCGCCGTGCCTGCCACGCGATCATGCAGGCGCAGGGGGCGCTGCCCGGTCCGATCCGGACGAACCCGTCAGCCGTGCAGGTGATCACGCCGCATAACGCGCCGCCGGTGGTGTTCTGACGTCGGCCAGCGGCACCGGCCGGTGCTCACGCCGGGACAGCGTGCACGCCTCGGCGATCCAGCCGGCCTCCACCGCGTCGGCCACCGTGCACGGGCTGTCCCGCAGGCCCGCCGCCATCTCGGTGAACGCGGCCAGCTCCCGGCGGTAAGCCTCGGCGAACCGGTCCATGAAGAAGTCGTGCGGCGGCCCGGCCGGGAACGTGGCGCCGGGTTCGGCCGAGCGCATCGGCAGCCGGTCCTCCAGCCCGGCCGCGAGGCTGTCCCGCGTGCCGTGCAGCTCCAGCCGCACGTCGTGCCCGCGAGCGTTGTACCGCGTGTTGGAGACGACCGCGAGCGTGTCGTCGTCCAGTGTGAGGATCGCGGCCGTCGTCGACGCGTCCCCGGTCTCGGCGAAGACGCCGCCGCCGCGGCTGCTGCCGGTCGCGTAGACTTCGACCACCTCGCGCCCGGTGACGAACCGGATGGCGTCGAAGTCGTGCACCGAGCAGTCCCGGAAGATGCCCCCCGAACCGCGCAGATAGGCGTCCGGCGGCGGGGCGGGGTCCATCGTGGTCGACCGTACGGTGTGCAGCTCCCCCAGCTCGCCGGCGACCACCGCCGCCCGGGCCGCCGCGATGGCCGGGTCGAATCGTCTGTTGTACCCGATCTGGACCGGTGCGCCCGCGGTGCGTTCGAGGACGTCGACCGCGTCCTTCGGGTCGGCCGCCACGGGTTTCTCGCAGAAGACCGGAAGTCCCGCCTCGACGGCCGCCAGGATGAGCTGCGGGTGCGCGCCGGTGCTCGCCGCGATGACCACCCCGTCGATGCCGGCGTCGAGCACCGCGGCCGGGCTCGACGCCGGCTCCGCGCCATATTTGGTGACGATGCGCTCCACCGCTTCCGGCATCACGTCGGTGACGACCAGGTCGTGGCCGAGGTCGTGCAGCGTACCGGCGTGCACCGTGCCGATCCGGCCCAGTCCGATCAGTCCCAGTCGCATCAGTCCATCCCTCCGAGCACGTTCTGGTCCCAGTCGATGACCGAGCCGGTGACCACGCCACTGCGCGCCGACAGCAGGAACACCACGAAGTCGGCGATCTCGTCGACCGCGGCGAGCCGGCCCATCGGCAGCCGCTCGCCGGCGCGTTCCCGCCAGCCGTCCGTCGCGCCGTGGAACCGCCGCTGGGTGGCGTCCTCGCCCTCGGTGTCGGTCCAGCCGATGTCCAGGCCGTTGATCCGGATCCGGTCGAAGCGGTGCGCGTGCGCGGCGTTGCGGGTCAGCCCGGCCAGCCCGGCCTTGGTGGCCACGTACGGCGACAGGTACGGCTGACCGCCCAGCTCCGACGACGAGATGATGTTGACGATGGCGCCCGGTTCCCCGCGCCGCACCATGTCCGCCACGGCCGCCTGCATCAGGAAGAACGGGCCGCGCAGGTTGACCGCGACGTGCCGGTCGAACAGTTCGGGCGTGGTGTCCAGCAGCGTGCCGCGCGAGGTCAGCCCGGCCGCGTTGACCAGTCCGTCGATCCGGCCGTGCCGCGCCACCGTCTCGTTCACCGACCGCCGGGCGCTCACCACGTCGGCGACGTCGGCCCGCAGATACTTGGCGCCGCAGTCGTCGGCGAAGGCCTCACCCACGTCCGGGCGCCGCCCGGTCACCAGGACCACCGCGCCCTCGCGCACCGCGGCCCGGGCCACCCCGGCGCCGACCCCCTGGGTGCCGCCGCTGACCAGCACCACCCTGTCTTTGAGAAGCTGACCGTCCACCTCCCGAGGATGGGAGCGCGGCCCGCCCCGGACAACCCCCGGGGAACCTCAAAAGGCCCTCAGCGACCTACGCTTGGTTGCCGTGGCAGCCGCTCGCCTGCATCGCGTCGCCGTCCTGGTGCTGGACGGCGCGAAGCCGCTCGACGTCGGCATCCCGGCCCAGGTGTTCACCACGCGCGCCAGCATGCCGTACGAGGTGAGGGTCTGCGGCCCGGCGCCCGGCCTGGTGACCGGCGGTGACGGGCTGTCGTACCACGTGGCCGACGGCCTGGACGCGCTGGCGTGGGCCGAGATCGTCTTCATCCCCGGATACCGGTCCCCGGACCGGGACGACCCACCGCCGGCCGTCGTGGACGCGCTGATCGCCGCCCACGACCGGGGCGCGCGCCTGGCCGCCATCTCGACCGGGGCGTTCGCGCTGGCCGCCACCGGCCTGCTGGACGGCAAGCGGGCCACCACCCACTGGCACTACACGCGGCAGCTCGCGGCGAAGCATCCCCTGGTCCGGGTCGACGAGAACGTCCTCTTCGTCGACGAGGGCAGCGTGCTCACCTCGGCCGGCGCCGCCTCCGGCATCGACCTGTGCCTGCACATCTTGCGCCGCGACCTGGGCGTGGCCGCGTCCAACCACGCGGCCCGGAGGCTGGTCGCGGCGCCCTACCGCAGCGGCGGCCAGGCGCAGTACGTGCCGCGCAGCGTGCCCGAGCCGCTCGGCGAACGGTTCGCCGCGACCCGCGAGTGGGCCCTGCACCGGCTCGGCAAGCCGCTCACCCTGGAGATCCTCGCCCGGCACGCGGCGGTGTCGCCGCGCACCTTCTCCCGCCGCTTCGTCGAGGAAACCGGATACACGCCGATGCAGTGGGTGATGCGGGCGCGTGTCGACAGGGCCCGGGAACTGCTCGAGCTGTCGCAGCGCGGCATCGAGCAGATAGCCGCGGACGTGGGTCTCGGGACGGGCGCGAACCTGCGGCTGCACTTCCAGCGGCTGCTGGGGACGACGCCCAGTGACTACCGGCGGACGTTCACCCCGTAGAGCTGGCGTGATCCTTGCGAACTGTGGCGCGCCCGCCTCTGTCGAGCCGCCCGGGGCGGCGCGAGGCTGGGCGCATGACTCGCATCGCCATCAACGGATTCGGGCGGATCGGGCGCAACGTGCTGCGGGCACTGCTCGAACGTGACAGCGACCTGGAGATCGTGGCCGTCAACGATCTCACCGAGCCGGCCGCGCTGGCCCGGCTGCTCGCCTTCGACTCGACGGCCGGGCGGCTCGGGCGGCCGGTGAGCGTGGACGGGGACACGCTCGTGGTCGACGGGCGCCACATCAAGGTGCTCGCCGAGAAGGACCCCGGGCAGCTGCCGTGGAAGGACCTCGGCGTCGACATCGTGCTCGAGACCACCGGCCGCTTCACCTCGGCGGACGCCGCGCGCGCCCACCTGAGTGCGGGCGCCGCCAAGGTGCTGGTCGGCGCGCCCTCGGCGGGCGCGGACGTGACGATCGCGCCCGGCGTCAACAGCGAGGCGCTGAAGGCCGAGCACACCATCGTCTCGAACGCGTCGTGCACGACCAACGCGCTCGCGCCGCTGGCGAAGGTGCTCGACGACCTGGCCGGCATCGAGCACGGGTTCATGACCACCGTGCACGCCTACACGCAGGAGCAGAACCTGCAGGACGGGCCGCACCGCGACCCGCGCCGGGCCCGGGCCGCCGGGGTGAACATCGTGCCGACCACGACCGGGGCCGCCAAGGCGATCGGGCTGGTGCTGCCGCGGCTGGAGGGCAGGCTCTCCGGTGACTCGATCCGGGTGCCGGTGCCGGTCGGCTCGATCGTCGAGCTGAACACGACGGTGAGCCGGGACGTGACCCGCGACGAGGTGCTGGCCGCCTACCGCGCGGCGGCCGACGGGCCGCTGGCCGGGATCCTCGAATACTCCGAGGACGACCTGGTGTCGTCGGACATCACCGGCAATCCGGCTTCGTCCATCTTCGACGCGAAGCTCACCCGCGTCGACGGCCGCCACATCAAGGTGTCCGCCTGGTACGACAACGAGTGGGGCTTCTCGAATCGGGTGATCGACACGCTGGAGCTGCTGGCGCGCTAGGAGGGGCGGTACGGGGGCGCCACGCCCCAGCCCCAGTGGGGCACCGGGGCACGCCGGACCACGTCCGCTCCGGGCTGTGAGTTCTGGCGTGCCAGCCGGGTCCCCCACTCGATGTATCCGGCGAAGGCGGCACGGAACTCCGGGTCCGCCGGCAGCTGCGCCTCGTCCGCGGCGTCGTGCATGAGCTCGACCCAGCGCCGCCGCTGCGGTTCGGTGATCCCGAGGCCGAGGTGCTTGCCCAGCATGTGCGGATATCCGCCGTGGTGCGACGTGTAGTCCGCGGGACCGCCGAACACCTCGGCCAGCCAGGTCGCCACGAACCGGGGGTGCTCGGGGTGCATCCGCTCGAACAGCGGCGCCAGCAGGTGGTCCTTGCGGACCTTGGCGTAGAAGGCGTCGGTCAGGCGCAGCAACGCGTCGGTGCCGCCGGCCCACTCGTACAGCGTCGGTGTCTCGTTCATACGCACAGCGCAGCACCGATCACCGGCGGCAACAAGTACGCACATAATGGTTCGTGCTCCCGCGATACAGCTGCCCGGTCGAACTCACCATGGACGTGGTCGGCGGCCGCTGGCGTGTCGTCCTGCTGTCCCGCCTCAAGGAGGGCGTGCACCGCTACGGCGAGCTGCGCCGGCTGGTGCCCGGAATCAGCGAGAAGATGCTCAGCCAGCGCCTGCGCGAGCTGGAGGCCGACGGGCTGGTGCGCCGGCGCGACCTCGGCCGGGTGCCGCCGCACGTCGAGTACGAGCTGACCGACGACGGCCTCAGCCTGGCGCCGGTGTTGCAGGCGCTCTACGACTGGGGCGTCGTGCGGGCCGAGCGCGACGGGATCGAGTTACTGGACGGCGCAACCGTCGGTGAGAACCGGCAGCGGGGCCGGAACGCCGATCGTGGGCAGGCCCAGTGACACACCCTTGAGACGGGGGGTGCGACCCGCCTCGAAGGCGTCGCCGGCCCGGGTGCGGCGGTGGGACAGCGGGGCGCCGTCGGCGTTCAGGTGGTGCGGGGCCGCGTAGGTGACCACGGTCTCGATCACGTCGCCCGGACGGGGGGCGGTGTCGCCGACGGCGAAGTGCACCAGGCGGCCGTCCCGGGCCCGGCCGCTCATCCGGCCGGTGCGCTCGTCCTTGCGTCCCTCGCCGACGGCCACCAGGACCTCGACCTTCTCGCCGACCAGCTTCCTGTTCTCGGCCCAGGTGATCTCCTCGAGCAGGGCGATCAGGCGTTCGTAGCGCTCCTGCACGACCTGCTTGGGGATCTGCTCGTCCATCACGGCGGCGGGGGTGCCCGGACGCTTCGAGTACTGGAACGTGAACGCGCTGGAGAACCGGGCACGCCGGACGACCTCGAGGGTCTGCTCGAAGTCCTCCTCGGTCTCGCCGGGGAAGCCGACGATGATGTCGGTGGTGATCGCGGCGTCCGGCATCGCGGCGCGCACCTTGTCGATGATGCCGAGGTACTTCTCCTGGCGGTAGCTGCGGCGCATCGCCTTGAGCACCCGGTCGGAGCCCGACTGCAGCGGCATGTGCAGCGAGTGGCAGACGTTCGGCGTCTCGGCCATCGCGGCGATCACGTCGTCGGTGAAGTCCTTCGGGTGCGGGCTGGTGAACCGGACCCGCTCCAGGCCCTCGATCTCGCCGGTGGCGCGCAGCAGCTCGGCAAAGGCGGACGGTCGCCGGCCGCCTTTCTGGTTCGGCTCGCGAGCTTCGCCGAACGAGACGCCGTACGAGTTCACGTTCTGGCCGAGCAGGGTGACCTCGGAGACGCCCTCGGCGACCAGCGCCTCGACCTCGGCCAGGATCTCGCCGGGCCGGCGGTCCTTCTCCTTGCCGCGCAGCGAGGGGACGATGCAGAAGGTGCAGGTGTTGTTGCAGCCGACGGAGATCGACACCCAGCCCGCATACGTCGACTCGCGCTTGGTCGGGAGGGTGGACGGGAACACCTCGAGCGACTCGAGGATCTCGACCTCGGCCTCCTCGTTGTGCCGGGCGCGCTCGAGCAGCGCGGGCAGCGACCCGATGTTGTGGGTGCCGAAGACCACGTCGACCCAGGGCGCCTTCTTGACGATGTCGCCGCGGTCCTTCTGGGCGAGACAGCCGCCGACCGCGATCTGCATGCCCGGGTTCTTCAGCTTGGCCGGCCGCAGGTGGCCGAGGTTGCCGTAGAGGCGATTGTCCGCGTTCTCCCGGACCGCGCAGGTGTTGAACACCACGATGTCGGCCGCGTCGGGATCGGCGGCCCGCACGTAGCCCGCATCCTCCATCAGCCCGGAGATGCGCTCGCTGTCGTGCACGTTCATCTGGCAGCCGTAAGTGCGCACGTCGTACGTGCGGGGGGCGCCCTGCGTCTCGGTAGTCATGGCAATTGACCAGGGTACTGCGTGCCCGGCCGGGCGGAACCCTCAGGCGGCGGCCGGATGGTCGGTCACCGGCTTGAACCGGGAGCGCCCGCAACCGGTGGCACACGCGGGATCGCTGCCGGTGCACGGCCGCAGGTGACGGCGCTCCGGCCCGTCGTCCGTCTCCACCTCGTCGACGTGCACCGCCCGTAATGTCCCGTCCGGCTCGGCGACGACGTACCGGGAGGGGTTGAGGGTGTCGTCGGGCAGCAGGACCGCGGCCTCCAGCCGGACCGCGACGGCGCTCGCCGCATGGGCCTCCACCACCTCGGCCGGCGCCAGGTAGACGTCGACGAGTGTCGGGAAATCGCCGTCGACGGGATAGACGTCGCAGAGCACGGCGCCGTCCTCACCCAGCGGGACCACACTGCGTTCGAGTGTGCCGGCAATCGCCCCGCGTACCCGGTCCGCGTCGATACGGCCGGCGACCGCCCAGTTCCAGAGACCGCTTGTCGGATCCCCGTCAGCCATACCGAACATGCTGGACAACGCCTGCTCCTCGCATCGGCTAAGTTACCGCTCCGTGACCATTCTCGGTGTGAACCGATACAAGGGCGCACATAGAGTGTGCCCAACCGGGTGATCTCTCAACGAACGGACGGTGTCCCGTAGTGTCCGAAGAGGCTCTCATCGTCCTCGAGAACGTCAACAAGTGGTTCGGCCCGCTGCACGTGCTGGACGAGGTGAATCTGTCCGTCGCCCGCGGCGAGGTGGTCGTCGTGATCGGACCGTCCGGGTCCGGCAAGTCGACGCTGTGCCGGGCGATCAACCGGCTGGAGCCGATCAACTCGGGGACGATCACCTTCGACGGCCGCCCGCTGCCCGCCGAGGGCCGGGCCCTCGCGCGGCTGCGCAGCGAGGTGGGCATGGTTTTCCAGTCCTTCAACCTCTTCGCGCACAAGACGATCCTGCAGAACGTCATGCTGGGACCGGTCAAGGTGCGCGGCGAGAAGGCGGCCGTCGTGCACGACCGCGCGATGTCGCTGCTCGAACGGGTCGGCATCGCCAACCAGGCGGAGAAATATCCGGCTCAGCTCTCCGGCGGCCAGCAGCAGCGGGTCGCCATCGCCCGCGCGCTGGCCATGCAGCCCAAGGCGCTGCTCTTCGACGAGCCGACCAGCGCGCTCGACCCGGAGATGGTCGGCGAGGTGCTCGACGTGATGACCTCGCTGGCGAGAGAGGGCATGACCATGGTGGTGGTCACCCACGAGATGGGCTTCGCCCGGCACGCGGCCAACCGGGTGGTCTTCATGGCCGACGGGCAGCTCGTGGAGCAGGCGCCACCGGCCGAGTTCTTCGCGAACCCGAAGAGCGACCGCGCCAAGGACTTCCTGTCCAAGATCCTCACGCATTAGTCAAAGAACGAATTCGAGGAGCGTAATGATGCGCATCACCCGATTGGCAGCGACGTTCGGTGCCCTCGCCATGGCGGTGGCCATGGGAGCCTGCGCCGGCAGCGACGACGCCGGCAGCAGCGGTAGCGGCAGCAGCGGCGCCAAGGGCATCGTCGGCAAGGCCCAGAACGACAAGAAGCTCACCATCGGCGTCAAGGCCGACCAGCCCGGCCTGGGCCTGCAGACCGGCTCCACCTACACCGGCTTCGACATCGAGATCGGCAAGATCATTGCCAAGGGCCTCGGCGTCGACGAGAGCGGCATCACCTGGAAGACCACGGTCTCGGCGAACCGTGAGCCGTACATCCAGCAGGGTCAGGTCGACCTCGTGGTGGCCACCTACACGATCAACGACGACCGCAAGAAGGTCGTCAACTTCGGCGGCCCGTACTACATCGCCGGTCAGGACCTGCTGGTGCCGACCGCGTCGACGATCACCGGACCGGAGTCGCTGGCCGGCAAGAAGGTCTGCTCGGTGAGCGGCTCGACCCCGGCGAAGCGGATCCAGACCGACTACAAGCAGGCCAAGCTCCAGCAGTTCGACTCGTACTCCAAGTGCGTGACGGCGCTGGCCGGCGGCCAGGTGGACGCGGTCACCACGGACGACATCATCCTGGCCGGATACGCCGCCCAGGATCAGTACGCGGGCAAGTTCAAGGTCGTCGGCAAGCCCTTCAGCACCGAGCCGTACGGCATCGGCGTGAAGAAGGACGACACCGCGGGCTGCAACAAGATCAATGACATCCTCAAGGCGTCGGTCGCCGACGGGTCGTACAAGAAGGCCTGGGACGACACGCTCGGCAAGAGCGGCAAGGCCGCGCCCGAGCTGGACGCCAGCAAGCTGACCAACTGCTCCTGATCGTCCGCTGGTGCAATGGCGGGGCCGGGCAACCGGCCCCGCCATCCCGTTCTTTCGAAGGTGACGATGGACGTCTTCTCCGATCCCGCAAATGTCGACGTGTATGTGACCGGATTCCTGTGGATCCTGAAACTCACGCTCGCCGCCGCGGCGGGTGCGCTCATCCTCGGCGTGCTGCTCGCCGCGATGCGCGTCTCGCCGGTGCCGGTGCTGCGCGGGTTCGGGGCGGCCTGGGTGAACATCTTCCGGAACACGCCGCTCACCCTGATCATCTTCTTCTGCTACTTCGGTCTGTTCTCCACGCTGGGCTTCTCCGCGTCCGACGACATCGACCGCAACAACTACTGGCTCGGCGTGATCGGCCTGTCGGTCTACACCGCGGCGTTCGTCTGCGAGGCCATCCGCTCCGGCATCAACACGGTGCCGGCCGGGCAGGCCGAGGCGGCCCGGGCGATCGGCATGTCGTTCTTCCAGACCCTCACGATGATCATCTTGCCGCAGGCCGGGCGGGCCGTGATCGCGCCGCTGGGCAGCATCTTCATCGCGCTCGCCAAGAACTCGACGATCGTCGGCACCATCGGCCTGGCCGAGTCGTCGAACGCGATGAAGGACCTGATCAACGCGAACGGTGACGCGGTCATCCCGATCTTCCTGGCGTTCGCCGGCACCTTCGCGATCGTCCTCATCCCCACCGGCTACGGCTTCGGCTGGCTGGCCAACCGTATGGCGGTGAAGCGGTGACCACGGACGCTGTGCTCTACGACCACCCCGGTCCGCGTGCCCGGGCGCGCAACCGGATCCTGACGATCGTCTTCGCGATCGCGCTGCTGGCGCTGCTCTACTGGATCTACTCGAAGTTCGACGAGAAGGGCCAGTGGGCGGGCCCGCTCTGGAAGCCGTTCACCCAGGGCAGCACCTGGGCCGACTACGTGCTGCCCGGTCTGCTGCACACGCTGGAGGCGGCCGTCGTCGCCGGTGTGCTGTCGCTGGCCTTCGGCGTGATCTTCTCGGTCGGCCGGCTCTCCGACCACTGGTGGGTGCGCATCCCGGCCGGCATCGTGGTCGAGTTCTTCCGCGCCGTACCGCTGCTGCTGTTGATGTTCTTCATCTTCTTCGGGGTGCCGTTCCTCACCGAGCAGCCGATGTCCATCTTCTGGGCGGTCGTCATCGGCCTCACCCTGTACAACGGGTCGGTGCTGGCGGAGGCCTTCCGGGCCGGCGTGCGGGCGGTGCCACGAGGGCAGAGCGAGGCTGCGTACGCGATCGGGATGCGCAAGTCCCAGGTCATGACGCACATCTTGATCCCTCAGGCCGCGCGCGCCATGCTGCCGGTGATCGTCAGCCAGCTCGTGGTCCTGGTGAAGGACACCGCGCTGGGCTACATCATCTCCTACAGCGAGCTGCTGCAACTGGGCGTGAACAACCTGTCGGCCAACTACGGCAACGTGGTGCAGGCGGCGATCGTCGCGGCGATCATCTTCATCGCGGTGAACTTCACGCTGACCTCGCTCGCGAACTGGCTGAGCAAGCGCACCCGCCGCAGCGGCAGGGCGCCCCGGGCGGCCGGGCCGCAGGTGGCGGCCGCAGCCGCTCCCGCCGAGGGCACGCTCTAGCCTCTCCGTCCCCGGGGTTCTCCGCTCGTCCCTCGCAGGCGAGCGGGGGACCCCGGTCCCATGCCGGGCCTACCGGGCCAGCTCGGTCACCCGGGACTCGCGGACCACGGTCACCCGGATCTGGCCGGGGTACGTCAGCTCTTCCTCGATCTGCTTGGCGACGTCGCGGGCCAGCACCGACGCGCCGATGTCGTCCACGTCCTCGGGACGGACCATCACCCGGATCTCCCGGCCGGCCTGCATGGCGAAAACCTTCTCCACGCCGACCTTGCCGGCGGCGATCTCCTCGATGCGCTCCAGCCTCTTCACGTACGCCTCGAGGCTCTCCCGCCGAGCGCCCGGACGACCACCCGAACAGGCGTCCGCGGCCTGGGTGAGGACCGCCTCGATGGTTTGCGGCTGCACCTCGTTGTGGTGCGCCTCGATGGCGTGGACCACGTCGTCCGACTCGCCGTACTTGCGGGCCAGGTCGGCGCCGATCAGCGCGTGACTGCCCTCGACCTCGTGCGTCAACGCCTTGCCGATGTCGTGCAGGAAGGCGGCCCGCTTCATCGACGGCACGTCCAGGCCCAGCTCGGCGGCCATGATGCCGGCGATGTGGGCGGTCTCGACCAGGTGCTTGAGCACGTTCTGCCCGTAGCTGGTGCGATACCGCAGGCGGCCCAGCAGCTTCGCCAGCTCCGGGTGGATGTCGGTGATCCCGACGTCGACCAGCGCCTCCTCGGCGGCCCGGTCGCAGAGCCGGTCCACCTCGTCCTTGGCGCTGTCGAAGACCTCCTCGATGCGGTGCGGATGGATCCGCCCGTCGAGGACCAGCTTCTCCAGCGTCACGCGACCGATCTCCCGCCGTACCGGATCGAAGCAGGACAGAAGCACCGCCTCGGGGGTGTCGTCGATGATCAGGTTGACCCCGGTGACCGACTCGAAGGCCCGGATGTTGCGGCCCTCGCGGCCGATGATCCGGCCCTTCATCTCGTCGCTGGGCAGGTGCAGGACGCTGACCACGCTCTCCGCGGTCTGCTCGCTGGCGATCCGCTGAATGGCGTCGACCACGACCCGGCGGGCCCGGTTGTCGGCGGTCGCCTTCGCGTCGTTCTCGATGTCCCGGACCAGGATCGCGGCCTCACGCTTGGCCTGCGCCTCGATGTTCTCGACCAGTTCGGCGCGGGCGGCCTCGGCGGTCAGGCCGGCGATCCGTTCCAGCTCGCGGCGCTTCTCCTCCTCGGCGCCGCTGAGCGCGGCCTCGCGGGTGGTCAGCGCGGCCTCGCGGGCGGCCAGGTCGGCGTCCATGGTGGCGAGCCGCCGCTCCCGCTCGACCAGGCGTTCCACCTCGTCGGCGTGCAGGCGCTCGCGTTCGTCGATGCGGGCGGCCCGGCGTTCCACCTCGGCGGCCTGCTCCTTGGCGGTGGCGTTGAGCAGGGCGACCTCGCGCTCACCGGACCGGCGGGCGGCGGTGCGGACCTGTTCGGCGTCGGCCTCGGCCTGGCGGTGCGCGTGCTCGAGGATGGTGTCGGCCTCGGTGTGCGCGGCCTCCAGGACGCGACGGGCCTCGGCCCGGGCGGCGTTCGCCTCCGCTTTCGCGGCTGCGGCCTCCGCCCGTACGGAAGCCGCCTGTGCCTTGGCGTCGGCGACCGCGGCGTCCGCGTCCGCCACCTTGGCCCGGGCGTCGACCATGGCCTGACCTTGACGGTCCTCGGCGTCGGCGCGCTCGCTGCGCAGCCGGCGCAGCTCTCGGGAACCCAGCGCCAGGCCGGCGAGCACCAAGGCGCCGACGACGGCGATCGCCACCACGAGCACCCATTCCGGGGCGGTCATCTCGCCGCGTCTCCCTTCGCCGCCCGGCGCTTCGCGCGCGAGCTCTCAGCGGGATGCCCGACCAAGGCAGATGACCGCAGGCCGCATCGAGCCGGGACGCGTCAGTCTCGCGCCCGGTCCGACCGCCGTATGTCCGGCTCCCACGTAGTGCG
>NZ_CAKUCL010000104.1 GCF_934643405.1 uncultured Actinoplanes sp.
AACACCGACCTCACCGCCTTGCAGCGCGAACTGGCGGGTGCCGGTAAGTCCGACCGTCACTTCGACGACGACAACGAAGAGTTCGTCGACGACGACGAGGACGACGCTGAGGACGACCAGGATTCCTGGTCTCCGACAAGGCGACGCTGACCCTGATCGCACAGAGCACGCGGCGCAACCGCGTGCTTCCGTGTGTGTCACGGTCACGATTCCGGTTCCAACCGAAAGCCCACGCGGGCAGCCGTCCGCGTGGGCTTCGACCGTGCCCGCTCAGCGGGGGCGGTTGTTCCAGTTGTAGAACGTCGGAATGTTTTCGAAGTGGTTCCAGGCGCAGACCGCCGAGCCGTCGTCCGGCGTGCTCTCGGCACGACGCCGCCGGGCCGCCTCCGCCTCGGCGATGAGCGCGGACAAGCCGGCCCGGGTGTCACGCACCCGCGCCGTCACCGGATCCTCCACCACGTCCTCAGACGGCCGTGGGCTCATGATCTCGGGCATGGTCCAGCACTCCCTCCAGTAGGCGAATCTTGCTGTTCCGGCAGTGGTCGGTCTCGGTGGTGTCGAACCGTCCCTGCTCGAAGTAGCGGTTGGCCGCGTGGGCCCCACCGCAGAAGCCGAAATACGGACACGTGCTCCGGCACGACTCGACGCCCCGGACGAACTCGGCGATCCACGGTGTCGACGCGGCGCCGGCCAGGATGTCGGCCAGGCCGGTCGTCAGCACGTTACCGCTGGTGAAGTCGCCGTACCGGGGATCGTGGAAGCCGGCCAGCTCGGGCGAGAGCAGGACGACCGATCCGTCGTACGCGATGGTCGGGATCGGGTCCAGCTGCCGGGGCAGCAGCTCGTCGGCCGTGCCGTCCAGCACCGCCGCGACGTACCGCAGGGACCACTCGACCTCGCGCAGGTGGATGCGCGGGTCCTTGCGCCAGGCCGAGACGAGCTCGGCCCAGAAGGCGGTCACGTCCGCCGGATCGTGACCGTTGGCGCGGGTGTTGACACCCTCCAGCTCCTCGACGTTGATCCCCAGCACCTCGCAGCCGAGACCGAGGAAGTAGTCGTACAGTTCGGCGGCGATGCCCGGCCGCGGATCACCCACCACGCACAGCGCGGAGAACGGGATCCGGTGCCGGTGGAGCGCCTCGACACCCTTCACGATCCTTGCGTACGCCGGTCGGCCGCCCCGGGTGACACGTTCACGGTTGCACGCCTCGGGACCGTCGACACTCACGCTGACCCGCACCCCGCGCTCGGCGAAGAACTCGCACCAGGCGTCGTCGATCAGGGTCGCGTTCGTCTGCACGTGATGCTCGACGGCCGGACCGAACGGCGCCATCAGGGCGGCCAGCTGCTCCCGGCCGGCGGCGAGCGGCTCCCCGCCGTGCCAGACGACCGAGAACCGGTCGTTCCGCGTCCAGGGCTCCACCGCCTCGGCGACCGCCCGCGCCACCTCGACCGGCATCCGGTGATCGACCTGCCGGAACGGAAGGTAACAGTAGGAGCAGTCAAGATTGCAGAGCGTGGTGGGCTGCATCACGACGTAGGTGGGCTCGGCCGAGATGCCTCGCATCCCGCTCCACGCGTCAGCCATGTTGCACACCCCCGTCTGGCAACTTCCCCCGTGCGCTCAGGCTAGGACCGCTCGTCCAGAAAGACGAATGATCCGCATGTGCCGGACATCGACACACGCGGATCATTTCACGTTTGCCCTATTGCGAGCCAGAGTTGGCTTTTCCTCACCTTCGCGTCAGCCGCGGGTGTACTGGCCCATCATCTGCACCTCGCCGGTGCCGTCGATGACCTCGCCGACCTGCCACGCCTCGACACCACGGCCGGTGAGGTAGGCCATCGCACGGTCCGCATCGTCCGAGGAGACGATCGCGAACATGCCGACGCCCATGTTGAAGGTGGCCTCCATCTCGTGGTCCTCGATCCGGCCCTTGGCCTGGATGAGGTCGAAGATCGGCTGCGGCCGCCAGGTCGAGCGGTCGACCACCGCGTCCACGTGGTCGGGCAGGATGCGGACCAGGTTCCCCGGGATGCCGCCGCCGGTGACGTGGGAGAACGCGCGGACGTCGGTCTCCTCGATCAGGCCGAGGCAGTCCTTCGCGTAGATCTTGGTGGGGGTGAGCAGCTCCTCGCCGAGGGTGCGCTGCGAGCCGAAGTCGTCGACCACCGAGTCGAGCCGCATCCGGCCCGCGCCCAGCAGCACGTGCCGGACCAGCGAGTATCCGTTCGAGTGCAGACCGGACGACCGCATGGCGATCACCGCGTCGCCCACCTCGACCCGGTCGCGGCCGAGGATCTCGCTCTCCTCCACCACGCCGACGCCGGTCGCGGACACGTCGTACTCGTCCGGGCGCAGCACGCCGGGGTGCTCGGCCGTCTCGCCGCCGAGCAGCGCGCAGCCGGCGTACCGGCAGCCGTCGGCGATGCCCGCGCCGATCTCGGCCACCTTGTCCGGCACGACCTCGCCGCAGGCGATGTAGTCGAGCAGGAACAGCGGCTCGGCGCCGCAGGCGACCAGGTCGTCGGCCACCATCGCGACCAGGTCGATGCCGATCGTGTCGTGGATGTCGAGCTGCTGGGCGATCACCAGCTTGGTGCCGACGCCGTCGGTCGACGAGGCCAGGATCGGGCTCTTGTACTTCTGCGTGTTCAGGCGGAACAGGCCGGAGAACCCGCCCAGGTCGCCCATCACCTCGGGACGCGTCGTCTTCTTCACCTTCGACTTGAGCAGCTCGACCGCCCGATCGCCGGCCTCGATCGAGACGCCGGCCTCGGCGTACGTCACCGCGCGCTTACGGGCCCCGCGGCCGGCGCCGGCCGTCCACGGCTGGCGGTCGGCCCCGCCGGCCCCGTTGGATCCGGCATTGCGCTCGGACACGTGCGTCACGGTTCTCCCCTTAGCGGTGCTTGTTCGTCAGTCACGGGTGGTGCAGGGCGTTCGCCCCGCCCGGGCTCGCGACCAGCGGCCCGGCGGCCTCGTACTCGGTTTCCAGGCCGTCGGCCGCGGCCTCGGTCGTGGCCTCGGGCATGGTCGCCCGCTTGCCGACGCCCTCGAGCAGGTGCTTGCCGATCAGGTGCCCGGCCGGCAGCTCGATCGGGTACTCCCCGGTGAAGCACGCCATGCACAGCCGCGACTTGGGCTGTTCGGTCGCCTGCACGAGACCGTCCAGGGAAACATAGCCCAGCGTGTCCGCGCCGATCGAGCGGCGGATGCCGTCGATCTCCAGGCCGTTCGCAACCAGCTCGGCCCGGGTCGCGAAGTCGATGCCGTAGAAGCACGGCCACTTCACCGGCGGCGACGAGATGCGGACGTGCACCTCGAGCGCGCCGGCCTCGCGCAGCATCCGCACCAGGGCGCGCTGGGTGTTGCCGCGCACGATGGAATCGTCGACCACGACCAGGCGCTTGCCGCGGACCACCTCGCGCAGCGGGTTCAGCTTGAGCCGGATGCCGAGCTGGCGGATGGTCTGCGAGGGCTGGATGAAGGTGCGGCCCACGTACGCGTTCTTGGTCAGCCCCGCGCTGTACGGGATGCCGGACGCCTCCGCGTAGCCGATCGCGGCCGGGGTGCCCGACTCCGGCACCGGGATGACCAGGTCGGCCTCGACCGGGTGCTCCTTGGCGAGCCGGCGGCCGATCTCCACGCGGGCCGAGTACATGTTGCGGCCGGCGATGGTGGTGTCGGGACGGGCCAGATACACGTACTCGAAAAGGCAGCCCTTGGGCTCGGGCGCGGCGAACCGGGTGGACCGCAGGCCGTGCTCGTCGACCGCGAGCATCTCGCCCGGCTCGACCTCGCGGACGAAGCTGGCGCCCACGATGTCCAGAGCGGCCGTCTCGCTCGCGATCACCCAGCCGCGCTCCATGCGGCCCAGCACCAACGGGCGGACGCCCTGGGCGTCGCGCGCCGCGTAGAGGGTGCTCTCGTCCATGAACACGAAGCTGAACGCGCCCCGCAGGTTCGGCAGGACCTCGAGCGCCGCGGCCTCGACCGACAGGTCGGGGCGGCTGGCCAGCAGCGTCGTCACCAGCGACGTGTCCGAGGTGGCGCTGTCCGCCTCGAGGCCGCGGTCGGCGATCTCCTTGGCGAGCTCGGCCGTGTTGACCAGGTTGCCGTTGTGAGCCAGCGCGATGGTCGTGCCCGCCGTGGTCGCGCGGATCGTGGGCTGCGCGTTCTCCCAATTCGACCCGCCGGTGGTCGAGTAACGCGTGTGGCCGATCGCCAGGTGGCCGCGCAGGCTCGCCAGGGTCGGCTCGTCGAAGACCTGGGAGACCAGGCCAAGATCTTTGTAGACCACCACTCCGGAACCGTCACTCACAGCTATACCGGCAGCCTCCTGGCCGCGGTGCTGAAGAGCGAAGAGCCCGAAATAGGTGAGTTTTGCGACCTCTTCCTCGGGCGCCCACACACCGAAGACGCCGCAGGCATCCTGGGGGCCACGCTCCTGAGGATCGAGATCGTCGGTCAACCGGCCGTCGCCTCGGGGCACCTGCTCGCTCCCTCATGCTGGTCTGTTCGAACTTGCTGGCCTGCTTCGACGCACCAGTGTACGCGAGCGTGCGGGCAGCGGCCCCGGCTCGCGCCGCCCTCACTCACCGCTCGTGAACGGGTACAGCGGGAGGTATTCGGAGAGGTCGGTGCGAATGCCGCTGGCCCGGACCCGGCCGTCACGCACCGCATCGGCCCAGTTCACCCGGGCCGTGGCGATCAGCAGCCAGGTCGCCGGGTCCGTCTCGACCACATTGGGCGGTGTGCCGCGGGTGTGCCGGGGACCGGCGACACACTGAATCGCACCGAAAGGCGGAATTCTGACCTCGACCGAACGGCCAGGCGCCCGTCGGGCCAACTCGGACAGCAACGCTCGCACAGCGTCACGCAACGCCGCACGCTCGGGTTCCTCGCCGCGATCCAGCGCGTCCAACGCTTGCTTGACCGGCTCGGATTTATTGTGCGCAGAGGACACGTCGGGACGATACGACCCGCTCTGTTGAGATTGGTACGCGGCCCTGGGTCGCGCGATGGACGTGCGACAAGGCATAGTGGCCGACGGTGTTGAAGTCGCGGGACGTAACCGGCCCCCAATCAGCCGGACCGTGCGACCGGAAGGCGGTGGATGTGAAAACGCACCTACGAGCCCGGGCGGCCCAGGCCGGTGCGTTGCTGGCGGTGGTCCTGGGCGGCATAGCCGTCACGCCGGCGATGGCGTTCGCGATCCCACCGGTCGTGCAGATCACCAGCCTGTCGAACCAGGTGTTGTCGGGCAGCACGCAGACCATGCAGTTCCGGGTCGCGGCGTTCGGCAACGGCAACGGCAATCCTGGTCAGGGCAACGGCAAGATCGCGGCCACCATCCGCGTCTCCGGCGGCATGAACTGCAGCGGGAACTCCTGCGATCAGACCACCGAGGTCGACCAGGACGGCGAGTCCTTCTCGGTCCAGCTGAAGGCGCCCGACGTGCGCCCCGGCGACACCCGCCAGGTGCAGGTCACGGTGACCGCGGCGGTCGACGGCGAGCAGCCCGGCAGCCGCACCGCCACGGTGACGGTCAAGGGACCGGACAAGCCGCAGACTGTGCGGCAGATCACCGGCACGGTCAAGGACCAGGACGGCAAGGCGATCTCGAACGCCGCCGTCGGCATCCAGGACAGCGCCGGCGCCCGGTACCAGACCGAGACCAACAGCTCCGGGAAGTACTCGATCACCTCCTCGGACAGCAAGCCGATCGCCCCGGGCAACATCTCGGTGGGCGCCGGGAAGGACGGGTACGAGCCCGCGTCCGTCCAGGTCCAGGGCAACGCCGGCCGCACGGTGAACGTGCCGCTGACCCTGAAGGAGATCGTCAGCACCGCGTCGGCGTCCCCGTCCGCGTCCGCGTCGGCCACGACCGACCCGACCGACGAGGTCACCGAGGACACACCGACCGAGGACGCGACCACCCCGGCCGAGACCGACACCGAGAAGACCGCGTCGTCCGACGACAGCGGCGGCAGCTCGTGGATCTACATCCTCATCGGTGGCCTGCTCGTCGCGGCCGGCATCGGCGCGATGGTGCTGGTCTTCCTCCGCCGTAAGAACAGCAACGGCGGCGGGGACGACGACGACCCGACCGCCATGGGTGGCCCGGGCGGTGTGGTGCCGCCGAGCCAGGGCCGGTTCAACGACGCGACGCGGGTGGCCGCGCCGGTCGGTGGCGCCTCGTCGGCGACCATGGTGGCCCCGCGCTCCGGCGCTCCCTCCATGTCGGACGCGCCGACCATGCTCCAGCGGCCGGTGCCGCCGGTCGAGGACGAGTTCCCCGACCCGTACGGGGCGCCGATGCCGGCCCACGGCGGGTACGCGGGCACGCCCGCCGGCGGCTGGGACGACCAGGCCGGCGGATACGACCAGCAGACGCCGTACGGCGGCGGCGCGGCCGACGACGGTTACGGCGGCGGGCAGTACGGCGCGGGGGCCGGCCAGTACGGCGGTGGCGGCACCCAGCCGCAGCAGCGCTACGACGAGCCGACCGGGATGTACCAGCCGGCCGACGACGCCGGGTACGACGACTACGGCCGTGGTGGTGCGGCCTCCGGCGGCAACTACGGCGGCGGGCAGTACGGCGGCACGTACGGCGGCGGCGGCTCGGCGGCCCCGGCCGGCGGGAACTACGGCGGCGGGCAAGGCGGCCAGTACGGCGGCGGCTACGGCGACCAGGGCGGCTACGACCAGGGCTACGACCAGGGCGGCGGTTACGGTCCGCAGTCCGGCGGCACCTACGGCGGCTCGGCGGCCCCGGCCGGCGGGAACTACGGCGGCGGCCAAGGCGGCCAGTACGGCGGCGGCGCCGGCTACGGCGACCAGGGCGGCTACGACCAGCGGGGCGGCCAGTACGGCGACCCCAACGGCGGTGGCTACCGCGAGCCCGATGACCAGGCCGGTTACGACCAGCGTGGTGGCTACGGTGGACAGTCCCGTCCGAGCCAGCGCCGCCCCTCCGACTGGGACAACTGACCCGGGCAACGACAAAAATCGGCCCCGCCCCCTTGATCGGGGGCGGGGCCGATGTCGTTTGTCAGGCGATCGGTCCGCCCGGCGTGCCCTCCTCCGACTCGGCCGGAACCGGCTCCTTGATCTGGGCCACCGCGGCGGCCGGGATGCCGTCCGCCTCGATCGGGGCCGCGGTCTCCATGGCCGCGCCCGCGGCCGCCGTCGCCAGCACCTCGTCGCCGCGGTCCTGGCCGACCGGCGCGGTCGGGTCGGCCGCGTGCTCCGGGTCGCCGTGCCGGTTCGCCAGCTCGGCCGCCCCGCCGAACAGCGCGGGCAGCGTCGCCGACCACGCCTCACGAACCTCGTCCAGCGGGATCGCGAACTCGTCGCGCACCTCGAGGACCGGCTCCTGGGTCGTCGTGCCGACCGGGGTGCAGGTCACGCCGTACTCGGAAGTAAGAGCGACGAACGCCTTGTCGTGCCCGCGCGGCACCGCGACCAGCGCGCGGCCGGTCGACTCGCTGAACAGGTACACGAACGCGGACTTGCCGTCCTCCGGCAGCGAGATCCGAGCGCCGACGTTGCCCCGCAGGCAGCTCTCCACCAGAACCTGGGAAAGACCGCCGTCGGAGAGGTCGTGCGCGGCGCTGACCAGGCCGGACTGCGAGGCCCGGGCCATCAGCGCGCCCAGCCGCTGCTCCTTGGCCAGGTCCACCTTGGGCGGACGCCCGCCGAGGTGTCCGTGCGTCACCCAGGCCCACTCGGAGCCGGACAGCTCGACCTCGGTGTCGCCGAGCAGGAAGAGCAGGTCGCCCTCGGCGGCGTTCGGCCACGGGAAGCCCATCGGTACCCGGCGGGCCACGTCGTCGAAGACGCCGAGCACGCCGACCACCGGGGTCGGGTGGATCGCCGCGGCGCCGGTCTGGTTGTAGAAGCTGACGTTGCCGCCGGTCACCGGGGTGCCGAGCTGCTGGCACCCGTCCGCGAGACCGCGCACGGCCTCGGCGAACTGCCACATCACGGCCGGGTCCTCGGGCGATCCGAAGTTCAGGCAGTCGGTGACCGCGACCGGTTCGGCGCCGGTGACGGCCACGTTCCGGTATGCCTCGGCGAGGGCGAGACGGGCACCCTCGTACGGATCGAGCCGCGCGAAGCGCCCGTTGCCGTCGACCGAGAGCGCGACGCCGAGGCCGCTCTCCTCGTCGATGCGCAGCACGCCGGAGTCCTCGGGCTGGGCCAGCACGGTGTTGCCCAGCACGTACCGGTCGTACTGCTCGGTGACCCAGGTCTTGTCCGCCAGGTTCGGCGAGGCGGCCATCCGCAGCACCGTCGCGCGCAGCTCGTCGCCGGTCGACGGGCGCGGCAGCGTCTCCGCCTTGTCCGCCTGGAGCAGGATCAGGTCGGCGGGCTCGCGGAGCGGCCGGGCGTAGACCGGGCCGTCGTCGGCGAGCGAGCCGGGCGGTACGTCCACCACGACGTGGTCGTTCCAGCTGATCACCAGCCGGCCCGGCGAACCGTCCTGCTCGGGCGGGGTGACCTCGCCGATCGCGGTGGCCCAGACGCCCCACTTCTCGGCGACGGCCAGGACCTTCTCGAGGTTCTCCGGGGTGACGATCAGGAGCATCCGCTCCTGCGACTCGCTGGCCAGGATCTCGGTGGGCGACATCGAGGCCTCGCGCAGGGGCACCCGCTCGAGCCACACCCGCATGCCGGTGCCGGCCGCGGCCGCGGTCTCGGTGAGCGCGCAGGTCAGGCCCGCGCCGCCGAGATCCTGGATGCCGGCGACCAGGCCGGCGTCGTACAGCTCGAGGCAGCTCTCGATCAGCAGCTTCTCCATGAACGGGTCGCCGACCTGCACCGACGGGCGGCGCTGCTCGGCCTCCTCGTCAAAGGTCGCGGACGCGAGCACGGACACACCGCCGATGCCGTCGCGGCCGGTGCGCGCGCCGAGCAGCACGACGATGTTGCCGATGCCGGCCGCTTCCTTGTGCTGCAGCCGCTCGACCGGGAGCACGCCGATGCTCAGCGCGTTCACCAGCGGGTTGCCCTGGTAGGTCGGGTCGAACACGATCTCGCCGCCGATGTTGGGCAGGCCCAGGCAGTTGCCGTAACCACCGATGCCGGCCACCACGCCGGGCAGCACCCGCGCGGTGTCCGGATGGTCGGCCGCGCCGAACCGCAGCGGGTCCATCACCGCGATCGGCCGGGCGCCCATGGCGAGGATGTCGCGGACGATGCCGCCGACGCCGGTCGCGGCGCCCTGGTACGGCTCGACGAAGCTCGGGTGGTTGTGCGACTCGACCTTGAAGGTGACCGCGAGGTCGTCGGAGATCTGCACGACGCCGGCGTTCTCGCCGATGCCGGCCAGCATCCGGGTGTTCTGCGGCGTCTTCTCGCCGAACTGGCGCAGGTGCACCTTGCTCGACTTGTACGAGCAGTGCTCGCTCCACATGATCGAGTACATCGCGAGCTCGGACGCCGTCGGGCGCCGGCCGAGGATCTGGCGGATCCGGTCGTACTCGTCGTCCTTGAGGCCCAGCTCGGCGTGCGGCTGCAGTTCATCCGCGGTGTGGATGGCGCGCTGCACCGTGTCGGGCCCGCCGTCGAACTCGTTCACCAGGACGTCGGTGGCGGCGAAGCCGCCCGTCTTCGGCGCCTGCGGCAGCTCGTCGGCGCCGCTGGTCGCCGTGTCCGGCTGCGTGGTCATCACTGTCCCCCTGCGTGCTGGCCATCCGCGGACGCCCCGGCCAGGGCCCGCAGGACGGAGGTGAAGAAGCCGAGCCCGTCCAGCGACGGACCGGTCAGCGCCTCCACCGCGTGTTCCGGGTGCGGCATGATGCCGACAACGTTTCCGGCCTCGTTGGTGATCGCCGCGATGTCGCGCTGCGAGCCGTTCGGGTTGCCCCGGATGTATCGGGCGACGACCCGGCCCTCGGCCTCGAGCGCGTCCAGCGTCGGCTGGTCCGCGACGTAGCAGCCCTCGCCGTTCTTGACCGGGATGAGGAGTTCCTGGCCGGTGGCGTAGCTGCTGGTCCACGCGGTATCCGTGGACTCGACGCGCAGGAACTGGTCGCGGTTGCGGAAGTGCAGATGCTGGTTGCGGGTGAGCGCGCCGGGAAGAAGGTGCGCCTCGCAGAGAATCTGGAATCCGTTGCAGATGCCCAGCACCGGCATGCCGCCGCGGGCGGCGTCGACGATCGACTCCATCGCCGGGGCGAAACGCGCGATCGCGCCGCAGCGCAGATAGTCCCCGTAGGAGAAACCGCCGGGCAGCACCACGGCGTCGACCCCCTGGAGGTCGGCGTCGCCGTGCCACAGGCGGACCGCCTCGGCGCCGGCGATGCGCGCGGCCCGGGCCGCGTCCCCGTCGTCCAGCGAGCCCGGGAAGGTGACCACACCGATCCGCATGGTCAGGCGACCTCCGCCGCCGCGCCATCCACGACGTGGATGTCGAAATCCTCGATCACCGGGTTGGCGAGAAGTCTGTCGGCGATCTCGCGCGTACGCTCGAGATCCGGTTCGCCTTCGAACTCGATCTCGATCCGCCGGCCGATGCGGACCGAGGAGACATCGTTGACGCCGAGCCGGGGCAGCGCGTTCGCAACCGCCTGGCCCTGCGGGTCGAGGATCTCCGGCTTGAGCATGACGTCGACCACGACGCGAGCCACGGGCACTCCTGACTGATAGTTGTGAGCACGTGGAGCCTACCTTGCCGAGCGCGGAACGGGACCGTCGCCCGGTGTCGGCAGAGCGACGTCCACCACGCTGAGCAGGCAATCTGGCCGGTGATCTCGGACACCGGGACACTCAAGGCTTCAACTGATGTCGACGTCATCACATGGTGATATGTGTCAACTGGACTGTAGGCCGTGTTGCTACCGGTGCGTACCGTAAGGACATCGATCTCCGATGCGCCGGCGACGGTCGCCCCCACCGTCGTCCGGCGCGAACCACCGGCTTCCGCTGGGGTGCGGCGCGAGGGTCGAGCTCCGCCGCACCCCGGCGGCTCAACGTCAGAGAATCGGCGCCGGCGCGTAACCGGCCGCGGCCGGATGTGCCGCCACGATCGCCGCGATCCGATCGGCCACCGCGCGCACCTGCGACGGCGCCGCACCGACGAACGCGGCCCGGTCGGCCACCAAGGTGTCGATCTCGCCCCGGCTCAGCTTCAGCCGGTCGTCGCCGGCCAGCCGGTCGAACAGGTCGTTGACCGCCGCGCCCTTCTCCCGCATGGCGAGCGCCACCGCGACGGCGTGCTCCTTGATCACCTCGTGTGCCACCTCGCGGCCGACACCCTTGCGCACGGCGGCCACCAGGATCTTGGTGGTGGCGAGGAACGGCAGGAACCGGTCCAGCTCGCGGGCGATCACCGCGGGGTAGGCGCCGAACTCGTCCAGCACCGTGAGGAACGTCTGGAACAGCCCGTCGGTGGCGAAGAACGCGTCCGGCAGCGCGACCCGTCGCACGACCGAGCAGGACACGTCGCCCTCGTTCCACTGGTCGCCGGCCAGCTCGCCGACCATCGACAGGTAACCCCGGACGATCACGGCGAGACCGTTGACCCGCTCCGACGAGCGCGTGTTCATCTTGTGCGGCATCGCCGACGAACCGACCTGGCCCGGCTTGAAGCCCTCGGTCACCAGTTCCTGGCCGACCATCAGCCGGATCGTGGTGGCCAGCGAGGACGGACCGGCGACGATCTGCGCGAGTGCCGAGACCACGTCGAAGTCGAGCGACCGCGGATAGACCTGCCCGACGCTGGTCAGCACCCGGTTGAAGCCGAGGTGCGCGGCCACCCGCTGCTCCAGCGTGGCCAGCGCCTCGAAGTCGCCCTCCAGCAGATCGAGCTGGTCCGCCGCGGTGCCGACCGGGCCCTTGATGCCGCGCAGCGGATACCGACCGATCAGATCATCAAGTCTTTCGTACGCCACCAGCAGTTCCTCGGCCGCCGAGGCGAACCGCTTGCCGAGCGTCGTGGCCTGCGCGGCGACGTTGTGCGAGCGCCCGGTCATCACCAGGTCGGAATGCTCCACGGCGAGCGCGGCGAGCCGGGCCAGGGTGGCCACGACGCGCTCACGGATCAGCAGCAGCGACGCCCGGATCTGCAGCTGCTCCACGTTCTCGGTCAGGTCCCGCGAGGTCATGCCCTTGTGGATCTGCTCGAAGCCGGCGAGCGCGCTGAACTCCTCGATCCGCGCCTTCACGTCGTGCCTGGTCACCCGCTCGCGTGCGGCGATCGAGCCCAGGTCGACCTGATCCAGCACCGACTCGTACGCCTCGATGGCGCCGGCCGGCACGGACACGCCGAGGTCGCGCTGTGCGCGCAGGACGGCAAGCCAGAGCCGCCTCTCTATCCGGATCTTCTCCTCCGGTGACCAGAGGGCGACCAGATCGGCGGAGGCATAGCGAGCGGCGAGGACGTTCGGGATTGTCACGCGACAGATTGTTCCACGCTCTGCACAGCGGTTTTCGGGCCTCGCTGCGGCAGCTCGTGGCGCAGCGTGCGAACGGATCGACTGCTGAGCATGCCGAGCGTGGCCAGCAGGGTGAGGCCCGCGGCACCGATCAGCGTGGGTTCCAGGCCGGCCGCGTGCGCGATGGGCCCGATCGCCACCTGGCCGACCGGGATCGCCAAGAACGAGCCGACCATGTCGTAGGAGTAGACCCGCGCGAGTTTGTCCGCCGGCACATGCTCCTGCATCGTCGTCTCCCACGCGACGCCGAACTGCTCCAGCGCCACCCCGGCGACCAGCGCGCCGAGCACGAGCGCCCAGAGGTGCGGATAGCTGCCCAGCAACAACACCGGCAGGCCGAGGAACACGCAGCTGAAGACGCCGAAGTAGAGCAGCCGCCGCGCCCGCAGCCGCAACGCGATCACGCCGCCGGCGATCATCCCGGCGGTCTGCGCGGCGAGCACCAGCCCCCAGGCGCGACGCCCGATCGTCTCGTCGGCCACCACCGGCCCGAGGATGAACAGCCCACCGCCCCAGCCCGCGTTCAGCACGCAGAAGCCGGCCACCACCACCCACAGCCAGGTGCGGGAACGAAATTCCGACCACCCGGTACGGAGGTCGGCGAGCACATTCGACCGGCTGGACCCGCCGTCCGCGGCACGGGGCCGCGCGACCGCCCGCAACGGCAGGAAACAGAGGCCGGACACCGCGAACGTCACCGCGTCCACCGCGATCCCGGCGCCCGGGCCGATCACCGCGACCACCGCGCCGGCGACCGGAGCGCCGACGATCGCCGCCGCGTTCAGCGACAACCGATTCACCGCGTTGGCCTGCTGGCGCATCTCGGCCGGCACCGTCGCGGGCAGGATCGAGGCGCTGGCCGGCAGGGCCAGGGCCGACACCATCCCGTTGACCGCGCTCAGGCCGATGAGCAACGGAATCGTCGCGGTGTGGGTGAGCACCAGGGTGGCGACCAGGCCCTGGGTGACGGCGGCGGCGATGCTCGCGCCGACCATCAGCAGGTGCTTGGGCATGCGGTCGGCGAGCACCCCGCCGAACAGCAGGAAGAGAACGTTGCTCAGGGTGCGCGCGCCCACCACCAGGCCCAGGTCGGTGGCCGAGCCGGTCAGGTCGATGACGGCGAAGGCCAGGGCGATCGGCGCGAAGGCGTTGCCCAGCGCATTCACCGTGCGGCCGGCGATGAAGAACCGGAACGGAACGTGCCGCAGTGGTGCCAGGGCGCTCATGACTCTCCATCTCGAACAAACGCGTTCGGAGAGGCTTTCACTTTTGGTCTCGATCCACTGCCCCGTATCCGGCTCGGCGGTGGCCGGAGCGGCGATGCGGGGGTGGCACACTGCACAAAGAAGCGGCGTTGTCGCTATTGTTACTGGCGAGTAGCTAGCTATCCCGTCCGAAAGGTCCATGATGACTGATTTCAACCCGGAGTCGCTCAGCTCGATCGGCCCGAAGGAGTTCGCTCAGCTCGTCAAGACGACGCCCGACTCGAAGCTCGCCGAGGTGATGGCCGGCGACGCGCGCGCGAAGATTCTCGACGAGGTCTTCAACCGCATGCCGACGCTGTTCCGCGCCGACAAGGCGGGCAACACCCAGGCGGTCATCCACTGGATCATCACCGGCGGCGCCGGCGGCGCGAGCGACACCTACGAGACGGTGATCGAGAACGGCGCCTGCACGGTCACCAACCAGCCCGCCCGTGACCCGAAGCTGGCCATGACCATGGATCCGGTGACCTTCCTCAAGGTCGTCTCCGGCGACGGCAACCCGATGATGATGTTCATGACCGGCAAGATCAAGGCCAAGGGCGACCTGGCCCTGGCCGCCAACGTGGCCAAGCTCTTCGACATCCCCAAGGCCTGACACGCGTCGACGGTGGGCCGGACGATCCGGCCCACCGTCACAGGCGGATCCGGCCTTCCACGGCGGCGAGCGCGATGTCCGTACGGAATTGGGCGCCGTCCAAGCGCACGCCGTCCACCAGGGCGTAAGCCGAGTCGCGAGCGGCGGCCAGGTCGGGGCCCACCGCCGTCACGCTCAGGACGCGGCCGCCGGCCGAGACCAGGGCGCCGTCGTCGCGACGGGCGGTGCCGGCGTGGATGACGCCCGGAGCCTCGGCACCTTCCAGCACGTCACCGGTCCGCGGCGTACCGGGGTAGCCGGCACTTGCCACCACCACCGTGACCGCCGCGCCCTCGTGCCAGCGCAGCGGCGGGTGACCGGCCAGCGTGCCGTTCGCGGCCGCCAGCAGCAGACCGGCCAGCGGCGTCTCCAGCAGCGCGAGCACCACCTGGGTCTCCGGGTCGCCGAAGCGCGCGTTGAACTCGATGACCTTGGGACCGTCGGGGGTGAGCGCCAGCCCGACGTAGAGCAGGCCGGCGAACGGCGTGCCCCGGCGGCGCATCTCGGCCAGCGTCGGCTCCACCGTCTCGCGCATCACCCGCGGCACCAGATCGTGCGGCGCCCAGCTGAGCGGGGCGTACGCACCCATGCCTCCGGTGTTCGGACCGGCATCGCCGTCCGCCAGGCGCTTGAAGTCCTGGGCCGGCATCAGCGGGACCGCCGCCGTGCCGTCGGTGACCACGAAGAGGGAGACCTCCGGGCCCGGCAGGTACTCCTCGATCACGACCTTGCCGCAGTCCGCGGCATGCTTCTTGGCGGCGTCGAGCGAATCGGTGACCACGACACCCTTGCCGGCGGCGAGACCGTCGTTCTTCACCACGTACGGCGCGCCGAGATCGTCGAGGGCCCGGGCCACCGCGTCCTCGTCGGCGCAGTCGTAGGAACGCGCGGTCGGCACCCCGGCGGCGGCCATGACCTCCTTCGCGAACGCCTTCGACCCCTCCAGCCGGGCGGCCGCGGCACTCGGCCCGAAACAGGCGATTCCCTTCGCGCGTACGGCGTCGGCCACCCCGGCGACGAGAGGGGCCTCCGGTCCGACCACCACGAGATCGGCGGCGAGATCCACGGCGAGCGCGGCGACCGCGGCCGGGTCCGTCGCCGTCACCTCGTGCAGCTCGGCGACCTGGGCGATGCCGGGATTGCCCGGGGCGGCGGCGAGGAAGTCGACGGACGGGTCGGCGGCGAGCCCGACGGCGAGGGCGTGTTCCCGCCCGCCGGACCCGATCAGAAGTACGCGCACGGCCGCCGATCCTACCGGCGGTCGCTTCCGCACGTCGCACACCAGGGACGTCGCGTAAACTTCGGCAGTACCCGGGCTCCGCCGAGTACACGAGCAGTACGTACCGACGGAAGGCGTCACAGAAGTGCCGGTGATCGTGTTGGTCGGCGCCCAATGGGGCGACGAGGGCAAGGGCAAAGCCACTGACCTGCTGGGTGACCGGCTCGATTACGTGGTCAAGTTCAACGGCGGCAACAACGCGGGTCACACCGTGGTGATCAACGGGGAGAAGTACGCCCTGCACCTGCTGCCGAGCGGCATCCTGACCCCCGGTGTGATCCCGGTGATCGGCAACGGCGTGGTGGTCGACCTCGGCGTGCTGTTCGAGGAGATCGACGGGCTCGAGGCACGCGGCATCGACACGTCGCGGCTGCGGGTCAGCGCGAACGCGCACGTCATCGCGTCGTACAACCGCTCACTCGACAAGGTCAGCGAGCGGTACCTGGGTGCACGCCGGATCGGCACGACCGGTCGCGGCATCGGCCCGACCTATGCCGACAAGATGAACCGGCTCGGCGTCCGCGTGCAGGACCTCTTCGACTCCTCGATCCTGCGGCAGAAGGTCGAGGCGGCGCTCGGCTTCAAGAACCAGGTGCTCACCAAGATCTACAACCGTCAGGCGGTCAAGCCCGACGAGGTGGTCAAGGAGCTCCTTTCGTACGCGGAGAGGCTGCGGCCCTACGTGGCGGACACCGCGCTCGAGCTCTCCGAGGCACTGGACGAGGGCAAGGTCGTGCTCTGCGAGGCGGGGCAGGCCACGCTGCTCGACGTGGATCACGGCACGTACCCGTTCGTGACCAGCTCGAACGCGACCGCGGGCGGCGCCTGCACCGGCTCCGGCATCCCGCCCACCCGGATCGACCGGGTGGTGGCGGTGCTCAAGGCGTTCACGTCCCGGGTCGGCGAGGGCCCGTTCCCGACCGAGCTGCACGACAAGTTCGGTGACTATCTGCGCGAGGTCGGCCACGAGTACGGGACCACGACCGGCCGCCCGCGCCGGATCGGCTGGCTCGACCTGGTCATCGGCCGGTACGCGCAGCGGATCAACGGGGTCACCGACTTCGCGTTGACCAAGTTGGACAATTACGACGGTTTGGACGAGATCCCGGTCTGCGTGGCGTACGAGGTCAACGGCGTACGGCACGACGAGATGCCGGTGAACCAGACCGACTTCCACCACGCCGTGCCGATCTACGAGACCCTGCCCGGCTGGAAACAGGACATCTCCGGCTGCCGCAGCTTCGACGACCTGCCGAAGGAGGCGCAGAACTTCGTCGAGTTCGTCGAGCAGCGCATCCGGGCGCGCATCTCGATCGTGGGCGTCGGCCCCGGTCGCGAGGCGGTCATCGAGCGTCACTCGGTGCTGAGCGGAGACTGATCTCATGTACGACGTAGTGCTGCTCAGTTTGGCGGAGGGCACCGGGTCGGCGGGTGCCTGCGGCGCCTCGTGCGCCGGATGCTCCACCGTGTCGTGCGCCCCGCGCGTGCCCGTGCTGCAGTGCGCGGACGCGCTGACCGCGGCCGGCGCCCGGGTCGAGACCGTGGTCGCCGGGTCCGACCAGGAGATCGACGAGGTGCTCGCCCGCTTCGACGGCCCGCCCCGTCCGGACGGCCTGGCCTGGCCCGACCCGGACAGCAAGACGCGGCTGGTCGTCGCGACAGCCACCGACGGTCAGTTGCGCGCCGTCGTGCGCCGGCTCGTCCGCCGGTACGCCCCGCCGCCGAGCAAGCGTCCGGCCGACCTGGCCACCAATCGGACCGTTCCCGACCTCCCGCCCTTGGCGCTGCTGCCGCTCGACCCGTCCTCGACCACCGATCTCGGTGCTCAGCTCGGCCTGCCGCGCACGCCGGCGGCGGTGGCTTCGGCGGTGCTGAACGGTTCGGTGCGACGGCTCGACCTGCTGCGCAACGACGGCGGCTCGGTCACCATCGACGGCGCGCTGATCGGCGGGTCGGACGACGAAGGCCGGGCGGTGCCGTGGCGCGGCCGGGTCGAGGTCGACGACGCGGTGCTCACCGACGGCACCGAGCCGGTCCTGGCCTGCGCGGTCGGCAACGCCGGCGGGTACGCCGAGTTCGACGGCTTCCGCCTGCTCGCCGAGGGCAACCCGGCGGACGGGTCGGTCGAGGTGGCGGTCGCGGTCCCGCAGGTCGTCCAGCAGCGGTTCCGGGGTACGCGGGTACGGGTGGAGGTTCGCCGGGCGCGGGGGCGTGCGGTGTCCGTGCTGCCCCGCGACGGTGAGTTGCAGTTCCTCGACGACGGCGTCGCGGGATCGATGAACCGCAAGCGGTCCTGGTGGACCGAGGCCGGCGCCTGGGCGGTGTACGCGAGCTGACCTTCTGTGCCAGGGTGAGGTGACACCGGTAGTTCGAGCGGGGAGGTCGCATCCGTGGAGGACGAGAACGCCGAGCGCGTCTACGTCCCAGGCACTCCGACGCCACCGCCCGACCGGGATGTGGAACCGCTGTGGACACCGGAGGAACCGCCGACCCCGATCCACGGCGGCAAGCCCGTCCCGCACCCGGCCCCACCACCGGCCGTGCCCACCGCACCACCACCGGCCGTGCCGGTGCCACCACCGCGCGCCATCCCGGTGCCGCGGCAGTTCACCCCCACCCAGGCCTGGCCCAACCTCGAGCCGCCGGCCCTCAACGGGAGCGCGCCCGCCGGATCGCCGGCCCTGGGCTCGCCCGCGGAGCCCGACCCCGCTGCGCCCAGTGCGCCGGACTCACCGTGGTCACAGCCGCCGCATCGCCCCCTTCCCGCCGCGGTCCCCCGGCCGCCGGAGCCCACGGCGTCGCCGCCCCCCTTCCCGCCCAAGCCGTACCCGCAGACCGCGCCGCCGGCGAATCCCCTCCCGCCGGCCTCCGCTCCGCCAACCGCGCCGCCGGGCCCCTTCCCGCCCACGCCGCCGCCTTCGCGGATGCAGCAGGCATCGGCCCCTGCCCCGCAGCAGCCCGCGCCTCCGGCCGACCCGTTCCAAGACCTGCCGTGGGTCTCGGACGGCACACCGACCGCCGAGGAGTTCGCCCGCCGCCGGATGGCCAAGCCCGCCGAGCCCGTCGCCACCATGGGCGCCCGGGCGCTGCTCACCAAGGGCACGATGGGCCTGGTGCGGCTCGCCCCGGGCAAGCGCGAGATCGAGTACAAACAGGACATCGAGATGGTCCGCCGCAACTTCGGCGGCCTGCGTCAGGTGACCGTGGTCAATCCGAAGGGCGGCGCCGGCAAGACGGTCGCCGTGCTGCTGCTGGCGATGACGTTCGGTCAGAAGCGCGGAGGGTACGTGCTGGCCTGGGACAACAACGAGACCCAGGGCACTCTGGGCATGCGGGCGCAGCAGGACTTCCACGCCCGTACGGTCCGCGACATGATGCGCGACCTGCACCTGTTCCGTGGCGCGCACGGCCGCGTCGGCGACCTCTCGCAGTATGTCCGCGCCCAGGGCGAGGGCATGTTCGACGTACTCGCCTCCGACGAGTCGGCTACCGCCGGCGAGATGCTCACGGCCGACGCGTTCGGTGAGATCCGCGAGATCGTCAGCCGCTTCTACAAGCTGATCTTCGTGGACACCGGCAACAACGTACGGGCGCAGAACTGGCAGGCCGCCATGGACGCCACCGACCAGCTGGTGATCACCATGTCCGCCCGGAACGACTCGGCCGAGACCGCCGCGCGCATGCTCGACCACTTGGAACAGACCGGCCGCCAGCGCCTGGTCCGTCAGGCGGTCAGCGTCGTCTCGATGCCCCCGACCCGCAAGGACATCGACCTGCCCGCGATCCAGCGCCACTTCGCCGCCCGGACGAGAGCGGTCCTGCTGGCGCCCTACGAGAAGCTGATCGACTCGGGCGAGCCGTTGCGGTACGGCCAGCTGTCGAACAACACCAAGGACGCGTGGCTGAAGATCGCCGCCGCGGTGGCCGAGGGCCTCTGACAACTCCCCACACGGTGAACGGCACGTGTGGGGAGTTGCGCCGAGGCGGCTCGGCCGCAGCCGGGAAACGCGGGCGGCTCAGGTCAGGGCGTCGGCCGCGGCCGGGTCGCTGTCGCGGAGGAACTGGGCGCAACGCGCGGCCTCGTCGGCCTCGCCGATCTCGGCGGCGGCCAGCGAGAGGGTGTGCAGGCAGCGGAGAAAGCCCCGGTTGGGCTCGTGCGACCAGGGCACCGGACCGTGGCCCTTCCAGCCGTTGCGGCGCAGGGCGTCGAGGCCGCGGTGGTACCCGGTGCGGGCGTAGGCGTAGGCGGTGACCGGCTCGCCGGCGGCCAGCGCGTCAGCGGCGAGAGCGGCCCAGCCGCCGCTGAACGCCGGGTGTGCCGCGGCGACGGCCTTGTAAGCGGCGGCGGTTCCGGTCTCTTCGGCCCCGGCGAGGGCCTTCTCGGCCTCCGCGTCGGCGGGCAGCAGGGTGGCCGGGGGCTCGGGAAGGAGATTCTGCATGCCCCTATTCAACCGGCCCCACCCGCAGGAATTCCGGCCGGGCCGCCCCCGGTCGCCCGAAGCGGAACGGTGATCCCGCCGCTGGATACCCTACGGTTCATGCCCGGTGATCCGTTACAGCCCGTGCTCGGCGGCGAAGGTCCGTTCGACTCCACGGCTCTGGAAATTGAGTCTCGTGCCGAGTTCGACCTGCACTTCGCACGTCGCTCGCTCGCCGGGCTGGTCATTCTCGGGCTGCGGCTCGACCTCGACCCGCCCGATTTCACCGGGGTCGACGTGCGCGACACCCTGTTCGTGGGCTGCCGGCTCGCGGACGACGACGTCGAGATCGACCTGATCCGGCGGGGCGCGCACCTGGTGCCGCCGTTCGAGGCCCGGCCCTATCCGACGCACCCGGCGACGCTCTACAGCCCGGAAGACCTCTCCTTCGGTTTCGCCCAGGACGGGTTCGCCGGGATGTACGACACCCAGGTCTACGAGCACTTCGTCACGCACGGTGGCGCCGCCCCGGACATCCGCGAGGCGCTCGCCCAGCGGCTGCACGACGCCGGAATCGACAACGCGCTGTTCAAGGCCCTCGCCGCCTGGGCCGCCCAGCGCGGGCATCACGGGCGGAAGGCGGTCGGGATCATGGGCGGCCACGCGGCGCCGCGCGGCTCGGCCGCCTACCGCATGGCGGCCACGCTGGCCTGGCGTCTCGCCTCGCTCGGCCGGCTCGTGGTCACCGGCGGCGGCCCGGGCGTGATGGAGGCGGCCAACCTCGGCGCCTACTTCGCGGCACGCCCGGCGCCGCAGCTGCAGAAGGCGATCGACATGCTGTCGGCCGCGCCGCACTTCGCGGATCACGACCCGTACACCGCGGCGGCGATCGCGGTGCGCAAGACCTATCCGGCCCCGCCGGCCGCGGTCACCGATGTGGTCGGCCGGCTACGGCATGGTGGGCTCGCCCTGCCCACGTGGCTCTACGGGCACGAGCCCGCGAACCTGTTCGCCGGTCAGATCGGAAAGTACTTCTCCAACGCCGTACGGGAAGACTCGATCTTGCGGCTTTCCCGCGGTGGCATCGTCTTCGCGCCGGGCTGGGCGGGGACGGTGCAGGAGATCTTCCAGGCGGCGACGAAGACCTTCTATCAGACCGACGGCCCGTCCGGCGCCTTCGTCTTCCTGGGCGTCGAGCACTGGCGTGAGCTCCCGGTGGAAGCGCTGCTGCGGCCGCTGCTCGCGAAGTCACCGCACGGCGACCAGTCGCATCTGATCGTGGTGACCGACTCGCTGGACGTGGCGATGGCCGCGCTGGAGGGCAACTAAGCGACGTGCACGCGCCGCCAGTTCGTGACGGGCAGATCGTTCTCCGGCACGTCGGTGAGGCCGTTCTCGTCCATCGCGTTGTAGATCGCCAGCCGCGCGCCCTCGAACAGGAACTCGACCGCGTGCAGGATCCGCGGCCGCCAGTCCGCCACCGTGATCAGCTCGATGATGTTGACCGCGCGCAGCACGCGACCGCGCGCGTTGCGCAACGCCGCGTGCGGATCGGGCCGCCAGTCGAAGTGCTCGTACCAGTCGATCGGCACGTTGAGGTCGATCTGGTCCCACGTGATCGCACACTCGTCGAACTTACGGTGGGTAATCTCCACGTGGGTGATTCCAAAGTCGAGGATCACCGGGCCGTCCGCGAACCAGCCTCGTTCCGCCATGTCCCACATCAGCCAGCTCGACTGCAGGGTACGCCCGATGAGCCGCACAAACCTGTTGCGGTGAACGGCAGCGAGGGCCTCGGCGTCGTGATGCCACGCCGGTTCATAGCCTTCGATACCGAGCACGATCATGATCTCCGTTCAGGATCGGACGATCGTACCCATACCTCTGAGTAACACCGCAACACGAGAAAGGCCGGTCCCCTCTCCAGGGACCGGCCTTCACGCGACGATTACTTCGAGAGGGTGGTGCCGGTCGAGCGCAGGTTCTCGCAGGCCTCGACGATGCGCTGCGCCATGCCGGCCTCGGCCAGCTTGCCCCAGGCGCGCGGGTCGTACTGCTTCTTGTTGCCGACCTCGCCGTCCACCTTGAGAACGCCGTCGTAGTTGGTGAACATGTGCGCCGCCACCGGACGGGTGAACGCATACTGCGTGTCGGTGTCGATGTTCATCTTGACCACGCCGTAGTCCAGGGCGCCGTGGATCTCCGAGAGCAGCGAGCCCGAGCCGCCGTGGAAGACCAGGTCGAACGGCTTCTCCTTGCCGTACTTCGCGCCGACCGCGTCCTGGATCTCCTTGAGGATCTCGGGACGCAGCTTCACGTTGCCCGGCTTGTAGACGCCGTGCACGTTGCCGAAGGTCAGGGCGGTCATGTACCGGCCCTTCTCGCCCAGGCCCAGAGCGGCGGCGGTGGCCATGCCGTCCTCGACGGTCGAGTACAGCTTGTCGTCGATCGCGGCGGAGACGCCGTCCTCCTCGCCACCGACCACGCCGACCTCGATCTCGAGGATGATGTGCGCGGCCGCGGCGTCCTTCAGCAGTTCCTCGGCGATCTGCAGGTTCTCGTCGACCGGCACAGCCGAGCCGTCCCACATGTGCGACTGGAACAGCGGCGCCTTGCCGTTCGCCACGCGCTCCTTGCTGATCGCGAGCAGCGGGCGCACGTACTTGTCCAGCTTGTCCTTCGGGCAGTGGTCGGTGTGCAGCGCGATGTTGACCGGGTAGTTCTTGGCAACCTCGGTGGCGTACTCGGCGAGCGCTACCGCGCCGGTGACCATGTTCTTGATGGTCGGGCCGGACGCGTACTCGGCGCCACCGGTGGAGATCTGCACGATGCCGTCGCTGCCGGCCTCGGCGAAGCCCTGGAGAGCCGCGTTGAGGGTCTGCGAGGACGTCACGTTGATCGCCGGGTA
>NZ_CAKUCL010000105.1 GCF_934643405.1 uncultured Actinoplanes sp.
TTGCCGTTGCAGGTGACCAGCTGGATCGGCGTGCCGTTGGCCAGCGCGCCGCCGGCCGGGTCCATGCACTTGCCCATGGCGCGCAGCGTCCCGTCGCCGGCGAAGGTCCACTGCTGGGCGGCCGTGCCGTTGCAGTCGTAGGTCTGCAGGCGTGCGCCGTCCACCGGGTTGGCGCCCGGGATGTCGATGCACCGGCCGCTCAGGCTGCTCTTGAGCATGCTGGAGCCGGACGGGGGCGGGGTGGTGCCGCCGTTCCAGGCCGACACCCGCACCCAGTCGACCAGCATGGTCTGCGGAAAGACGGTGCTGCCGTCGGGGTTGCCCGGCCAGTACCCGCCGACGGCCACGTTGAGGATCATGAAGAACGGGTGGTCGTAGACCCACTGCCGGCCGCCGAGGCTGGCCGGGGTGACGCGGAAGTACTCCTGGTTGTCCAGGTACCAGACGATCAGGTTCGGCGACCACTCCACCGCGTACTGGTGGAACGCGTCGCCGAGCGCCGAGCCGATGGACCGGTTGCCGCCGATGCCACCGGAGCCGGAGTAGCCCGGGCCGTGGATCGTCCCGTACACCGTGTTCGGCTGGTTGCCGACGTTCTCCATGATGTCGATCTCGCCGGTGGTGGGCCAGTTGTTGCCGCCGAGCATCCAGAACGCCGGCCAGATGCCCTGACCCTTGGGGATCTTGATGCTGGCCTCGAACCGGCCGTACGTCTGCGAGAACTTGTCCGCGGTCAGAACGCGGCCCGAGGTGTACTGGCAGGTGCCGTAGTGGCATTGATACCCGGCCGGGTTCTCCCGGCGCGCGGTGATCGCCAGGTGTCCCTGGCCGTCCTGGACGACGTTGCGGGTCGAGTTGGTGTAGTACTCCAGCTCGTTGTTGCCCCAGCCGCTGCCGCCGGTGTCGAACTTCCACTTGGATCCGTCGATCGGGGTGCCGGCCGCCGCGTTGAACTCGTCGGACCAGGTGACCGGCCCGGCCGCGGCCTCGGCCGTGTCGTTGCGGGAGGTCGTGGCGAAGCTTCCGGTGAGTGCCGTCGCGACCACGGCCGCGGCGAGGAACATTCGCGCGATGCGCATGGGGATACCTCCGGGGGAAGAGGTGGTGACAACCTCTTAGCAGTCTTTAAAGATTGACGGTCGTCAGTCAATAAGGACTGGTTCCGGAACCGGCGGATCTACACCTTCTCGAAGAGATCGGGCACGGCCTTCGGTGTCCAATCGGGCAACGCCGTGTGGTTCTGCTTGACCCGGTAGGTCGCGCCGCGGAAGGTCACCAGGTCGCCGGCGTGGTAGTTCGTGTACGCCTTCCAGGCGGCGGCATGCGGCGCGGCCGGCGATGCCGATGGGGACGGCGCGGCCGACGGCGTACTCACCGGGGCCTTGGCCCCCGCGGTCACGTGCACGAAGTCGACGGTCATCCGGACCGGCCGGTGCCCGTCGGTCGCCAGGTTGAGCACGATCGCCAGCGGCAGGCCCGGCTCGTCGGGCGTCTGGCGCAGGCTCGGCACCCCGTCCACCGACCACAGGACCGCCGAGGGGGACCAGTCGATCGTGTACGTGTGGAAGTCGTCCCCGTCGGTCGGATCGGCGCCCTTGTTGAGCTGTTCGACCTTGCCGCGCAGCACCCGGCCGTACTTGTCCACCACGCCGAAAGCGCGCCAGACGCCGACCTCGCGGCTCACCTTGATCCGTGCCTCGGCGTGCCCGAACGGTTCGGCGAACGCCTTGCGGGTGCTCATCAGGCGGTTCACCTGAAGCTTGCCGTCGCCGTCCAGCCGCCCGTTGCCCGCGTCACCGTCGAGCAGCCACTTGCTGGTGTCGAGCCCGGAGTCCCGGGCACCGGAGAAGTCGTCGCTGAACACCGAGTGCGGCACCGAGGCCTCGGCGGAATCGTGACCGCCGGTCAGCCAGACGGACGCGGCCAGGCCCATGCTCGCGACCGCCAGGGCGGCGAGCGCCCGCGGCCGGATCCGCCACGTCGTCGCGCCGGTCCGGTGACGTGCTCCAGGCACCTGAAACCCCCTCGCTTTCCGGGCAGCACGACTTTCTCAGACCTGCCGCCGGCCGCAAGATCGGGGGTGCGGAGTTATGCGTCACTTAAGGAAGTGCGGCTGGACACGCGCACCGTCGTCCCGCCGTTGCCGGTCACCAGCTCGAAGGTGTCGGTCAGCTCCTCGGCCAGCCACAGCCCCCAGCCGCCGGGCTGACGCGTCGGCGGGCGCGCCGGCCGCGCCGGCAACGGCCGCGCGAGCCCGCCCCCGGAGTCGCTGACCTCGCAGACCACCGAGCCGTCGGCCCACCACAACGCCACCCGCCCCAGCCCGCCGCCGTGCCGCACCGCGTTGGTGAGGAGCTCGTTGACGGCGACCACGAAGTCGTCGAGCCGGTCGCCGCGCAGGCCGGCCGCCCCGGCGGAGGACGTGATGGCATGCCGCAGCGCGGTGATCGAGCTGTGGTCGAACGTCTCGGAGAGAAGGACCTCGGTGCTGATGGGTTTGACGGTAAGCGACGCCTGATCTTCCCGCAGAGGAGGGCGGCGATGGTCGACGCCATGTGGGATCGTCTGGCCATGGTGCTCCAGCGCGACGGTGGCCTCCAGGCCCCGCTGTGGCGTGCCATCGCGGTCTACCGCATCGCCGCGCTCGCCTACGTCGCGATCCTCGTGGTGCGCAACGCCGGGCGGTACGAGCGGCCATTACTGGCCTGGCCGGTGCTTGCGGTGGTTGCGTCCTGGACGGTTTACACCACGTTCGCGTACGCCGTCCCGGCGCGCCGCCGTGTCCCCCTGCTCGTGGCCGACCTCGTGATCACGATGGCCGTGATGGCGGTCAGCGTCCCGGTCGTCGGGCGGGCGGGGCTGGACAAGGGGTTGCCCACTCTCGCCGTGGCCTGGCACGTCGCGCCGGTGCTCGCCTGGGCGGTGGCGGGCGGCCGGCGCGCCGGGATCGCGGCCGCGCTGCTGATGGGAGCCACCGACCTGACCGTCCGCGCGCACTACGACCAGGCGGCCTACACCGGCGCGGTGCTGATGCTGCTGGCCGCGACCGCGGTCGGATACCTGGTGCGCCTGGCCGAGGTCGCGCAGGCACGGCTGCAACGGGCGATCGAGCTGGAGGCCTCCACCCGCGAGCGGGAACGGCTGGCCCGCGACATCCACGACTCGGTTCTGCAGGTGCTGGCCCTGGTGAAGCGGCGCGGCGCCGGGCTGGACGGGGAGGCGGGCGAGCTGGCCCGGCTGGCCGGCGAGCAGGAGGCCGCCCTGCGCACCCTGGTCGGCGGGCGCCACACGGCCGCGATGCCGGGCGGCGACGCCGACCTCATGGCACTGCTCGGGCCGTACGCCGGTCCGGCCGTGACCGTGTCCGGCCCGGCCGGGCCGGTCCTGCTCCCCGCGCGCGTGGCCCGGGAGCTGGGCGCGGCGGTCGCGGCCGCGCTGGACAACGTCGAGCAGCACTGCCCGCCCGGCACGAAGGTCTTCATCCTGGTCGAGGACGAGCCGGACGGCGTGGTGGTGACCGTGCGCGACGAGGGGACCGGCATCGCGGCGAACCGGCTCAGCGAGGCCGCGGCCGAGGGGAGGCTCGGTGTCGCGCAGTCCATCCGCGGGCGGATCGCCGACCTGCGCGGCCGGGTCGCGATCGGGTCGGCGCCGGGCCAGGGCACCGAGGTGGAGATGACCGTGCCCCGAGCGCCGATATCGTGACGCTGTGAGCGAGCCGATCCGGGTCATGGTGGTCGACGACCACCCGATGTGGCGCGAGGGCGTGAGCCGTGACCTGGCCGCCGCCGGGTATGACGTGGTCGCCGCGACGGGCGAGGGGCGGCAGGCGGTGCGCATCGCCGCCGCCGCCCGGCCCGACGTCGTGGTGCTCGACCTGCAGCTGCCGGACGTCTCCGGGGTCGAGGTGATCACCGGGCTGTCCGAGGCGGTTCCCGGCGTCCGGGTCCTGATGCTCTCGGCCAGCGGCGAGCAGCAGGACGTGCTCGACGCGATGAAGGCCGGCGCCACCGGATACCTGCTGAAGTCGGCCGGGCTGCCCGAGTTTCTGGACGCGGTGGGCCGCACCGCGGCCGGCGACACGGTCTTCACGCCGGGCCTGGCCGGGCTGGTGCTCGGCGAGTTCCGGCGGCTGGCCGTGTCCGGCGCGTCCGGACCGGAATCGGCCGCGGCGCCGAAGCTCACCGAGCGGGAGACCGAGGTGCTGCGCCTGGTGGCGAAGGGGCTGTCCTACCGCCAGATCGCCGAGCGGCTGGTGCTCAGCCACCGCACGGTGCAGAACCACGTCCAGAACACGCTCGGCAAGCTCCAGCTCCACAACCGCGTCGAGTTGACGCGTTATGCCATCGAGCAGGGTCTGGACTGAGCCTCAGTCGTAGTCGGGCGCGTTGGTCTCGTGCATGGCCAGCTCCTCGGCCGAGGCGCCGCCGCCGGCCGCGCCCGCGTCGTACGCGACGCTGTCCTTCTCCTCGTCGAACCCGTAACCCTCGTCCGGCGCCACCAGGCGGCCCACGGTCTCCGGAGAGTCGTAGTCCAGCTGACCGTCGTCGTAGAGCGACACCTGCGACTTGGGGTCCGAGGTCGGGCTCTCGCCCCACACGTCCGCGTCGAAGTCACGCTGCTCCGAGCTGTCGACGGTCTCGTCGATCGGGTCCCGGCGCTGCGGGAGCGGGTCCTCGGCGCCGAAGTCCGGCTCCTCCTGGCGCAGGCGGTAGTCCAGGGGCTCGCCCTCGCGGGCCTCCTCGGTGGTGTCGCCGTAGCGGTTCGACCCGCCCGGACCGACACCGGCGAGCGCTGCCGGGTCGAGCCCGTCGGCGATCCGGGTGCTGTCCACCGAGTCGTACGCGTTGGAATCGTCGTCCGCGGTGTCCGGAAGGCCGGACGACTCCGGGTCCGATACCTCGCGCGGGTAGTCGTTGTCTCGCATGAGCGCAATCTACCCGTGCGCGGGTCCGGGCATGCTGGCACTTCGGCGCCGATCGCGGCCTTGTTCGTGGCGCACGTCACCCGTCCCGCTCACGACGGCCCCGTCGCCGTCCTCGCCCTCGAGCATCGCCCACACCACCTTGCCGCCGGGCACGGCGAGGCTGCCCCAGCGGCTGGCCACCGAGTCGATCAGCAGCATGCCGCGGCCGCCGTACGCGGTCGGCGCCACCGGGCCGCCCGTGTAGGTCGGCACGACCGGCGAGCTGTCCCGGACCGCCACGCTCATCCCGGCGCCCCGGGTGGCGAGCAGCACGACCATCGGCGTACGCGCGTGGGCGACCACGTTGTTCACCATCTCGGTCGCCACGATGCAGGCCGGGCCGGCCAGTTCCGGCCGATTCCACCGCCCGCACGCCTCGGTGATCAGCTCGCGGGTCCGGCGCGCCGCGCCGACCTGCGGTTCGAGTTCCATGTTCAGCCGGCCGTCCTCGTCCGGCTTGCCCAGCTCGGCGAACGCGTCGGCGCTGTCCGGCCAGACCGGCCAGCCGGTGTCCTGCCAGCGCTCGCGGTCATGGGAACAGCACAGCACGAGCCGGGCGGCCGGCCAGTCGCTGGTCTCCCGGCGCAGGTCGCGCAGCACGGAGATGGCGCCGGCGCCGTCCGGTTCCAGCTCGGCCACGTCCACCACCACGGCCTCGGGCTGTCCGGCGAGCACGTCGAGCAGCACCGACCGGACCGTCACCGCGGTACTCGCGTCGAGCACCCCGGTGAGCCGGACCAGTGGATAAGCCAGCCCGTATTCGACCAGGTGCCGCACCTCGCTCGACATGATCGCTCCATTGTGCATAACGCGTCCCCTTTTCGCATTTCCGCGTTGTGAGGACCCATTGCTCCCGCCCGACCTCTCGGAGAGGCGGGCTAATCGGGACATATTCGCCTTAAGGGCATGGTCAGTTTTTACCCCGTTGCCGGGGAGCCATGCACGGGTGGGCGTGGTTGCGTCAGCGGCCGCTCGGAGCGGCCCGCAACGGCGACGGACCCGGCCGGCGTGGCCCGCTCGTCGCGTGATGATGTTGCGGTTCCGCGTAACGGGTCAGGCCGATCACGGCGGCCAGCGTGGCGAAGAAGCCGAACGCGGCGAGCCAGCCCAGATCCGGCTGGATGCGGTCGCCGAGCAGCAGCAGCCCGACGATCGCGGCGGGCACCGCGCCGGCCGCGTCCATGGCGGCGACCGCGGCGGTGGTGGAGCCGCGCTGCATGGCCAGGCCGAGCAGCAGCTGACCGACCAGCGAGTGGACGATCAGCAGGTACAGCAGCGGGTTGGCCAGGAAACCCGCGGTGCTGTGCTCGTTGGCCAGCGGGCGGGCGGCGATCGCGGCGGCCGAGAACCCGACCCCGGCCAGGCAGCCGAGCACCACCGAGCCGGGGGCGCCGTGGAGGCGTACGGCGAAGAAACCGCAACCGGCGATCACCAGGAGCGCCACCGCCAAGGTCACCACGCCCGCCGTGCCGAGGGGGCGCGAATGCGCCGGCTGCGCCGAGACCACCAGCGCGGTGATGCCGATGAGCAGCAGCGTCAGCAGGGCGAGCTCGGCGGCCGGCAGCGACCACTTCAGCAGCACGACGCCGAGCAGCGCGGTCACCCCGAGCCCAGCGGCCACGCTGGCCTGCACCAGGAACAGCGGAAGATCACGCCGGGCGACGAACGCGAGGAGGAAGCCGAGCATCTGGCAGCCGAGGCCGAGCAGATACGTCCGCTGGCCGGCCAGCCGCACCAGCAGCCCCGGGTCGAACGTGTGATGCACGGTGGTGCGCGTGGCGGCCTTCGACTGGAGCAGGTTCGCCACCCCGTACGCCAAGATCATGGCGGCGAGGAAGAACCAGCCGGAGGACTCCACGTGCAGCACGATAGACCAGCTAGCGCCCCGGTTCAGCGCTTCCCGGCCATCGTGAGCGCGGTCAGCACCGTTTCGTGCAGCGGGCCGTTCGTGGCGATCGACGCGGTCTTGTCGCCCGGCGGGCGCCCGGCGAGATCGGTGATCGTGCCGCCGGCCTCGGCGACGATCGGGATGAGCGCGGCCACGTCCCACAGCGAGAGCTCCGGCTCGACCATGGCGTCCAGGGCCCCCTCGGCCAGAAGCATGTACCCGTAGAAATCGCCGTACGCCCGGCTGCGCCACGCGGAGAGGCTCAGGTCGATCACGGCGTCCAGGCGGCCGGTCTCCTGCCACCCGTCCAGGCTGGCGTAGCAGAAGCTGGCGTCGGCCCACCGGCGTACGTTCGACGTGCTGATCCGGGTGGCGGCGTGCTGGTGCTTTCCCGCGTACGCCCCGTGGCCGCGCGCCGCCCACCACCGGCGGCCCAGGGCGGGCGCCGAGACCAGGCCGGCGACCGGGGTGTCGCCCTCGAGCAGGGCGATGAGCGTGCCCCAGATCGGCACACCGCGCACGAAGTTCTTGGTCCCGTCGATCGGGTCGATCACCCAGCGCCGGCTGCCCGGGCCCGCGGCCGCCTCGGTGCGCCCGAACTCCTCACCCAGCACCCCGTCGCGGGGGCGGGCCCGCGCGAGGGTGGACCGGATGGCCTGCTCCACGGCGGTGTCGGCGTCGGACACGGGCGTGAGGTCGGGCTTGGCCTCGACCTTGAGATCGAGGGCCCGGAACCGATTCATCGAGATCGAGTCGGCGGTGTCCGCGAGCAGATGGGCGAGCGAGAGGTCATCGGCGTAACCAGCCATGCCCGAACGCTAGCCGATCGTCCCGATCGCCCGGCCGCACCCCGCACGGGGCCTGTTAGGCGGGCAGGTCGTCCTCGACGGCGGTCTCTCGCTGGTCACCCTCGCCGGCCCGGGAGGCCAGGAGGCGGCGGTACGAGGCCAGGCGCCGGGGATCGGCCTTGCCCTGCGCCACCCAGGCGTCCAGGCGGCAGTCCACGTCGTTCGGCGTGTGATTGCAGTTGGGCTGATCCTCCAGGGTGCCCTCGACCAGGTCCGGGAAGCCGTGCAGCAGACTTTCCGCGCTCACGTGCGCCAGCCCGAAACTGCGGATGCCGGGCGTGTCGATGATCCAGCCCGGGTCCTTGCGGGAGCGGCCCACCGCCGGCAGCCGCAGAGCCACCGCGCTGGTCGACGTGTGCCGCCCCTTGCCGATCGCGGACACCGCCCCGACCGCGCGCAGCGCATCCGGCACCAGGCGGTTGACCAGCGTGGACTTGCCCACGCCGGAGTGGCCCACCAGCACGGAGATCTGGCCGGCGAGGCGTTTGCGCACCTCGCTCAGGTCGCTGTCCGGTTGGACCAGCACGTACGGCAGGTCCAGCTCGGCGTAGTAGTCGAGCACCGCCTCCGGGCCGGCCAGGTCGGCCTTGGTGAGGCACAGCAGCGGCTCGATGTCGGCGTCGTAGGCGGCCACCAGGCAGCGGTCGATGAAACCGGTGCGCGGCTGCGGATCGGCCAGGGCGCTGACGATCACCAGCTGGTCGGCGTTGGCGACCACCACCCGTTCGAGCCGGCCCTCGGGGGTGGTGTCGTCGTCGTCGGCGGTGCGGCGCAGCACCGACGTGCGTTCGCTGATCCGGACGATGCGGGCCAAGGCGCCGGGCGCTCCGGAGACGTCACCGACGAGCGCGACCCGGTCGCCCACGACGACCGACTTGCGGCCGAGTTCGCGGGCGCGCATGGCGGTGATGATCGGGGCGTCCGCGGGCGCGTCGGAGCGGACGCAGCCGTACCGCCCGCGATCGACGGTGATCACCAGGGCGTCCACCGCGTCGTCGTGCTTGGGCCGCGTCCGCGTACGCGGGCGCGACGAACGGCCCGGACGGATCCGGACGTCGTCCTCGTCGTACTCCCTCTTGCGCGCCGGCAGATCTAGCTCCTCGCCACGAGTCCCGCCCAGAGTTCGGGGAACTCGGGCAACGTCTTCGACGTACACGCTACGTCGGTCAGCTCGATGCCCGGGACGGCGAGTCCGATAACCGCGGCGGCGTGGGCCATGCGGTGGTCCGCGTACGTCTCGAAGGCCGTCCCGTGCAGCGGCCGCGGCTCGATGCGCAGGCCGTCCGGGAACTCGGTGACCGCCGCGCCCGCCTTGCCCAGCTCGGTGGCGAGGGCCGCGATCCGGTCGGTCTCGTGCCCCCGGATGTGCGCGACCCCGCGCAGCTCGGACGGTCCGTCGGCCAGCGCGGCCAGCGCCGCGATCACCGGCGTGAGCTCGCTCACCTCGGACAGGTCGGCGGTGATCCCGTGCAGCGCCCCGCCGCCCCGCACGGTCAGCCCGGCCTCGGTCTGCGAGACGGTGGCGCCCAGCCCGGTGAGCAGGTCGGCGACCACGGACACCGGCTGCCAGCTCTCGGCCGGCCAGCCCGCGAGCGTGACCTCGCCGCCGGTGACCATGGCGGCCGCGAAGAACGGCGCCGCGCCGGACAGGTCGGGCTCGATCACCCAGTCGCGCCCGTGCAGCGGCCCCGGCTCGACCCGCCACACGTCACGGACACTCTCGTCGACGGTCGCGCCGGCCGCGCGCAGCATGTGCGTGGTCATCCGCAGGTGCGGCGCGGACGGCACCGGCGGCCCCTCGTGGCGCAGCGCCAGACCCTTGGTGAACCGCGGCGCGGACAGCAGCAGCCCGGACACGAACTGGCTGGACCCGGACGCGTCGATCACCGCCTCGCCGCCGTCGACCAGCCCGTGGCCGTGCACGGTCAGCGGCAGCCCACCGGTCGCCGAAGCGTCGATCGACACGCCGAGGGTGCGCAGCGCCTCGATGATCGGTCGCAGCGGCCGGTTGCGCGCGTGCGGGTCGCCGTCGAACTCCACGGTGCCGTCGGCGAGCCCGGCCACCGGCGGCAGGAACCGCATGATCGTGCCGGCCAGCCCGACGTCGACCCGGGCCGGCCCGCGCAGCGCCGCCGGGACGACCCGCCAGCGCTCGTCGTCCCCGGTGTCGACCGCCACGCCCAGCGCGCGTAAACCGGCCGCCATCAGCTGCGTATCCCGGGCCCGCAGCGGTCGCCCGATCACGCTCGGCGCGTCCGCGATGGCGGCCAGCACCAGCGCGCGAGCGGTCATCGACTTGGAGCCGGGCAGCCGGACGGTGGCGGACATCGGGCCGGACGCGGTGGGCGCGAGCCAGGGGCGCAGTTCTGTGGTCACCGAGCCATTCTGCCGCCGGGGTACGACTTTTCCACGGCGCTTTCCCGAGCGCCGGGACGGCGTATGCCCGCGGTCGCCCGCCCTCCCGCCGGCGCGCAAGCGTCCCTCGCCGCCGCCGCACGAGGCGCGGGCGGGAGAGAGGTGCGCGACACGCACTCCTCGCCTTCGCCGCCCGCGAACGGCGCCGGAGTGAGGGAGGGCGCGCGCGAAGATGCCGGAGCGAGGGCGAAGACGGTGGGCAGGGACGCCGAAGCTGTCCGCCGCGGAGACCGAGTGGCGCGACGGGGAGAAAGCGGACCAGCACGGGCGGGGTCAGCGGGTAGCGTTGTGCGGCATGTGCGGGCGGTACGCGACGACGCGGAGCGAGGCTGATCTCAGCGGCCTCTTCGACGCGGTGAATGTCACCGAAGGGCTCACCCCGAGCTGGAACGTCGCGCCCACCGACCCGGTCCCGCTGGTGCGTGTCTCGCAGCGCCGCGACGAGCGGGTGGTCGACACCGCGCGGTGGGGCCTGGTGCCGCCGTGGGCGGCCGACCTGCGCGCCGGCGCCCGGATGATCAACGCTCGCTCGGAGACCGTCGCCACCTCGCCCGCCTTCGCGAAGTCCTTCGCCCGGCGCCGGTGCCTGGTCCCGGCGGACGGCTGGTTCGAGTGGCTGCGCGACGGCAAGCGCAAGCAGCCGTATTACATGACACCTGCGGACGGTTCGATCCTCGCCTTCGCCGGCATCTGGTCCGCGTGGGGCCCGGAATCGGTGCTGACCTGCAGCGTCCTGACCACGGCCGCGCTCGGCGGCCTCCGCAGGGTGCACGACCGGATGCCGCTGATCCTGCCCCGCGACCGCTGGGACGACTGGCTGAGCGACGAGCCGGACGCATCGGGGCTCCTCACGCCGATGTCCGCGGCCGAGCTCGAGGTGATCGAGGTGCGCCCGGTCGGTGCGGCGGTCGGCAACGTGCGCAACAACGGCCCGGAGCTCGTGGCGCGCGAGCAGCTGGAGGCGACCCTCTTCTGACCGGGCCGGCGATGCTCGGGCGGTTTGCTCCTTAATGGACCGTTTTGAATAATGTAACTTTGTTTCAAGATAGATAAGCCCCTTGTTCTGATCTCCTACCCTGCGGTACAAAACTGCGCCGGAGTGGTACCGGTTCCGCACGGTGCGGGCCGATCGCCACAAGCAACACCGGTCCCACGGGGGAGGTGGGCTGATGACACGGGCTCGTATGCCGCGCCCGCATGAAGTGGCCATTGCACGACGCGATCCGCGGCTGCTCGGCGCCCTTCGCGAACGTCGCGCCGACGAGGCCTGGCGCACGCGCGGCGCCTGCCGGAGCGTCGATCCGGAGACGTTCTTCCCGGCTCCCAACGAGCCGTCGGAGGGCGCGGTCTCGCTCTGCGGCACCTGCCCGGTGCAGGGGCCGTGCCTGGCCTGGGCGCTGCAGGTCGGTGACTGTCACGGCGTCTGGGGCGGCACCACTCCGCGCGAGCGCCGGGCGATGCTGGTGGCCTGGCGGGAACGGGTGACACCGGACGGCGAGGCGGTCGACGACGGATCGGACGAGGAAGAGCGGCGTCTGCTGACCTTGATGCCGGTGAGTCGCTGAACACGGTTACATAGGTGCTGTGACCAGCACTGAGATAGAGACGCCACGCGGGCCGGCCGGTCTCCGGATCACGGAGCCGCCCGGCCCGGCCGTCAGCCTGCTCGTTCTGGGGCACGGCGCGGGCGGTGGTGTCGACGCGCCCGACCTGAGCGCGGTGCACGACGCGGCCGTCGCCGCGGGCGTCCGGGTCGCCCTGGTGACACAGCCCTATCGGATGGCGGGCCGGCGTGCCCCGGCGCCGGCGAACCAGCTCGACGAGGCCTGGACCGCCGTGATCGAGAAGCTGCGCGAGCCGGGACTTCCGATGATCTTCGGGGGGCGCTCCAGCGGCGCGCGAGTTGCTTGCCGTACGGCCGGGGTCCTCGGCGCCGCAGGCGTCCTGGCTCTGGCCTTCCCGTTGCACCCGCCCGGCAAGCCCGGCAAGTCCCGCGCGGACGAACTGCCCGTCGGCGTCCCGACCCTGGTCCTGAACGGCGACCGCGACCCCTTCGGCGTTCCGGCCCCGACCGCCGACGTCGAGGTGCTGATCCGCCCGGGCGCCACCCACGACTTGCGCAAGGGCGTCCACGAGACCGCCGCCCTGGCCCTCGCGTGGCTGAGGGCCCACGGCTGGTCGCGCTGACATCGGCCGCCGAGCGCAGCGAGGCCATCAGCTCGGAATGCAACTTGCGCCTTCGTGGTTACACCACCCGGGAGATGAACGTCGGAAGGGGAATGGGCGTGCGAGCTGGAATCCAGCGCGACCCGCGCGAGGTCGACCGGGTGCGGAACCTGTTGAGTTCCCCCGAGTGGCCCGCGGCGGACCCCGGGACCATCAGGCCATTGGTGAGTGTCAGCACACCTGCGGTTTTCGAAGCCACTGGTGGGGCACTACCCGTATCCTCGGCGGGGCAGTCGAGGGGAGAGCACAGGGTGGCTCAGACGGAGCGGACCGAAGAGCGGCGCGCGCGCTTCGAGCGTGACGCGCTGCCGTTCGTGGACCAGTTGTACGCGGCCGGCCTGCGGATGACGCGCAACCCCGCCGATGCCGAGGACCTGGTGCAGGAGACGTTCTTGAAGGCGTACTCCGCGTTCCACCAGTTCGAGGAGGGCACCAACCTCAAGGCGTGGCTGTACCGCATCCTCACGAACACCTATATCAATTCATATCGGCGCCGTCAGCGTCAGCCCGTGCAGGCTCCCACCGAGGAGATCACCGACTGGCAGCTGGCCTCGTCCGAGTCGCACACGTCCGCCGGTCTGCGGTCGGCCGAGACCGAGGCGCTGGACCGTCTTCCGGACAGTGACATCAAGGAAGCCCTCCAGACCTTGCCGGAGGACTTCCGCCTGGCCGTCTACCTCGCCGATGTCGAGGGTTTCTCGTACAAGGAGATCGCCGACATCATGAACACCCCGATCGGCACCGTCATGTCGCGCCTGCACCGTGGCCGGCGCAATCTGCGCAAGCTGCTCGAGCAGTACGCCGTCGACCGGGGCATCACCCGGACCGCATCGGAACCGCAGGAGGCGTAAGGCGATGAGCGGCCTGAACGGCGAGGACGAGACCGACTGCGGTGAGGTGCTCAGCGAGGTCTACCTGTACCTCGATCTGGAGTGCAGCGAGGACCGCCGCGTCCTGATCAAGAAGCACCTGGACGACTGCTCCGGTTGCCTGCGTGAGTACGGCATCGAGCACGAGGTGAAGGCCCTGGTCGCCCGCTGCTGCGGCGACGAGACGGCCCCCAAGGAGCTGCGCGACCGCCTGCGCGTCAAGCTGGACCAGCTGGAGGTCCAGGTGGAGACCCGCGAATACCTGCCGTAAACGGCACGCACACGACGAAGGCCCGGCGAGACATCGCCGGGCCTTTCCTCGTTTCGCTCAAACCGCAAGGCAAGTCGCGGTGCGCCCGTCGGTGTGGAGGGCGCGGAAAATTCCAGGGCGAAGCCAAGGGGATTTTCCGCTCCCTCCACACCGACCTATAGGGGCGCACCGCCCGCCGAGCGGAGCGAGGCCATCAGATTCAGAGCGAGGCCATCGAACTCAGCTGTTCGGCCGCTTGCCGTGGTTCGCGCTGCTCTTCTTGCGGGCCTTCTTCTTGCGGGCCTTCTTCGCCATGCTGAACTCCTGTTCTTGCCGAATTTCCCGGGCCGATCGTAGTCGGCGCGTCCGGCGTCCCCCGACTCGCCCGCGCGTGATCCATGGTTTGATGACGCTGACCGCAAGCGTGACGTAGGAGGTTCTCCCCGATGGCCGACGAGATCCGGGCCGAGATGGTGGCCAACGTGTGGAAGGTCGTGGCCTCCGTCGGAGACGAGGTCGCCGAGGGGGACACCCTGGTGATCCTCGAGTCCATGAAGATGGAGATCCCGGTGCTGGCCGAGTCGGACGGCACGGTGCAGCAGCTCGCCGTGAACGAGGGCGACGTCGTCCAGGAGGGCGACCTGATCGCCGTCATCGAGGACTGAGCGGTCAGGGGCGGCGCCAGCGCAACAGCAAGCGGCTGCGGCGCTGGCGCGGGATGACCGGCACCCGGGTCATCGCGGCGGCCAGCTGCCGCGTCTCCGGGTCCAGGTCCGGGGTGGCCAGCGCGAGTTCGGCGACCGACCGGGCGCCGGGACGGGAGGCGACCTCGGCGAGCCGCCCGGTGACGACGGCGGCCACATCGGTGCGGGCCGACGGGTCGATCCAGGCGGTGACGACCAGCGCGAACAGGGCGGCCTCGGTCACCCGGTCCAGGCCGCCGTCGAGCAGGTCGAGCAGCAGCCGGCGACGGGCCGAGTCGAGCCACGGCTCCTCGGCGCCGTGGTGCAGCAGGCCGAGGCAGATCCACACCTCCGCGGCCGCGACGTCGGCGGGCGGGTGCGCGAGCAGTGCCAGCAGCTCCGGCGCCGGCACCAGGATCAACGGCACGGCGGCGTCGTACGCGGCGGGCGGGTGCGGCCAGGCCAGCGAGGCGACCTGACGCAGACGACGTACGGCGTCGGGAGCCGGTTCCCCGGTGGCCGGCGCGTGGCCCCGGGGCAGGGGCGCCGCGATCGGGATGCCGCCGAGCCACGGGATCGCACCGCAGCAGTCGGCCAGGTCGGTGTGCTCGTGCGACTCGTCGGGGTGCTCGCGGATGAAGTCGGCGAGCCGGACCAGGTGGACCAGGTCACCGTCGGCGCGGTGCCGCAACCGGTGTGCGGTGTGTACGGCGCAGTCGTACTCCGGGTCGCGTTCCAAGGCCCGGTCGACCCAGGCGAGGGCGTCGTCCAGGCGTCCGTTGTCGGCCAGGGTCCCGGCGATGTCGGCGTACACCGAAAGATCGTCGGGGTCGTGGGTGACCGCGCGCCGGAGTGCGGCGAGCGCCTCGGGCAGGCGGCCGGCGCTGCGGTACGCGTACCCGAGCCAGATCTCGCCCAGCTTCGACGGCCGCACCCGGGCGCCGCGGGCCGCCCAGTCGATCGCGAGTTCGGTCTCGCCGATCCGCCGGGCCAGCGCCGAGCCCGACCCGAGCAGGAGCGCGTGTTCCGGGTGCGCCGCGATCGCGTGCCGCACGACCGACAGGTACGGCCGCACGGACGGCGGCGCCGGATCACCGGCCGCGGTGCAGAGGCGCATGAGAGTCTGAGCGAGAAGGTCAGGTTCCATCCGTACGCCGAGGGTCGGGTCCGCCACCCAGGGAACGTCCGCCCAGTCCGCGGCCGGCTGCCGGGCGCTCGCCGCGGCCAGCAGCGGCAGCCCCTCCTCGGGCAGCCCGGCCGCCGCGAGCAGGTGGGCCCGCGCGGCGAGGACGCCGGCCGGCACGTGCGGACCGGCCGGGAACAGGTCGAGACCGCCGCCGGTGCGCGCCGCCAGCTTGCTGAGCAGTTCGTGGACCTCGGGCAGAGCCGGAGCGTGACCCAGCGCACGCGCGAGGTGACCGGCGGCGGCTCTCGGCTCGCCGCCGGACAGGGCGGCCCTGGCCAGTTCCAACGCGCGGGCGGCGGCGCGGCGTGCTTCCACGAGGGAGAACAGTAGGGGAAGAAAGGCTTGGATGGCAGTCCCCGTTCTCTGCGCATTGATGCTCGAAACGTTGACGATCTAAGCTTCTTCTTGCAACACTGCGCACCGATCGCGCGAATAGGCGTTCATCAGGGGAGGAACCAGTGACGCAGCGAGGCCAGGGCATGGCGGCGGACATCGCGGAACAACCAGCAGGTTTCGCCCGGCTGCTGGCCGGCGAGCGGGCGTCCGCGATCGCCGAGGTGGCCGCCCGGATCGCCCGCCGGAAGCCACGCAGCGTGATGTTCGTGGGCCGCGGCACCTCCGACCACGCCGCCCTGTACGGGGCGTACCTGACCGAGATCCGGCTGGGCCTGCCGGTGGCCAGCGCCTCGCCCAGCGCCATCACCCTGTACGGCGCGCGCCCCGACTTCACCGACACCCTCGTCATCGGCGTGAGCCAGAGCGGCGGCTCGCCCGACCTCACCGGGGTGCTGCAGGCTGCCCGGGAGACCGGCGGGCTCACCGTCGCGGTCACCAACAACCCGTCGTCGCCGCTGGCCGAGGCCGCCGAGCTCTCGATCGACGTGGCCGCCGGGCACGAGCGGGCGGTCGCGGCCACCAAGACCTACACCGCCGAGCTGCTCGCCCTGCTGCTGCTGATCGAAGGCATCCGCGCCGGCGACGGTCAGCTGCCCGCGTCGGAGCGGTCGGAGCTGGAGAGGCTGCCGCAGCTCGCCGAGGACGCGCTGCGCGACACCACCGCCGACGACCTGGCCCAGCGGTACCGGTTCGCCTCCCGGATGGTGACCACCGGCCGCGGCTACGCGTACCCGACCGCTCGCGAGACGGCCCTGAAGCTGATGGAGACGTCGTATCTGCCGGCGCTCTCCTTCTCCGGCGCCGACCTGCTGCACGGTCCGCTGGCGATGACCGACCCGGACGTGCCGGTGCTGGCCGTGGTGGGCGACGGTCCGGGCGGTGCGTCGATGCGCGAGGTGGTGACCCGGCTGGGGGAGCGGCGCGCGGACGTGGTCACGATCGGCGCCTCGGACATCCCGGGGGCGGCCGGTCGGATCGCCGTCCCGGGCGTCGACGAGCGGTACGGGCCGCTGCTGGACATCCTGCCGCTGCAGCGCCTGGCCCTGTCGCTGGCGCTGGCCCGCGGCGAGGACCCGGACGCGCCCCGAGGCCTCAAGAAGGTCACCGCGACTCTCTGACATCGCCTTCCGCGGCGCGGCGAAGTCCGCGTGGCACCCTTGGCGCGTGTCCACCTTGCGTGATCTGGTCGAGGAGCACACCGCCCTCGGCCCCGCCGACATCGACCACCTGCACCGGCTCGCCGGGGACTGGCAGCTGCTGTCCGACCTGTCCTTCGCCGACCTGCTGATGTGGGTGCCGGTGAAGCCGTCGCCCACACGCGGGCGGGAGTTTCTCTGCGTCGCCCAGGTGCGGCCGACCACCGCGCCGACCGCGTACCAGGACGACCAGGTCGGCAAGATCGTCGGCGGTCCGGAGGTCGCACACCTGGACATCGCCTTCGTGCAGGAGCGGATCTGGCGGGAGGGCGACCCGGTCTGGTACGGCGACACGCCCGCCCGCCACGAGGCGATCCCGGTGCGGCTGCGCGACCTGGCCGACCGCGAGGAGGGTTTCAGCGAGGTCATCGCGGTGGTCGGCCGGGACACCAACCTGTCCACCGCGCGCACCCCGAGCCAGCTCGAGCTGAACTACCTGACCACGGCCGACGACCTCGCCCAGATGGTCGCGGACGGCACCTTCCCGCCGCCGCGTCACCCGGGCGAGACGACGTCCGCGCCACGGGTCGGAGACGGCCTGATCCGGCTGGACGCGAGCGGCAAGGTCACGTACGCAAGCCCGAATGCCCAATCCGCATACCGCCGCCTCGGCTTCAACGCCCACCTGGTGGGCGAGGAGCTCTTCTCGCTCACCAGCCGCCTCGCCGCCGACCCGCTGGAGGGCAACGACGCGGCCGAACGCATCCTGGCCGCGCTGCGCGGCGAGTGCCCGCCCCGGCAGGAGATGGAGGCGCGCGGCGCGACCGTGCTGATCCGGGCGCTGCCGCTGCTGCCGGCCGGGGTGCCGATCGGCGCGCTCGTCCTGGTCCGCGACGTCACCGAGGTGCGCCGCCGGGACCGCGCCCTGATGACCAAGGACGCCACCATCCGGGAGATCCACCACCGGGTGAAGAACAACCTGCAGACCGTCGCCGCGCTGCTGCGCCTGCAGGCCCGCCGGGTGGACGCCGCCGAGGCCAAGATGGCGCTGCAGGAGTCGGTGCGCCGGGTCGCGTCGATCGCGCTGGTCCACGAGACGCTGTCGATGTCCAGCGACGAGGCGGTCGAGTTCGACGGCATCGTGGACCGGGTCGCGAGCGCGGCCACCGAGGTCGCGGCCACCAACTTCACCGTCAAGATGCGCCGCGAGGGCACCTTCGGTGTGCTGCCCGCGGAGATCGCGACCTCGCTGGTCATGGTGCTCAACGAGCTGCTGATCAACGCGGTGGAGCACGGCTTCCCGCCCGGCGACGACGAGGACGGGGACACCGACCTGTCGGTGCCGCGCGCGGAGGTCGGCGAGGTCGTCGTGTCCGCGCACCGGTTCCGCAAGCAGTTGCACGTCACGGTCGCCGACAACGGGCAGGGACTGCCCGACCAATTCCGGGCGGAGGCGAGCGGGCGGCTCGGCCTGCAGATCGTGCGAGCGCTCGCCACCGGGGAGTTGCGCGGCACCATCGAGCTGCGCAACCGGGCCGGGGGCGGGACCGAGGCGGTGCTGGTGGTTCCCCTCGGCAAACGGTGACAGTTGGCTTGGCCACACCTGCTCCCGGAATCTGGACCGCGCTGGCCCAGAAAGGTTCCGCGTGAGAGGCTTACCGCCATGACCGCTGCCGTTGACCGCCGCTTCGTGGCTCGTCGCCACGTCGACTACGGCCGTGTCCGCAGTGCCATGTGTCCGGCCTACTGACGCCGCCCGACTGTTTTTTGTCCGGGTGCGCACGACGCGCCGGCCTCTCCTGACACAGATGTCACGAGCCTCCAGTGGCCGTGGGCGTCCCAGCGCGCCCACGAAACCCGGAGGACCGCCGACATGGCGCCCAGCAGCACCCCCGCCACTCCCGCCGCCCGCCCCCGGAAGGCGCGCGGTGAGGGCCAGTGGGCGCTCGGACACCGCGAGCCGCTGAACCCCAACGAGCGGATCAAGAAGGACGACAACCCGCTCAACGTCCGCGCCCGCATCGAGAACATCTACGCCCACACCGGCTTCGCGTCGATCGACCCGCAGGACCTGCGCGGCCGTTTCCGCTGGTGGGGGCTCTACACCCAGCGCAAGGAAGGCATCGACGGCGGTCGCACGGCGGTGCTCGAGCCGCACGAGCTCGAAGACGAGTACTTCATGCTGCGGGTGCGCATCGACGGCGGCGCGCTGAGCCTCGCCCAGCTGCGGACCGTCGCGCAGATCTCGACCGAGTTCGGCCGGGACAGCGCGGACATCACCGACCGGCAGAACATCCAGATCCACTGGATCCGCATCGAGGACGTGCCGGAGATCTGGCGGCGGCTCGAGGCGGTCGGCCTGGAGACCACCGAGGCCTGCGGCGACTGCCCGCGCGTGGTGCTCGGCAGCCCGGTCGCCGGCGTCGCGGAGAACGAGGTCATCGACCCGACGTCCGCGATCGACGAGATCACCTCCCGGTACATCGGCGACCCGCGGTACTCGAACCTGCCGCGCAAGTTCAAGACGTCGATCTCCTGGCTGGTGGACACGCCGTACGAGGTCAATGACGTCGCCTTCATCGGGGTCGAGCACCCGGAGCACGGGCCCGGCTTCGACCTGTGGGTCGGCGGCGGGCTCTCCACCAATCCGCGGCTGGCCGAGCGGCTCGGCGTGTGGGTGCCGCTCAACGAGATCCCGGACGTCTGGGAGGGCGTCGTCGGGATCTTCCGCGACTACGGGTACCGCCGGCTGCGCAGCCGCGCGCGCCTGAAGTTCCTGCTGGCGGACTGGGGCGTCGTGAAGTTCCGGGAGATCCTCGAGAAGGAGTACCTCGGGCGCACGCTGCTCGACGGCCCGATGCCCGAGCTGCCGGAGAAGCCGATCGACCACATCGGCGTGCACAAGCAGCGGGACGGCAAGAACTACGTCGGTGCGGCGCCGGTCGTCGGGCGCACCTCCGGTACGCAACTGGCCCGTCTCGCCGATCTCACCGAGCAGCACGGGTCGGACCGGGTGCGGCTCACGCCGTACCAGAAGCTCCTGGTCCTCGATGTTGCCGACGACCAGGTCGAATCGCTGATCGCCGGGCTCCGCCGGATCGGGCTGGAGGCCCGGCCCTCGTCCTGGCGGCGCGGCACGATGGCCTGCACCGGCATCGAGTACTGCAAGCTGGCGATCGTCGAGACCAAGAAGCGCGGCGAGGAGCTGGTGGCCCGGCTCGAGGAGCGGCTGGCCGACTTCGACGCCGACATCTCGATCCACATCAACGGCTGCCCGAACGCGTGCGCGCGCACCCAGGTCGCCGATATCGGCCTCAAGGGTCAGCTCGTGCTGAACGAGCACGGCGAGCAGGTCGAGGGCTTCCAGGTGCACCTCGGTGGCGGCCTCGGCATGGCGAAGGGCGAGACCGCCGGTTTCGGGCGCAAGCTGCGCGGGCTCAAGGCCACCGCCGAGGAACTGCCTTCGTACGTCGAGAAGATCGCCCGCAACTACCTGGCCGACCGTTCGTCGGCCGCCGAGACCTTCGCCGACTGGGTGGTCCGCGCCGACGAGGAGCTCATCAAATGAGCGACGCCCGGTCGACACCCCTGTACTGCCCCTATTGCGGGGAGGAGGACCTCTACCCCAACGAGGCCTCGCACGGCGCGTGGGAGTGCCACTCCTGCGCACGAGTTTTCACGGTCAAGTTCAACGGGTTGCTGACTCTGTCACGGAGTCCCGTAAAAGGCGAACAAACCGATACAAGGGGAGTGAACCGATGACCATCCTGGCCGCTACATCCCTGAATCTCGTTTCGCTGGGTGGGCCCTCCTCGTCCCGCCTCGAGTCCCTCGCCCGTGACGCCGCCGCGGCGCTCGAGGGCGCCCCCGCCGAGGAGATCGCGAAGTGGGCGACCGACACGTTCGGCTCCCGCTTCTGTGTCACCAGCTCGATGGCGGACGCCGTGGTGGCGCACCTGTTCTCGCGGGTGTCGCCGGGCGTCGACGTCGTCTTCCTGGACACCGGGCTGCACTTCCCGGAGACCCTGAAGGTGCGGGACATCGTCGCGGCCACGATGGACGTGAACGTCCGCTCGATCCGCCCCCGGATGACCGTCGGTCAGCAGGACGGGGAGTACGGGCCGCGGCTGTTCGCGCGCAACCCGGACGAGTGCTGCTTCATCCGCAAGGTAGAGCCGTTGGAGCGGGCGCTGGTCGACTACGACGCCTGGGCCACCGGTCTGCGCCGCGACGAGTCGCCCACCCGGGCCAACACCCCCGTGGTGACGTTCGACGCCAAAAAGGGCAAGGTCAAGGTCAACCCGATCGCGGCCTGGTCGCAGCAGGACGTCGACCGGTACATCTCGCGCTGGAACGTGCCGGTGAACGAGCTGTTCAAGAAGGGTTACGGCTCGATCGGTTGCTGGCCGTGCACCCGCCGCACGAAGGCCGGCGAGGACCCGCGCGCGGGTCGCTGGGCGATGTTCGAGAAGACCGAATGCGGCCTGCACGTCTGACCGTCGTCCTGGTGGCCCACGGCAGCCGCGACCCACGGGCGGCCGCGTCCACCGTGGCGCTGGCTCGTGCCGTGGGCCGGGCCCGCCCCGGCTGGGACGTGCGGACGGCCTATCTGGATCATGCCGGCCCGCGTCCGCTGGAGGTCCTGGCGTCGCTGCCGGCGGGCCGTCGTGTCGTGATCGTCCCGCTGCTGCTGACTGCGGCCTACCACGGGCGGGTCGATGTGCCCGAGATCGTGTCGGCCGCGGCGGGGTTGCCCCTGGACGTCCACCTTGCCGAAGTGCTGGGCCCGTCCTCCGCCGATGAGGTCCCCTCGCTGTTGGTCGACGCATTGGTCCGCCGCTTGCCGTCGACACACCTGGACGGCATCGTGCTGGCCGCCGCCGGAACGCGTTCGCCGGCTGCCCGGGAAACGATCACGTGGGCCGCGGGGGCGTTGAGCGCGCGTCTGGGCCTTCCGTGCGCGGTGGCGTATGCCTCGGGTGCCCCGCCGCTTCCCGGGCCCGCTGTGGCCGCCCTGCGCCAGTCCGCCGGGATTGATCGGATCGGCGTGTCGGCATATTTCCTTGCTCCTGGGTATTTGTACGATTCGGCCGTGCACTCCGCTTCGGAGGGGGGTGCCGTCGCCTTGGCGGAGCCCTTGGGGGATGCGCCGGAACTGGCCCGCCTGGTGGTGTCCCGGGTGGAGGCGTCGTTCGCTGGGGTGCTGCCGGCCGCGGCTTGACGCGGCCGCGGTTTGACGCGGCGGCGTGGCTCGCGGCGGTGTCGGCCGGTGGCTGCTTGGCCGGGCCGCCGGTCGTTCAGGCGTGCTGGCTTGCGGCGGTGTCGGCCGGTGGCTGCTTGGCCGGGCCGCCGGTCGTTCAGGCGTGCTGGCTTGCGGCGGTGCCAGCCGGCAGCTGCTTGGCCAGGCCGTGGGTCGTCCAGGCCGCTCACCGTCAGGGCCGTGGCCGAGTTCTCCGCTCGTCTGCGGACCCTCGGGACCGAGATTCTGTCCGGGTGTCGAAGGTCGCTAGGCCCTGGTCACCGACATCGGTCCGGGCGGCGCCCGGACCGGGTCGACCAGCGTGCGCGAGTCCGCTGGCATGTCGGCTCCGCTGCATCCAGGAACGGGCTTCGTCGGCCATTGCACTGCCGCCTCGCGATCATGGTCTCGGCCAACCGAGAGGCCGCCCCGTCTCTCGCGCCGACGCCCACCTGGCGATGTGGGCGGTTCTCTGCGTGGGCGAGACCGAGGTGCGAAGGGTGGGGGGCGGTGGTCGGGCCTACGGTGTAGCGGCGTCGCAAGCTGTGGGGCGGCACAGGGGCCTTGTTTGCCAGCGGTCGCCCGATCGGCCTCGGCTCAGCGACCTTGGTGGCGCTCGTCTCGCTTGTCCTCGGCCGTTGAGTGGCCTTGGCGGCGATCGCTCGGTCTCGCTCGCCTCGACCAACGTCCGTTTGAGGGGGCTTGGTGGTCGATCGTTCCCGTCTCGCTTGTCCTCGGCCGACCTGCGTTGACTGGC
>NZ_CAKUCL010000106.1 GCF_934643405.1 uncultured Actinoplanes sp.
GCGAGGGAGCCGCCCGAGCGCGCGCTGTCAGCGAGGGAGCCGCCGGCGTGCGCGCCGCCGCGGAGGGAGGCGTTGCCCAGGGCGGAGCCGCCCGGGAGGGACGAGCCGCCGGCGTCGGGACCGGCCGGAACTCCGGAGGCGAAGGCGGCCGACGGGCCGCCGGAGACCGGGCTGCCCGAGACGGGACCGCCCGAGACCGGGCTGCCGGAGACCGGGCCGGCGGCGGCCGGGGCGCCGGACGATGGTGCGGCCGAGGTGGGCGACACCACCGGGTTGGTCGAGGTCGGGACGGAGGCCCAGCCGGTTGCCTGGCGGCGCGGCGCGGTGGGCGGCTCGTTGCTCTGGCCGGTGTCTGCCGGGCGGGACGGGCCGTCGCTCAGGTCGCGGCGGCGGCCGGAGAGCAGGTCGCCCGCGTCGCCCAGGTCGCGGCGGCGGCCGGCCACGGGCGGTGCCGGCTCGGTGCCCGCGGGGTCTCCCGGCGCGGACGGCTCGCCGGTGGCCGGGAAGCCGGGGCCGCTCACCCGTCCGTTCATGTCATCACGTCCGCTCTCGTCAGTCGTCGGCGGCCGGTCCGTCGTCGCGGGTTCCGGCGGCACCGGGCCATCCACAGTAGAGGCCTGGTCACTCGTGCGTCCGTTCAGTTCCGTCGCGGCGTGGCCGTTGAGGCCGGGACGCGACTCGGTGATGCCGCGGCCGCCGAACAGGAACCGTCCGTTGCGCCCGCCCAGGCCGAAGCCGCCGAACGTGCCGGCGTTCTGCTCCCAGGGGTGAGCACCCGAGGACTCTATGGGCTGAGCTGCGTCTTCCGGCGGCAGCGCCGCGCCGGAGTGACCAGGATCGCGGGCCGGCGGGCGGGCCGGGCCGGATGACGACGACGAGGAGGCGGGCGGCGGCGGAACGGGTGACGAGCCGGACCCCGGCGACGATGAGGGCGACGGCTCCGGGGAGGACGAGGACGGCGGCCCCTGCGGCGGCGGCGTCGCGGAGGCGGCCGGGGACGACGGCGTACCGGGAACCGCGGAGACCGGACCGGTGGAGGACATCTCGTCCGCCGAGCGCCGGGAGCCGAGCGCGACCATCTCGGTTTCACTCGGACGGGCGACCGACATATCCCCCGAATCGGGCACGCCCTGCTCCTCCGAGCCGTCCCGGTGGACCGGCCAGAAGCGGGCCAGGCCACGCTGCGGACGCGCGTTGTCGGGGCTGGACGTCGGCTCCATCGGTTCTAGACTCCCGTCGCGAGGCGGTGCCTGCCACGCTCCTCGAGCAGCTCGGGCCCGGTGCCGGAGGCGGTCTTCCGCGCCCTCGGCAGGGCGCGGCGCAGGACGACGGTACCGTTACTCGCCGTCGGGCACATCCCCCGTGCCCGGATCGTGGCCCGCGCGAGCAGGCGCCGGCGGCGGCGAGAGAGAATCGGACGCGTGGCAGTCAAGACCGATCTGGATCCGGCCATCGCGGCCCGGCTCAAGCGCACCCCCGACGGCCTGGTCGCGGCGATCGTGCGCGAGCACGGCACCGGCGACGTGCTGATGCTGGCCTGGATGGACGACGAGGCTCTGCACCGCACGCTGACCACCGGCCGGGCCACCTACTGGTCGCGCAGCCGCGGGGAGTACTGGGTGAAGGGCGCCACGTCCGGTCACCATCAGTACGTGAAGTCGGTCGCTCTCGACTGCGACGGCGACGCACTGCTGGTGACCGTCGAGCAGATCGGCGCCGCCTGTCACACCGGCACGCACACCTGTTTCTCCGACGAGCTGCCGGTGGTGACCCCGTGACCAGCGGCGCCGTCGCCCCGGACGAGGCGGGCTTCCTGGCCGAGCGCCGCCGCGTCGTCCCGGTGACGCGCAAGCTGCTGGCCGACGGCGAGACGCCGGTCGGGGTCTACACGAAACTGGCCGGCGGGCCGGGCACCTTTCTGCTGGAGTCGGCCGAGCAGGGCGCCGGCCCGTTGGGCGCGGCCTGGTCGCGGTACTCGTTCGTCGGTGTCCGCAGCGCCGCCACCCTGGTCGAACGCGACGGCCAGGCCGCCTGGCTGGGGGCGCCGCCCGACGGCGTACCGCTGGACGGTGATCCGGTGACCGCCCTGCGGGAGACCGTCGCGGCGCTGGCCGACGGGCCGGCCGCGGCCGGCCTGCCGCCGCTGACCGGCGGCATGGTGGGCTACCTCAGCTATGACCTGGTGCGCCGGTTCGAGCGGTTGCCGTGCGGCGCGACCGACGACCTGGAACTGCCCGAGCTGGGCATGATGCTCGCCACCGACCTGGTGGTGCTCGACCACTACGACGGCTCGGCGATCCTGGTGGCGAACGCGGTGCTGGCCGAGGACGCCGACGACGCGGCGAAGCTGGCCGCGTACCACCAGGCGGTGGGCCGGCTGGACGCGATGACCACCGCGCTGTCGCGGCCCACCCCGCCGATGATCTCCACGGTGGAACGCCGGAAGGCCGGTGATCCGGTCAGCAACACGGCACCGGGCGCCTATCAGAAGGCGGTCGAGGAGGCCAAGGAGGCGATCCGGGCCGGCGAGTGCTTCCAGATCGTGGTGGCGCAGCGGTTCGAACGACCCACGGACGCGAACCCGCTGGACGTCTACCGGGTGCTGCGCGCGACGAACCCCAGCCCGTACATGTATCTGTTGCGCTTCGACGACTTCGACATCGTGGGCTCGTCGCCCGAGGCCCATCTGAAGGTCAGCAACGACGCCGGCGGCGTCCGGCGGGCCCTGCTGCACCCGATCGCCGGGACCAGGTGGCGCGGCGCGACGCCGGAGCAGGACAACGCGCTGGCCGCGGAGCTGCTCGCCGACCCCAAGGAACGCTCCGAGCACGTCATGCTGGTCGACCTGGGCCGCAACGACCTGGGCCGGGTGTGCCGGGCCGGCACGGTCGAGGTGCCGGAGTTCGCGCGCATCGAGAGATACAGCCACGTGATGCACATCGTGTCCACGGTGACCGGTGAGCTGCGCGACGACCGGACGGCGTTCGACGCGCTGGCCGCGACCTTCCCGGCGGGCACGCTGTCCGGCGCGCCCAAGGTGCGGGCCATGGAGATCATCGAGGGGCTCGAGCCGACCCGGCGCGGCCTCTACGGCGGCACGGTGGGCTATTTCGGTTTCGCCGGGGACATGGACATGGCCATCGCGATCCGCACCGCCCTGATCAAGGACTCGGTCGCGTACGTGGGCGCGGGCGCGGGCATCGTCGCCGACTCGAACCCGGCCGCCGAGGAGCAGGAGACCCGGAACAAGGCGGCCGCCGTGCTGGCCGCGATCGCTTCCGCCGAGACGCTGCGCGCCGCCCGATGAACCGCCGTTCCTATTTCCTCACCCTGGTCGCCTGCCTGGGCGGTGCCGGCCTGTCCGTGTGGTCCGCGACGCGCACCTGGTCGCTGCTGGTCGAGACGCGGCCGGGCCTGTCCGATCTGCGGACCGCGCGCACCGGCGCCGACGTGGAGCCGTGGCTGATCGGCCTGGCCCTGGTCGCGCTGGCCGGGACGGGTGCGCTGCTGGCCACGCACGGCTGGGTGCGGCGGGTGCTGGGCGGTGTGCTCGCGCTGGCCGGGGCCGGCGTCGTCGCCGGTTCGATCGCCGGGCGGGCCGGCCTGGACGTGGGTCGCGCGAGCTCGGCGTGGCCGGTGCTGTGCGCCCTCGGCGGCGCGATCATCGTGGCCGGCGGGGTCACCGCGGCGCGTCTCGGTCACCGATGGCCGGGCATGTCCTCCCGGTACGAGCGTCGCCCGGTCCCCGCCCGTGACACCCAGCCGGGCGATCCGTCCGAGCCGTCGGCTGCTTCCGGGCGACCGGCCGGCACGCCCCTGGAGCCGGCCGACCATCGGGCCACCTGGGAGGCCCTGGACCGCGGCGACGACCCGACCGCGCGCTGAGTCAGCGGACGCCGGCGGTCTCCCGCGGACGCGACTTCGCGCCGATCTGGGCGGCGACCTCGCGCATCACCGCGGCGCGGGCCTCGTTCGCGGCGCGGTCGGCCAGCATCGCGGCGAACGCGTTGTCCCGCGCGGTGCGCACGTTGTCCGGTCCGATCACGGCTCGCTGCACGTTGGTCACGATGTCGGCGGCGGCGGAGACGACGGCACGGGAGACGGCGGCGAATCCGGCCGGTTCCGCGGAGTGCGTCGGAGCGGTCTGAAGGGCGGCCACGGTCTGCTCCCACCTCGATGATCGACAGGTTGGCTCACGGCGAGCGGCGCTGAGCGCCGGCAACCAGTGTGCCTTGGCATCAGCATGACCGAGTCGTATTTCCGGAGCGTGACGCCCGCGTCAACTCGCCGTGGGGTCCACCGATCAGATGAGGTGGTGCTGCTGGGGCGTCCGGGACGCCTGTGACGGAACTGACATGGCCGCCGAGCAGGCCGCATTATGCCGCAGGCCGATTGGTGAGGCGCGCCATACCCCGGGCGGCCGGCGACGACCGCGACCTCCTAGCATCGGGCCAAGGACACCCGGAGAGGGGAGTCATTACGTGACATCCGATCAGCAGGCGGAAGCGGGATCTGGCGGGCCGCAGAACGTGCTGGAGGAGATCCTCGCCGGAGTGCGCGAGGATGTGGCGGCCCGGCAGGAACGGATGCCGTTGGAACAGGTCCGGGAGCTGGCCGCGGCGGCGCCGCCGGCCATCGACGCGTACGCGGCGCTGCGGAAGTCGGGCGTGGCGGTCATCGCCGAGGTGAAGCGGTCGTCGCCGTCCAAGGGCGCGCTGGCCGACATCCCCGACCCGGCCGAGCTCGCGGGGGAGTACGCGGCGGGTGGCGCCCGCTGCATCAGCGTGCTCACCGAGGGCCGGTGGTTCGGCGGTTCGCTCGACGATCTGAAGGCGGTCCGCGCCTCGGTGCAGATCCCGGTGCTCCGCAAGGACTTCGTCGTCTCCTCGTACCAGGTGCACGAGGCCCGTGCCCACGGCGCCGACCTGGTCCTGCTGATCGTGGCGGCGCTGGAGCAGAACGTGCTGATGGGTCTGCTGGAGCGTATCGAGTCACTGGGCATGACGGCCCTCGTCGAGGTACACAACGAAGAGGAGGCCGATCGCGCCCTCGAGGCGAACGCGAAGGTGATCGGGGTCAACGCCCGTGACCTGCGCACCCTCGAGGTGGACCGCTCGGTGTTCGAGCGGATCGCGCCCGGCCTGCCGAACAACGTTGTGAAGATCGCCGAGTCCGGCGTGCGGGGCCCGCACGACCTGATCCGGTACGCGTCGGCCGGTGCCGACGCGGTACTCGTGGGGGAGGGTCTGGTGACCCAGAAGTCACCGCGTGACGCCGTCGCCGAGCTGGTGAACGCCGGGAACCACCCGGCGACGCCGAGGCCGGTCCGATGAGCGCGCCGGCACTGCCCGATCTGGCCGGTCACTTCGGGCGGTACGGCGGCCGGTTCGTTCCCGAGGCGCTGGTGCGTGCGCTCGACGAGCTCGACGACGCGTACCGCAGCGCCAAGAAGGACCCGGACTTCCAGGCGCAGTTCCAGTACCTGCTGACCAACTACGCCGGCGTGCCCTCGCTGCTCTACCGGGCGGAGCGTCTGTCCGAGGCGCTGGGCGCGGAGATCCTGCTCAAGCGGGAGGACCTGAACCACACCGGCGCCCACAAGGTGCGCAACGTGCTGGGCCAGGCGCTGCTGGCGAAGCGGATGGGCAAGCCGCGGGTGATCGCCGAGACCGGCGCGGGGCAGCACGGCGTGGCCAGCGCCACCGCGGCCGCCCTGCTGGACCTGGAGTGCGTGGTCTACATGGGCGAGACCGACACCGAGCGGCAGGCGCTGAACGTGGCGCGGATGCGGATGCTCGGCGCCACCGTGGTGCCGGTGACCAACGGCTCGCGCACCCTGAAGGACGCGTTGAACGAGGCGCTGCGCGACTGGGTGGCCTCGGTGGACACCACTCACTACCTCCTGGGCACGGCGGCCGGGCCGCACCCGTTCCCGGAGATCGTGCGCGACTTCGTCAGCGGCATCGGGTACGAGGCGCGCGAGCAGTCGCTGTCCCTGCTGGGCCGGCTGCCGGACGCGGTCGCGGCCTGCGTCGGCGGGGGCTCCAACGCGATCGGCATCTTCCACGCCTTCGTCCCGGACACCGACGTGCGCCTCTACGGTTTCGAGGCGGGTGGCGACGGCATCGAGACCGGCCGGCACGCGGCGTCGATCACCGGCGGCTCGTCCGGGGTGCTGCACGGCGCCCGCACGTACGTCCTGCAGGACGCCGACGGCCAGACGCTGGAGTCGCACTCCATCTCGGCGGGACTGGACTACCCGGGTGTCGGTCCGGAGCACGCGTTCCTGCACGACACCGGGCGGGCGACCTACGAGCCGGTCACCGACGCCGAGGCGATGACCGCGTTCCAGCTGCTCTGCCGCACCGAGGGGATCATCCCGGCGATCGAGAGCGCGCACGCGCTGGCCGGTGCCGCCCGGATCGCCCCGCAGTTGCGGGCCGAGCTGGGGCGCACGCCGACGATCGTGGTGAACCTGTCCGGCCGCGGCGACAAGGACGTGCACACCGCGGGCGCCTACTTCGGGATTCTGGATCAAGTTGAGGCCGTGGTGCCGGGGGAGTCGGTTTGAGCATCGCGGAGACCTTTGGCAAGGCGAAGGCCGAGGGGCGGGCCGTGCTGGTGGGCTGCATGCCGGCCGGCTTCCCGACCGTGGACGACAGCATCGAGTCGATGATCGCGATGCACGAGGCGGGCTGCGACGTCATCGAGGTCGAGCTGCCCTATTCCGACCCGGTCATGGACGGCCCGGTCATCCAGAAGGCCAGCGACATCGCCCTGGCCGCCGGGGTCCGCACCCGCGACACGCTGCGGATCATCGAGGCGGTCGCGAACGCCGGCGCCACCGTGGTGCTGATGACCTACTGGAACCCGATCGAGAAGTACGGCGTGAACGCGTTCGCCCGGGACCTGGCCGCGGCCGGCGCCACCGGGATGATCACGCCGGACCTGATCCCGGACGAGGCCGCCGAGTGGATCGCCGCGTCCGACCAGTACCGCATCGACCGCACCTTCCTGGTGTCGCCCTCGTCGACCGACGAGCGGATCGCGATGACCGTGGCGAACTGCCGAGGTTTCGTCTACGCGACCGCCCTCATGGGTGTCACCGGTGCCCGCACGTCGGTCTCGTCCCAGGCGCCCGAGCTGGTGGAACGGGTGCGGCACACGAACCCGGACATGCCGGTCGGGGTGGGCCTGGGCGTGGGCAACGGACGGCAGGCGGCCGAGGTCGCGTCGTTCGCCGACGGCGTCATCGTGGGCAGCGCGCTGATCCGGACCGTGCTGGAGGCGCCCGACCGGGCGGCCGGCCTGTCCCGGTTGCGGGCACTCAGCGAGGAGCTGGCCGCCGGTGTCCGAAAGTAAGCTCGCCCCACCCACCGCGTAAAACAGAAGAACGGTAACGTGCACCCGTGACGCCTCTTGCCGCGATCCCGAGCCCGACGACCTCCGTCTGGCATGTGCTCGGCCTGCCCGTGCGTGCCTACGCGCTCTGCATCGTCCTGGGCATCGTCGCCGCCGTCCTGATCATGGAGCATCGGCTCCGGGCCCGCGGGGTCGCGCCGTGGGCGTCGCTGGACATCGCCGTCTGGGCGGTGCCGTTCGGCATCGTCGGCGCGCGGATCTACCACCTGATCACCTCCCCGCAGGACTACTTCGGCGCGGGCGGTGACCCGGTCCGGGCGTTCTACATCTGGGAGGGCGGCCTCGGCATCTGGGGCGCGGTCGCCGGCGGCGCGCTGGGCGCCTGGTTCGCCGCCCGCCAGCTGAAGCTCCCGTTCAGCGTGATCGCCGACTCGCTGGCGGTCGGCCTGCCGGTGGCGCAGGCGATCGGCCGGCTCGGCAACTGGTTCAACAACGAGCTGTACGGCAAGGTCACCACCCTGCCGTGGGGCCTGCGCGTGCACGACATGGACCGCTCGAACCCGGGCCACGCCACGGTGATCGACGGCAAGCCGGTCACGCTGCCCGATCTCTACCAGCCCACGTTCCTGTACGAGCTGGTCTGGGACCTCGGGGTGGCGCTGCTGGTCTGGCTGCTCGACCGGAAGTACAAGTTCGGGCGCGGGCGGGCGTTCGCGCTCTACGTGATGGCGTACACGGCCGGCCGCTTCTGGATCGAGATGCTGCGCATCGACGAGGCGAACCACGTCTTCGGCATCCGGCTCAACGTGTTCACCGCGGTCGTGGTGTTCGTCTTCGCGCTGATCTACTTCCTGATGGTGCGCGGCCCCCGGGCGTACGTGGTGCCGGAGGACGCTCCGGAGACGGTTCCCGAGGCGGTGGCGGGCAGCGACGTGTCGCAGGTCGACGTGAGCGCCCCGGCCGAGCGGGCGAAGGCGCCCCGGTCGTACCAGGTGGTGTCCGAGGCGCGGTTCGAGGCGTACCGGCGTACCGGGGTGCTGCCCCCGGACACCGAGGAGGACATGGCCGAGGAGCTGGCGGCCGGCGGCCACCCGAAGGGCCCGGACGATCCGGCCGGTCCGGCCGGCAACGGCGAGGCGCTGCTGGCGACCGGCGCGGCGGCCGGCGGCACGGACGGCAAGGAGAAGAACGGCGGCGACGCCGACCAGTCCGACGAGCGCTGACTTGCGTACGGCGGTGGTCGTCGGCGCGGGCCTGGCCGGCCTGGCGGCCGCGGGCGGTCTGTCGCGCGCCGGCTGGCAGGTGACCCTGCTGGAACGCGCCGAGCGGATCGCCGCCCCGCCGACCGCACTGGTGCTGGGGCCGGACGGCCGGCGGGCGCTGGAGGCCCTCGACCCGGACGGCGGCTGGTCCGCGATCACGACGCCGTTGCCGCCCGGCGGGGTGCGCCGGCCGGACGGCCAGTGGCTGGTCACGCCGCGGCCGCGCGACGGCGTGGCCGCGGTGCACCGGGAGGATCTGTACGACGCCCTGGTCGCCGGGCTGGGCGACCGGGTGGAGATCCGTACCGGCTTCCGGGTCACCGGCGTGCGGGCCGGTCATCGGCAGCGGCCGGCGGTCGGGGACGGGCAGACCTACCTCGAGGCCGACCTGATCGTCGCGGCCGACGGCATCGACAGCGTGATCCGGCGTCACCTCGCGCCCGAGGCGGTCGCCGTCGGGTCCGGGTTCGCGTCGTGGCAGGCGGTGATCCCGGCCTTCCGTGCTCCGGAGGTGGCTGCCGGCGGCGAGACGCTCGGCGCCGGCTACCGGTTCGTGTCCGTCCCGCTGGGCAGGCGCGGTGTCTCCTGGGTGGCGACCGCCGCCGGGGCGGCGCGTCCGGAGCCGCCCGCCGTGCAGCTGGCCCTCCTGCGGCGCTGGTTCGCGGGCTGGCATGCGCCGGTCGGGGAGCTGCTGGCCGCGACGTCGCCGGCCGATCTGGTGCCGCAGGAGGTGCGCGAGCTGCGGCCGCTGCCGAAGACGTACGTCCCGCGCGGTGTGGTCCTGCTCGGCGACGCGGCGCACGCCATGCCGCACCACCTGGGTCAGGGCGCCTGCCTGGCGTTCGAGGACGCGGCGACCCTGGGGTCACTGGTCGCCGGGGTCCGCCCCGGCCCGGCGCTGGCCGCGGCGCTGGAGGAGTACGACCGGCTGCGGCATCCGCGGACGACCACCGTCGTCCGGCAGAACCGCCGCATGTCCGCGGTCGTGCAGACCCGCGGCCGGCTGGCGTTGCGGGCCCGCGACGCCGCCCTGAAGGCCTTCCCGGGACGGTCCACCCGGTGGACGCCACCCGGCTGAGATCACCGGTCTCGCGGAAAGCACCGGCCGGTCGGGGGTGAGGAGGGTGAGTGGGCAGCAAGCCGGCCGGTGAACGCCGGTTCTGGTCGGCAGCCCGTACGGAAAGGAAGTTTGCTTTTTACAAGGCGCCGGCGGCGGGCTCGGCAATGCACGCCGTGCCGATGCGCCGGAAACCCACTTTCGTGTAGAGGCGGGCCACGTCGTCGTCGCCGGCCGAAAGGAAGATCAAACCGGCGCCCTCGGTCAAGGCGCGGCGGGCTAGGGCGGCGGTCAGCTGGGAGGCATAACCGCGTTTCCGGGCCGATGGGAGCGTTGCCACGCCGGCGATCTCGGCCACATCCCCGGAACGCATCACCGCTCCGGTGGCCAGAATTCCCTCGGTGGGGGACTCCACGACCGCGGTGGCGTAGGCGCCCGAGGCGCTGCGGTCGCGCAGGGATTCCACCAGGGCGTCGTCGATGGTCACCGAGGCGGCATCGCGTTCGGCCGGACCTGCCACCTCGACGATCAGGTTGCCCTCGGGCGTGGCGGTGACCCCGGCCGGAGAGCCGAATCCGAGTTGCGCCACCGCCCGCGAGACGGTGATGTCAGCAGCGAAACTGTCGTCGGCGGGGTCCAGGAAACGAATGCCGGCGCCCTGCACCGGAAGGTCCGGGACCAGCGCCGCCGGTTCCAGGGTCAGCAGCGGCGCCAGCAGCACGTCCAGGCCCGCCGACCGCGCCACCGCGAGCAGATCGGGATTGGTTTCGTGCACCCATTCGAAAGCCTCCGGAACGCCCAGCTCGCGTTGCCGCTGCCGCACGGCAGTAATATCGGCGGCGGACGGCGTGTCCGCACCGATCACCGGGCGGGCATAGTAAGGCCAGCCTTCGCCCTCGCGGACGAAGAGCACGAGGGCCCCGAAATCCTCGGCACGTGAGTAGGGTCTCGGGAGGGCGTCGTAAAAACGCTCGAGCCTGACGAAGACGTCGGTATCCTGTTGCGCCACCGCGCGAGACTACCCAATCACCGCGGCACTTTGGCTACTTGAATGGACCGCGACCGCCGGGCAAGTGTGATCCATCCGAACTGGCGGAGATCGGCACCCCTTAACGTAGACTCTAGAGACTTTGCAGGGCCGACGTCGTCCCGACCTTGATACGTAACACCAGTGACGACAGGAGGCCCGGTGGCATATCCGCACCCTCAGGGGCTTTATGACCCCGCTGGCGAGCGCGACGCCTGTGGTGTGGCCTTCGTGGCCGACATCCACGGCCGGCGGTCCCACGAGGTGGTCGCTCAAGGCCTCTCGGCGCTGATTCGTCTCGACCACCGGGGCGCCCGCGGCGCCGAGTACAACACCGGCGACGGCGCCGGGATCATGCTTCAGGTGCCGGACGCGTTCTACCGCGCGGTGGTGCCCTTCGACCTGCCGGCGGCCGGTTTCTACGCGACCGGGCTGGTGTTCCTGCCGAACGATCCGGTGGCGGCCGCGCTGGCGGTCAAGGTCTTCGAGAAGTACGCGCTCGTCGAGGGCGGCGAGGTGCTGGGCTGGCGCGACGTGCCGGTGCGGCCCGACGGGCTCGGCCAGAGCGCCGACGAGGCGCGCCCGGCGATCCGGCAGGTGTTCCTGGCGGCGCACCGGCTGACCGGCGCCGACGCGGACCAGCCGCTGAGCGGCATCGAGCTGGACCGGGTCGCGTTCACCATCCGCAAGCAGGCCGAGCGCGAGTCGTCGCAGCGCGGCGCCGCGGCGTACTTTCCCTCGCTGTCCTCGCGCACCATCACCTACAAGGGCATGCTCACGCCCGACCAGCTGCCGCAGTTCTTCCCGGACCTGGTCGACGAGCGGGTGGCCAGCGCGATCGCCCTGGTGCACTCCCGGTTCTCGACCAACACGTTCCCGTCCTGGCCGCTGGCGCACCCGTACCGGTTCATCGCGCACAACGGCGAGATCAACACGATCCGCGGCAACAAGAACTGGATGGCCGCCCGCGAGGCGCTGCTGAAGTCGAAGGTGCTGCCGGGCAACATCAAGCGGCTGTTCCCGATCAACACGCCCGAGGCGTCCGACTCGGCCAGCTTCGACGAGGTGCTGGAGCTGCTGCACCTGGCCGGGCGGAGCCTGCCGCACGCGATGCTGATGATGATCCCGGAGGCGTGGGAGAACGACCCGGGCATGGAGCCGAAGCGGCGCGCGTTCTACCGCTTCCACGCCTCGCTGATGGAGCCGTGGGACGGTCCCGCGTCGGTCGCGTTCACCGACGGCACGATGATCGGCGCGGTGCTGGACCGCAACGGGCTGCGGCCCGGCCGCTGGTGGCACACCGCCGACGGCCTGGTGGTGATGGGCTCCGAGGCGGGCGTGCTGGACATCGAGCCGTCCCGGGTGGTGGCCAAGGGCCGCCTGCAGCCCGGCAAGATGTTCCTGGTCGACACGGCCGCCGGGCGCATCGTGCACGACGACGAGATCAAGGCCTCCCTGGCCGCCGCCGAGCCGTACGACGAGTGGCTGCACGCCGGTCTGATCAACCTCAGCGACCTGCCGCCGCGCGAGCACGTGATCTACACGCACGACTCGGTGACCCGCCGCCAGCAGGTGTTCGGCTACTCCGAGGAGGAGCTGAAGGTCCTGGTCGCGCCGATGGCCCGCACCGGCGCGGAACCGCTCGGCTCGATGGGCACCGACACGCCGATCTCGCCGCTGTCCACCCGGCCGCGGCTGCTGTTCGACTACTTCCACCAGCTGTTCGCGCAGGTCACCAACCCGCCGCTGGACGCCATCCGGGAAGAGCTGGTCACCAGCCTGACCACCACGATCGGCCCGGAGGGCAACCTGCTCGAGCCGGGCCCGGCGTCCTGCCGGCAGGTCGTGCTGCCCTACCCGGTCATCGACAACGACGAGCTGGCCAAGCTGCTGTCCATCGACGAGGACGGCGACCTGCCCGGGTTCAAGGCGGTCCGGGTCTCCGGGCTGTACCCGCTGCGCGACGGGGCGAAGGGCCTGAAGGCCCGGCTCACCCAGATCTGCCGGCACGTGTCCGAGGCCATCGAGGACGGCGTGCGCATCCTGGTGCTCTCCGACCGCGACTCCAACGCGGACCTCGCGCCGATCCCGTCGCTGCTGCTCACCGCGGCGGTCCACCAGCATCTGGTCCGGGAGCAGACCCGCACCCAGGTGGCGCTGGTGGTCGAGTCGGGGGACTGTCGGGAGGTGCACCACGCCGCGGTCCTGATCGGCTACGGCGCGGCGGCGGTGAACCCGTACCTGGCGTTCGAGACGGTCGAGGACCTCATCGCGACCGGGCCGCTGGCCGGCATGGACAGCCAGAAGGCGATCCGCAACTACGTGAAGGCGCTCGGCAAGGGCGTCCTGAAGATCATGTCCAAGATGGGCATCTCGACCGTGTCGTCGTACTGCGGCGCGCAGGTGTTCGAGGCGGTCGGCCTGGACAACAAGCTGCTCCAGCGGTACTTCGCCGGCACCAGCGGGCGGATCGGCGGCGCCGGGCTCGCGGACATCCACGCCGAGGTCAAGGCGCGGCACGAGAAGGCGTACCCGGCCAACCCGGCCGAGCGCACGCACCGGCGGCTCGAGGTCGGCGGGGAGTACCAGTGGCGCCGGGAGGGGGAGGTGCACCTCTTCAACCCGGAGACGGTCTTCCTCCTGCAGCACGCCACGCGGTCCCGCCAGTACGACGTCTTCCGCAAGTACACCGAGAAGGTGGACATGTTGGCGGCGGAGACGGGGTCGCTGCGCGGGCTGTTCGAGTTTCGGGCAAATCGGACGCCGGTGCCTCTCGACGAGGTGGAGCCGGCGTCGGAGATCGTTAAGCGCTTCGCGACCGGCGCGATGTCGTACGGGTCGATCAGCGCCGAATCGCACGAAACGCTCGCCATCGCGATGAACAACCTGGGCGCCAAGTCGAACACCGGCGAGGGCGGCGAGGACGTCGAGCGCCTCTACGACCCGCGCCGCCGTTCCGCGGTCAAGCAGATCGCGTCCGGCCGCTTCGGCGTCACCAGCGAATACCTGGTCAACGCCGACGACCTGCAGATCAAGATGGCGCAGGGCGCGAAGCCCGGCGAGGGTGGCCAGCTGCCCGGCAACAAGGTGTGGCCGTGGATCGCGAAGACCCGGCACGCCACCCCGGGCGTCGGCCTGATCTCGCCGCCGCCGCACCACGACATCTACTCCATCGAGGACCTCGCGCAGCTGGTCCACGACCTCAAGATGGTCAACCCGAGCTCGCGGGTGCACGTCAAGCTGGTCAGCGAGATCGGCGTCGGCACGGTCGCGGCGGGCGTCGCGAAGCTCAAGGCCGACGTCATCCTGATCTCCGGCCACGACGGCGGCACCGGCGCGTCCCCGCTGAACTCGCTCAAGCACGCCGGCTCCCCGTGGGAGCTGGGCCTGGCCGAGGCCCAGCAGACGCTGCTGCTGAACAAGCTGCGCGACCGGGTCACCGTGCAGGTCGACGGGCAGCTCAAGACCGGCCGTGACGTGGTGGTGGCGGCGCTGCTGGGCGCCGAGGAGTTCGGTTTCGCCACCGCGCCGCTGATCGTGTCCGGCTGCATCATGATGCGGGTCTGCCACCTGGACACCTGCCCGGTCGGCATCGCCACGCAGAACCCGGTGCTGCGCGAGCGCTTCACCGGCAGGCCCGAGTTCGTGGAGAACTTCTTCCTGTTCCTCGCCGAGGAGGTCCGCGAGTACCTGGCCGAGCTGGGCTTCCGGAGCATCGACGAGGCCATCGGCCACGCCGAGGTGCTCGACGTACGGCCGGCGGTCGACCACTGGAAGGCCAAGGGACTCGACCTGGCCCCCGTGCTGTTCGTGCCGGAGCTGCCCGAGGGTGCCGCCCGCCGCGGTGTCGTCGCGCAGGACCACGGCCTGGAGAAGGCGCTGGACAACAAGCTCATCGAGCTGGCCCAGCCCGCCTTCACCGACGCCTCCCCGGTGCGCGAGGAGCTGAACGTGCGCAACGACCAGCGCAGCGTCGGCGCGATGCTGGGCGGCGAGGTGACCCGGCGGTTCGGCGGCGCCGGGCTGCCCGAGGACACCATCTCGTTCACCCTGCGCGGCACCGGCGGCCAGTCGTTCGGCGCGTTCCTGCCGCGCGGGGTGACCCTGCGGCTGATCGGCGACACCAACGACTACGTCGCGAAGGGCCTCTCCGGCGGCCGGGTCGTCGTGCGGCCCGCCGAGGACGCGCCGTTCGTCGCCGAGGAGAACATCATCGCCGGCAACACCATCCTGTACGGGGCGACCAGCGGCGAGCTGTTCCTGCGGGGCCGGGCCGGCGAGCGGTTCGCGGTCCGCAACTCCGGCGCCGCGGCGGTCGTCGAGGGCGTGGGCGACCACGGCTGCGAGTACATGACCGGCGGCACCGTGGTGGTGCTCGGCCCGACCGGCCGCAACTTCGCGGCGGGCATGAGCGGCGGTACGGCGTTCGTGCTCGACCTGTCCCCGGCGAAGGTCAACCCGGAGCTCGTGGATCTGACCCCGCTGACCGCCGACGAGCAGGAAACCCTGCGCGCCCTGGTGGACCGGCACTGCGCCGAGACCGGGTCGGCGGTGGCGGAGAGGCTGCTGAAGGACTGGCCCGCGGCGGTGGAACGGTTCACCGCGGTGGTGCCGCGCGACTACAAGCGCGTGATGGAACTGATCAGGACCGCCGAAGCCGCCGGTCACAACGTGGACGAGGCGGTCATGGGAGGTATCGGTGCCTGATCCCAACGGTTTCCTGCGCTACGAGCGGCAGCTGCCCAAGCGGCGGCCGGTGCCGGTGCGCATTCGGGACTGGCGTGAGGTGTACCCGCCCGCGGGCGAGGACCTCATCCGTGACCAGGCGACCCGCTGCATGGACTGCGGCATCCCGTTCTGTCACGAGGGCTGCCCGCTGGGCAACCGCATCCCGGACTGGAACGACCTGGTCCGTACGGGAGCCTGGCAGGCCGCCGCGGAGGCCCTGCACGCCACCAACAACTTCCCGGAGTTCACCGGCCGGCTGTGCCCGGCGCCGTGCGAGGCCGCCTGCGTGCTCGGCATCGCCGACGACCCGGTGACCATCAAGCAGGTCGAGGTCGAGATCGCGAACCACGCGTTCGACCTGGGCTACGTGAAACCGCAGCCGGCGCCGGCGGCGACCGGCAAGCGGGTCGCCGTGGTGGGGTCCGGCCCGGCCGGTCTGGCCGCCGCGCAGCAGCTGGCCCGGGCCGGCCACGCGGTCACCGTCTACGAGCGCGACGACCGCGTCGGTGGCCTGCTGCGCTACGGCATCCCCGACTTCAAGATCGAGAAGTCGGTGGTGGACGCGCGGCTCGCGCAGATGGCCGCCGAGGGCGTGGTGTTCGAGACCGGCGTCGAGGTGGGCGCCGATATCACCGCCGACGACCTGCGCGAACGCTTCGACGCGGTGCTGCTCGCCGCCGGCGCGCTGGCCGGGCGGGACACTCCGTCGACGCCGGGCCGCTTGCTGAACGGCGTGCACCTGGCCATGGAGCACCTGGTCCCGGCCAACCGGGTGGTGGCCGGCCTGCAGGAGACGACCCCGATCGACGCGGCCGGCAAACACGTCGTGATCATCGGCGGCGGCGACACCGGCGCGGACTGCCTGGGCGTCGCCCACCGGCAGGGCGCGGCCAGCGTGGTGCAGCTCGACCAGTACCCGCTGCCGCCCGAGGCCCGCGCCGCCGAACAGCACCCGTGGCCGACCTGGCCGGTCATCCTGCGCAACTACCCCGCGCACGAGGAGGGCGGCGAACGCGTCTTCGGCGTCGCGGTGCAGGAGTTCGTCGGCGACGACGCGGGCAACGTGACCGCCGTGCGGATCGCCGACGTCGTGGTGGAGCGCGTCGACGGCGTACGGACGGTGACGGTGACCCCCGGTTCGGAGCGTGACCTGCGCGCCGACCTGGTGCTGCTCGCGATCGGCTTCGACGGCACCGAGCCGCAGCCGCTGCTGGACCAGTTCGGCATCGAGCGCAACCGGCGCGGCGTGCTCGACGCGGACGGTCAGTGGCAGACGTCGGCGCCCGGCGTCTTCGTGGCCGGTGACATGCACCGCGGCGCCTCGCTGATCGTGTGGGCGATCGCCGAGGGCCGCTCGGCCGCCGCCGCGATCCACGACTACCTGGGCGCGGCCGGTTCGTTGCCGGCCCCGGTCCGGTCGTCGGCGCAGCCGCTGGGAGTGTGAGCCGTCATACTTCGGTGCCGGGTGAACTGACCGCCCGGCACAATCACCGGCATGTCGAAACGCGGCTGGCTGCTGTTCGCGGCGATGGGCCTGATCTGGGGCGTGCCGTACCTGTTCATCAAGGTCGCGGTCGGCGCCCTGACGCCCGCCTCGCTGGTGCTGCTGCGCACCGGCCTGGCCGCCGTGCTGCTGCTGCCGATCGCCGCGGCGCGTGGTGAGCTGCGCCCGCTGCCGCGGCACTGGAAACCGCTGCTCGTCTTCACCCTGGCCGAGCTGGCGGTGCCGTGGTTCCTGCTCTCCGACGTGGAACGGCGGCTGTCCAGCTCGCTGACCGGCCTGCTGATCGCCGCCGTCCCGCTGGTCGGCGCGCTGCTGGGCTGGTTCACCGGCGCCGACCGGCTGGACGCGCGCCGCCTGGCCGGCCTCGGCGTCGGCCTGGCCGGCGTGGCCGCCCTCGCCGGTCTCGACCTGGGCTCGGGCAACCTGTGGGCGCTGGCCGAGCTCGCCGTCGTCGCGATCGGCTACGCCCTCGGTCCGTTCGTCCTGTCCCGCAACCTGGCCGGCGCCCCGCCACTCGGCGTGATCTCCTGCGCACTTGGCCTCACCGCGGTGGTGTACCTGCCGCTCGGGATCGTGCAGATGCCGCACACCTGGCCGCGCCTCTCGGTGGTCGCCTCGGTGCTGATCCTGGCCGTCCTGTGCACCGCCGTCGCGTTCCTCATCTTCTTCGCCCTCATCGACGAGGCCGGCCCGGTCCGCGCCACCGTGATCACCTACGTCAATCCGGCGGTCGCCGTCGTCCTCGGCGTCGTCTTCCTCGCCGAGCCGCTGACCTGGAGCATCGTGCTGGGCTTCGCGCTCATCCTGGGCGGCTCGGTGCTGGCCACGCGGCGCTCGCGCACCGTGGCGCCGGTCGAGCCGCACGGGCGTACGGGAGGGGTTGTCGTCGACGCAGAGTGAGCGGCATCTAGGCTGTCGTCGCGGTCGCTGAAGCCCGCCTGAGCGTTCATCCCGCTGACGGGGGTCGGCCACTCGGCCGATGAGGAAGAGAGACTAGCCTGATGGCTGTGACACGCCGCGTAAAGATCGTCTGCACCATGGGCCCGGCCACCGCATCACCGGAGCGCATGCTCGGACTCGTCGAGGCGGGCATGGACGTGGCCCGCCTGAACTTCAGCCACGGCAGCCACGAGGACCACCAGAAGGTGTACGACCTCGTGCGCAGCTCCGCCGACCAGGCCGGGCGCGCCGTCGCCGTCCTCGCCGACCTCCAGGGTCCGAAGATCCGGCTGGGCAAGTTCGCCAACGGGCCGCACGTGTGGAACACCGGCGACCTCGTGACGATCACCGGCGACGACATTCTCGGCACCCCCGACCGCGTCTCCTGCACGTACACGAGGCTGCCGCAGGAGGTGAAGGTCGGTGACCGTCTGCTGATCGACGACGGCAAGGTCGCCGTCGAGGTCGCCGCGGTCGAGGGCAACGACATCCGCTGCCTGGTCATCGAGGGCGGCCCGGTCAGCAACAACAAGGGTGTCTCCCTGCCGAACGTGGCGGTCAGCGTCCCGGCGCTCAGCGACAAGGACGCCGAGGACCTGCGCTTCGCCCTCGGCCTGGGCGTCGACCTGGTGGCGTTGTCGTTCGTCCGCTCGCCCGACGACATCAAGCTCGTCCGCGAGATCATGACCGAGGAGGGCCGCACGGTCCCGGTCATCGCCAAGGTGGAGAAGCCCGAGGCGGTCGAGCACCTCGAGGCCATCGTGCTCGCCTTCGACGGCATCATGGTCGCGCGCGGCGACCTCGGCGTCGAACTGCCGCTCGACCAGGTCCCGCTGGTGCAGAAGCGCGCGGTGCAGCTGTGCCGGGAGAACGCGAAGCCGGTCATCGTCGCCACCCAGATGCTCGACTCGATGATCGAGAACTCGCGCCCGACCCGCGCCGAGGCCTCCGACGTCGCCAACGCGGTGCTCGACGGCACCGACGCGGTGATGCTGTCCGGCGAGACGTCGGTCGGCAAGTACCCGGTGCTCACCGTCAGCACCATGGCGAAGATCGTCGCCACCACCGAGGCCGGCTCCATCCCGGTCCCGCGCCTGCAGCACGACCCGCGCACCCACGGCGGCGCGCTGACCGTCGCGGCCTCGCAGATCGCGCGCAACATCGGCGCGAAGGCCCTGGTCGCCTTCTCGCAGACCGGTGACACCGTGCGGCGGCTCTCCCGCCTGCACTGCGAGCTGCCGCTCTACGCGTTCACGCCGGTTCCCGAGGTCCGCGACCAGCTGGCCCTGTCCTGGGGTGTGGAGACGTTCCTCACCGACTTCGTGCAGCACACCGACGACATGTTCCGGCAGGTCGACGGCAAGATGCTCGGCCTCGGCCTGGCCAAGCCCGGTGACTACGTCGTCGTGGTGGCCGGCTCCCCGCCGAACGCCCCCGGCTCCACCAACACCCTGCGCGTGCACCAGCTGGGCTCGCTCGTCGACCCCGCTACGGTCTGACCGTGCCGCCGCTGCGAGGACAGGCTGCCGTCGATCAGCTGCTGGAGGTGCTCGACCTCCGGCAGCTGGACCCGGCCACGTTCGTCGGCGAGAGCCCGCAGACCGGTGCCCAGCGCGTGTTCGGCGGCCAGGTCGCCGGGCAGGCGCTGGTCGCCGCGGGCCGCACCGTCGACCCGTCCCGCACGGTGCACTCGCTGCACGGCTACTTCGTCCGTCCGGGCGACCCCACCGAGCCGATCACGTTCAACGTCGAGACGATCAGAGACGGACGATCGTTTTCCGTACGGCGGAGCACCGCCGTGCAGCACGGCAAAACGATCTTCTTCATGTCCGCCTCCTTCCAGGTCCACGAGGAAGGACTCGACCACCACACCCCGGCACCCACCGGCCTGCCCGAGCCGGAGGACGTGCCCACCATGGCCGACTGGGTCGAGCGGTACCCCAGCCGTGCCAAGGCCTTCGCCGCCGCGCCTCAAGCCATCGACGTCCGTTATCTCGGCGTCCCCGGCTGGGTTCCGCCCGGCGACCGCGGGGCCAGCGAAGAGCAACGCGTGTGGATGCGCATCGACGGCAAACTCCCCGACGACCCGCTGATCCACGCCTGCGCCCTGACCTACGCGTCGGACCTGTCCCTGCTGGACTCGGTGCTCTCCGTGCACGGCGAGGTCTGGGGACCGGGCGGCGTCATCGGCGCCAGCCTCGACCACGCGTTGTGGCTGCACCGGCCGTTCCGCGCCGACGAATGGTTCCTGTACGACTGCACCAGCCCCTCGGCCAGCGGCAGCCGCGGACTCGCCTCCGGGCGCATGTTCACCCGCGACGGACGGCACATCGCCAGCGCCGTCCAGGAGGGACTGCTGCGCCGCGTCGGCGGCTGAAAGTCACTGCTGCCTCAGGTATTCCGGCATCGGTGCCTGATGCCGCGCCTCGGTGTCGTCGAGACCCGCGGCATAACCGGCGACCGCCTCGGCCCGCTCCGGCGGCAGCTGCAGCACGTCATGCCGCGCCGCCGACACCTCCCGCAACCGCAAGGCGGTCACCAGATCCGCCATCGCGCGCAGCAACGCCAGCCCGCCCAGCGTCAGGATCATCAGATCCGCCGACCGGAACAACGGCGACGCGGCGAGGAACCCCAGCCCCGCCTGCACCACCCCCAAGGTCAACACCAGTCCCCAGGTACGGTCGACCCCGCGGTTCATCGTGGACACCGCGACATCGACGGCCCCTCGAACCATCAGGAACCAGCCCACCAGCGACGCCGTCGTGGTCCACGTCGAATCCGCATCGACCAGCACCAGCGCGCCGATCCCGGCGAACAGGACGGTCAGCCCGGCGTTCAGCCACCACGTCCGGGTGCCGGCCAACGCCCGTACGGCCTCGCACAACGCCCCGAAGAAGACGATCGGCGCCGCCACCGCCACCACATCGGCCGGCTCCAGCCGCAGCACGCTCCATGAGACCGCCAGCCACGCCACCCCCGCGAACAGCAGAAAACCCCACATGGAGTCACGCACAACAGACAGGGGCGACGAACCCGACCACAACATGAGGCCTCCAGCCGACGATCTCCCTGCCATGACAACACCCGCGCCGCTCCCGGACCGTCCGTTCGGCCATATTCGCCGACCGTGTAGCGTCCACCCCCTGGCACCGAGGGAGCCTTTCCTTGTCGATGGACGACAACGAGCTCGGCGACGCGCTCCGCGCGGCCCAGCACGGCGACGAAGCCGGCTTCGCCACCCTCTGGCGTGCCCTGCATCCCGCCGTCCTGCGCTACCTGCGGGTCGTCGCCGGCGACAACGCCGACGACGTCGCCTCCGAGACCTGGCTGCAGGTCGCCCGCGACCTGCAGCGCTTCACCGGTGGCATCGGCGACTTCCGCGGCTGGCTGTTCCGCATCGCCCGCCACCGCGGCATCGACGAACGCCGCCGGGCCGGGCGCCGCCGCGAAGAGCCGGTCGCCGCCGTCGACACCGGTGCCCACGCGCCCGACCCGGCCACCGAAGCCGACGAGACCGCCGCCACCACCTGGGCCCTCACCATCATCGCCACTCTGCCCACCGACCAGGCCGAGGCCGTCATGCTCCGCGTCATCGCCGGCCTCGACGTCGCCACCACCGCCAAGGTGCTCGGCAAACGCCCGGGCGCCGTCCGCATCGCCACCATGCGTGGCCTGCGCCGGCTCGCCGACCACCCGCAAGTCCGCGCCCGCGACTTCCCGCACCACACCCCAGCCGCGAAGGAGGTGTAACACCATGCGGCTCCTCGACGCTCTTCTCCATGCGATGCGCAGACGGCGAGCCCACCGGATCGGCCTCACCCAGGCCGATCAGTGGGCGGCCGGTGACCCACCGGGCCCGGACCACCAGGGCCTGGCCGAACTCCTCGCCGCCGCCAAGGCCCCCGCCACAGCGGAGGAACTGGCCGGCGAGGAACAGGCGGTCGCCGCCTACACCGCGGCGCAACGACGTGCTGCACCACCGGCAAGGAGGAAGAACCGTGCTCGGGTGTCCCGGCTGCCCTCGAGGACCGTCGTCGTGAACATCGCGACGGTCCTGGCTCTCCTGGCGGCCGGCGGCACGGCTGTGGCGGCGCGCACGGGCAACCTGCCCGCCGATGCCCAGCAGCACGCGCACCGCCTGTTCTCGGCGCTGGGCGTACCAGCGCCGAGAACAGGCCCCACCACCGGACCGGGTCAGGCGCCCAGCGTCTCCCCGCAACCCAGCACGCCGCGTACCACCAGCCGGCCGTCTCCCACCCCTGCCCCCGCGGGGTCGGCCGCCCCCAGCGCCGGGACGGCCCCGGCCGGCTGGTGCCGCGCGTGGTCCGCCACGCCGCACACCACGAAAGCAGCGTGGTACCGCGACCTTGCCGAGGCCGCCGGGGGAGAGGACCACATCCGCGCCTACTGCGCCTCCCTCACCAGGTCCGCGACGTCGCCCGCCACCCGGCGGCCCACGCCGTCGCCGCCCACCCCGACCCGGCGACCCCCCACCAAGCCGCACACCAGCAAACCGGGTCCGACCGCGCACCCCACCGGCAAGCCCACCAGCCTGCCCACCCCGCAACGCTCGGACCGCCGGCACAAGTGATCAGCGAACCCGTCTTCGTCGACCGCACCGGCCGGCGCCGCCGCCTCACCATGGCCGCCGGCACCGCCGGCGCCCTTCTCCTGCTGCTCGCCACGGCGGCCCTGCTCGCCGGGTTCACCGGCGCCGGACCCACCGCCGTGCCGGGCTGGCCGGCCGCCCCCACCGCCACGGCGAAACGGCCCGCCGCCCCGGCCACCAGCAGCACACCCACGGCGACCGCCACCCCGCGGCGCAGCAGCGTCCGGCCCACCACCGGGCCGCCGGCCACGGCCTCGCCGGCCGCCGCCACGCCGTCGGCGACCCGGTCGACCGCCACCCCGGCGGCCACCCCGCCGTCGCCCCCCCCCCCC
>NZ_CAKUCL010000107.1 GCF_934643405.1 uncultured Actinoplanes sp.
CTGCAGATCCCGCTGGCCTGGTCGCTGGCCCGGCGCCTGCAACGCCAGCAGCGCGAGCGGGAGGCGCTGCTGCGGCACGCCGTCGAAGCCTCCGACGCCGAGCGCCGCCGCATCGCCGGCGAGCTGCACGACGGGGTGGTGCAACAGCTCACCGGGGTGACCTACGCGCTGGACGCGGCCCGGCTGGGCAGGCCGGACGCCTCGCAGCAGGCCGAGGTGATCACCGAGGCGGCGGCCGAGTTGCGATCCGGGATCGGCGCGCTGCGCTCGTTGCTGGTCGACATCTACCCGCCCAACCTGGCCGAGGAGGGGCTGGGCTCGACGCTGGTGGAGCTGGCCGCCGGCCTGGAGCGGACCGGGATCCGGGTGAACCTGGACCTGCCGGACACCGACAACTTTCCCGCGGTTACCGCCGGTCTGCTGTTCCGCGCCGCGCAGGAGACGCTGCGCAACGTGGCAACGCACAGCGGCGCCCGGCAGGTGGACATCAAAGTCAGCGTTCAGGACGAGACGGTCCGTCTGGTGATAGATGATGACGGCCGGGGCTTCGACGGCGATCTGCTCGCCGAACGCAGCGGCGGCGGGCATTTCGGTCTGCGGGCGCTCAGCGACCTGATCGCCGGCGCGCACGGGCGGCTGGTGGTCCGGTCCGCCCCGGCGGCCGGGACCCGAGTGGAAGTGGAGGTTCCCGTCGATGATCCGGGTGCTGATCGTCGACGACCACGCGGTCGTCCGGCGCGGGTTGGCGCAGCTCCTGGCGACGACGGATGACCTGTCGCCGGCCGGTGAGGCGGCGGACGGCGAGATCGCCGTCGGGATGGCCGCCGAGCTGCGGCCGGACGTGGTGCTGATGGACCTGTCGATGCCGAACCTCGACGGCGCGAACACCATCGCGCGCATCCTGGCGACCGAACCGGCCACGCACATCCTGGTGCTCACGTCGTTCAGCGACCAGCATCAGATCCTCGACGCCCTGCACGCCGGTGCGGAGGGATATCTGCTCAAGCACGCGGAACCGGAGACGATCCTGGCGGGCATCCGCGACGTGGTGGCGGGCGGCTCGCCGCTCGACCCGAAGGCGGCCCGGGTCCTGCTGACCGGCCGCCGGGCGGCGCGGCCCGGACCGGCGCTCAGCGACCGGGAACGGGAGGTGCTCCAGCTGGTCGTCCAGGGGCTGCCGAACAGGTCGATCGGACGACGTCTCGGGATCGCTGAGCGGACCGTCAAGGCCCATTTGACCAGCATTTACCACCAACTCGGCGTCTCCGACCGTACACAAGCCGCCCTTTGGGTCCAGAGGCAGCATGGTGCACAGGCGCACGGCGGGTGACGATCACGCGATGCGAACCGATACCCGGCAACGCCCCGTCCTGCTGGACACCGGGGAACTCGGCCCGGCGGTCCGGCAGCACGGGCGGACGATCCGCGCCGTACGGAACATCGCCGTCGCCCTGGTGATCGGCGTGGGCGCGATAGCGGCCGGCGGCTGGAGCGTCATGACCGCGGCGCACGGGACCACGCCAGCGGAGCGGCCGGCCCCGCTGTGGAACCCGGCCTCGTCGCCCGCCCCGGAACCCATCCCGTAGACGCGCGCTGCCGGCCCGGGCCGGCGAGCAGCGGCGCGGCGGTGCGCCGATGGGCCGGTCAGCGCACCTGCAGGATGCGCTGCAGCTCGTCGGCGAGCACCCAGATCGCGGTGATCCGGCCGTCGTCGCCGATGGTGAGCACGTCGATGCCGAGGCCCTCCACCGTCCGGCCGGTCGGCGGCAGCTCGCCCAGCGGCGTGGACCAGGCGCCGGTGTGCCTCGCGCGGTGCCGGAACGCCACGGTCAGCTTGCCCGGCGCCCGCACCCGGTCCACCACCTCGATCTCGTGGTCGGTGAACGCGGCGTGCAACGCCCGGGCGCGGGCGACCAGGCCGCTCACCGGCATCGGCGTCCCGTTGATGAGCACCGGGTCGGCGTAGACCCGGCGGAACGCCGCCTCCGCGTCGTCGGGTGGCCGACGCCACAGCGCGAACAACTGCTCCTCGAGCTCCATGGCTTCCCACGTTATCCACAGATCCGATTCGGAGTCGTGCGCTCCTCCGGAGGCTGGGCTATGTTCGATCTCGTGGGAGTTCGCACCTGGATCGAGGGCTGGCCGGTCTACCGGCAGCTGACCGGCACCGACCCGCTGGGCCGGGGCGCCGCCGCGAAGTCCGACGGGTCGAGGGCGCTGGTGGCGCGCACCGGGGAGGCGGACCGCGTCGCGAAGTCCGTCTGCCCGTACTGCGCGGTCGGCTGCGGCCAGTTGATCTACGTCAAGGACGAGAAGGTCATCCAGATCGAGGGTGACCCGGACAGCCCGATCTCGCGGGGCCGGCTGTGCCCCAAGGGTTCGGCCAGCAAGAGCCTGGTCACCAGCGACCGCCGGGTGCAGCACGTGCTCTACCGCCGCCCGTACGGCACGGACTGGGAAAGCCTTGATCTCGAGACGGCGATGGACATGATCGCCGACCGGGTGCTCGCCGCCCGGGACGAGACCTGGGAGGACGTGGACTCCGAGGGCCGCCCGCTGAACCGTACGCTCGGCATCTCGAGCCTCGGTGGCGCCACCCTGGACAACGAAGAGAACTACATCATCAAGAAGTTGTTCACGGCGATCGGCGCACTGCAGATCGAGAACCAGGCGCGTATTTGACACTCCGCCACCGTCCCCGGTCTGGGGACTTCGTTCGGCCGTGGCGGGGCCACCAGCTTCCTTCAGGATCTGGCCAACGCCGACTGCATCGTCATCCAAGGGTCGAACATGGCCGAGGCTCACCCGGTGGGCTTCCAATGGGTGGGCGAGGCGAAGAAGCGAGGCGCCAAGATCTTCCACGTCGACCCGCGGTTCACCCGCACCAGCGCGCTCGCGGACAGGTACCTGCCGGTGCGCGCCGGGGCCGACATCGCGTTCCTGGGCGGTGTGATCAATTACATCCTCAGCAACGAGAAGGACTTCCGCGAGTACGTGCTGGCCTACACCAACGCGGCCACGCTGGTCAGCGAGGACTTCAAGGACACCGAGGACCTCGACGGCCTGTTCTCCGGCTACAACACCGAGCTGAACACGTACGACCAGAGCAGTTGGGCGTACGCCGGGCAGGAGGAGAACAGCCAGGACCACGGCGAGTCGCACGCGGACCGCGAGACGGCGTCCGGGCTGGAGCAGGAGTCGCACGGCCCGCCGATCCCCGGTGACGTGCCGCGCGACGACACGCTGCAGGACCCGCGCTGCGTCTACCAGGTGCTCAAGCGGCACTACGCGAGGTACACGCCCGAGGTCGTCGAGCAGGTCTGCGGCGTGCCGCAGGACAAGTTCCTCGAGCTGTGCGAGGCGTGGACGGCGAACTCGGGCCGCGAGCGCACGACGGCCCTGGTCTACTCGGTGGGCTGGACGCAGCACAGCGTCGGCGTGCAGTACATCCGCACCGGCGCGATCATCCAGCTGCTGCTGGGCAACATGGGCCGGCCGGGTGGCGGGGTGCTGGCACTGCGCGGGCACGCCAGCATCCAGGGCTCGACCGACATCCCGACGCTGTTCAACCTGCTGCCGGGCTACCTGCCGATGCCGCACCACAGCCAGAACGCGACCTTCCGCGACTGGGTCGACTCGATCCGGCATCCCGGGCAGAAGGGGTTCTGGGCGAACGCCGAGTCGTACGCGGTGAGCCTGCTGAAGTCCTACTTCGGCGACGCGGCGACCGCGGAGAACGACTGGGGGTACGGCTGGCTGCCCCGGATGACCGGCGATCACGGCACCTACCAGCAGGTCCTCGACATGATCGACGGGAAGATCAAGGGGTATTTCCTGCTCGGGCAGAACCCGGCGGTCGGTTCCGCGCACGGTCGCGCGCAGCGGCTCGGCATGGCGCAGCTCGACTGGCTGGTGGTCCGTGACCCGTACATGATCGAGAGCGCCACGTTCTGGAAGAACGGGCCCGAGGTCAGCACCGGCGAGATCAAGACCGAGGAGTGCAAGACCGAGGTCTTCTTCATGCCGGCCGCCTCCTACTCGGAGAAGGAGGGCACGTTCACCCAGACGCAGCGCATGCTGCAGTGGCGTGAGCAGGCCGTCGAGCCGTCCGGCGACGCGCGCAGCGAGCTGTGGTTCTTCTACCACCTCGGCCGGCGGATCCGGGAGCGGCTGGCCGGCTCGACCGCGCCCCGCGACCAGGGCATCCTCAACCTGACCTGGGACTACCCGATGCGCGGCAAGCGCGGCGACGAACCGGACGCCGAGTCGGTGCTCAAGGAGATCAACGGGTACGACCTGGCCAGCGGCCGGCTGCTCAGCTCGTTCACCGAGATGAGGCCGGACGGCTCCACCTCGGGCGGCTGCTGGATCTACACCGGCGTCTTCAAGGACGGCGTCAACCAGGCCGCGCGCCGCAAGCCGGGCCGCGAGCAGAACTGGGTGGCGCCCGAGTGGGGCTGGGCCTGGCCGGCGAACCGCCGCACGCTCTACAACCGCGCCTCGGCCGACCCCGACGGCAACCCGTGGTCGCAGCGCAAGGCGTACGTCTGGTGGGATCCGGACAAGAAGGAGTGGACCGGCCACGACGTGCCCGACTTCGAGAAGACGAAGCCGCCGTCGTACCGTCCGCCCGAGGACGCCACCGGCGTCGCGGCCATCGCCGGCGACGACGCGTTCATCATGCAGGGCGACGGCAAGGGCTGGCTGTACGCGCCGAGCGGGCTGATCGACGGGCCGATGCCGACGCACTACGAGCCCGCCGAGTCCCGCATCCGCAACCCGCTCTACAACCAGCAGGCCAACCCGACGCGCAAGGTCTACGAACGGCCGGACAACCCGACCAACCCGAGCCCGCCGGAGAGGCACGCCGAGGTCTTCCCGTACGTCTTCAGCACCAGCCGCCTCACCGAGCACCACACGGCCGGCGGCATGAGCAGGCAGCTGGCATACCTGTCGGAGCTGCAACCGGAGATGTTCGTCGAGGTGTCCCCGGCGCTCGCGGCCGAACGCGGCCTGGAGCACATGGGCTGGGCGCACATCGTCACGGCCCGCGCCGCGATCGAGGCCCGCGTCATGGTCACCGAGCGGCTCACCCCGCTGCGGGTGGAGGGCCACACGATCCACCAGATCTGGCTGCCCTACCACTGGGGCGGCGAGGGCCTGGTGACCGGCGACGCGGCGAACGACCTGGTCGGCATGACGCTGGACCCGAACGTGCTGATCCAGGAGAGCAAGGTCGGCACCTGCGACATCCAGCCCGGACGGCGGCCGGTCGGTCCCGCTCTGCTGGAGTACGTCGCCGGCTACCGCGACCGGGCGGGCCTGACCGCCGACCACCGCACGCCGATCGTGACCACCAAGGACGGGGACGATGGGGAGAAATAGCCTCTTTGGTCCGATCGACCCGGCGACCGACGCCGGGTACGAGGACCCGCCGCCCCGCAAGGGCTTCTTCACCGACACGTCGGTCTGCATCGGCTGCAAGGCCTGCGAGGTGGCCTGCAAGGAGTGGAACGGCGTCCCGGACGACGGCTTCAACCTGCTCGGCCACTCCTACGACAACACCGGCGGCCTGTCGGCGAACTCGTGGCGGCACGTCGCGTTCATCGAGCAGCCGGCGGTGGACGCGCTGGCCGAGGCCGGCAACGGTCACGGTAACGGCAACGGCAACGGGCAGACCCAGTTCCTGGGGATGCCCATGTCGGACCTGCCGGGCCGGGTCCTCGACGCGCCGCGCACCGACTTCCGCTGGCTGATGATGTCCAATGTGTGCAAGCACTGCACCCACGCCGGCTGCCTGGACGTCTGCCCGACCGGCTCGTTGTTCCGCACCGAGTTCGGCACGGTCGTCGTCCAGGACGACATCTGCAACGGTTGCGGCTACTGCATTCCGGCTTGCCCGTACGGCGTGATCGATCGCCGCGAGGAGGACGGCCGGGCGTGGAAGTGCACGATGTGCTACGACCGCCTCGGCGACGGCCTCACCCCGGCGTGCGCGAAGGCCTGCCCGACCGAGTCCATCCAGTACGGCGACCTGGACGAGCTGCGCGAGCGCGCCGAGGCGAGGGTGGCGGCGCTGCACGAGCGGGGCGTGGAGTCGGCCAAGCTCTACGGCGCCGACCAGGACGACGGTGTGGGCGGGGACGGCGCCTTCTTCCTGCTGCTCGACGAGCCCGAGGTGTACGGGCTGCCACCCGACCCGGTGGTGACCACGAAAGACCTGCCGGCCATGTGGAAGCGGGCCGGCTGGGCGTCGCTGGTCATGGTCGGCGCCGCGGTGGCCGCGTTCGTGGGAGGGCGTCGATGAGTCCGCGCAGCGACCGGCCGATGGTGCCGAAGGCCGAGTTCCGGTCGTACTACGGCCATGCGATTGTGCGTCCCGCACCGTGGACGCACGACATCGCGGCCTACCTGTTCACCGGTGGTCTGGCCGCCGGGTCGGCGCTGCTCGCGGCCGGCGGCCAGCTGACCGGGCGGGTGGCGACGCGACGGGCCGGGCGGGCCATCGCCCTGGGTGGCGTGCTCGCCAGCACCTACTTCCTGATCAACGACCTGGGCCGGCCCGAGCGGTTCGCCAACATGCTGCGCATCGCGAAGCCGACCTCGCCCATGTCGATGGGCACGTGGGTGCTGTCGGCGTTCGGCGCGGCGGCCGGTGCGGCGGCCGTCGCGGAGGTGACCCCGCTGCTGCCCGAGCGCGGGCGGCTGGGCCTGGTCCGCCGGGCGCTGCCGCCGGTCGGTGCGGTGGGCGGGTTCGGTGCCGCCGCGCTCGCCCCGGCGCTGGCCACCTACACGGCCGTGCTGATCGCGGATACCGCGACGCCGAGCTGGCACGCCGCGTACCGGGAACTCCCGTTCGCCTTCGCCGGCAGCGCCCTGGCCTCGGGTGCCGGGGTGGGCCTGATCGCCGCGCCGGAGGAGCCCGCGCGGCGGATGGCGGTGCTCGGCGGCGCGCTGGAGATGGTCGGCACGCACCGGATCGAGACCGCGAAGGGGCTGCTCAGCGAGCCGTACACGCAGGGCCGGGCGGGGAAGTTCCTGCGCGCCAGCAAGGTCCTGACGATCGCCGGGATGGCCGGCGCCGTGCTGGGCCGGCGCAGCCGGGCGGTGTCCGCGCTGTCCGGGCTGGCGCTGCTGACCGGGTCGGCGCTGACTCGGTTCGGCATCTACCACGGAGGCCTGGAGTCGGCGCGCGATCCGAAGTACACGGTGATCCCGCAACGCGAACGCCTCGACGCGAAGGCGAACGGAGGCGCCAAACTAGCCGACCCGTCGGCGGCGTGACGGCGCCATCCGGCCCGCGGCCGCTCACCGGGCGCGGTGGCCCGCCGAGGCGGTCAGGTGGTTCATCGAGCGCCCGGGCGGGCGGCGAGGACCGGTAGCCGATCGTGCGGCGGCCGGATTCGTGAGGTGAGCGAATCCTGCGACGAATGAAGCCCAGCGTCGGCGCCCGTTGTCGCGTGACGCCTCACGGCGGGCGGGCAGCGCGTCGGGCGGGGACAGCGTCGGGCGGGGCCCGCGTTGGGCGGGGGCAGCGTTGGGCGGGCCCGCGTCGGGCGGGGACAGCGTCCGGCGGGGACAGTGCGACGGCGCTAGTCAGGAGGGTGACCCCACGGCCGGCCCGAGCGAACCACCCACGCCGCCCACCGCCCCGCACCCACGTCGAGATCAAAAATCTGCCCGTACGGGGATTGATGATCTTTAAATGTGGGAAGCGGCTCCGGTATGTCCGGGAACAGCCGTGTCAGAGGAGGCCCCGATGGCGACGTCACGCACTTCTGAGCCCACCCGCGGCCGGTGGTGGATCGTCGTCGCCGCCGTCCTCGTGCAACTCGCGCTCGGCGCCGTCTACGCGTGGAGCGTGTTCAACAAGCCGCTGCAGAACCAGTTCGGCTGGAGCAAGTCGGAGGCGGTCCTGCCGTTCGAGTTCGCCATCGGCACCATCTTCATCGGCAGCTTCATCGGGGGGCGCATCCAGGACCGCATGGGTCCGCGCCCGGTCGCCTTCGGCGGCGTCGTCCTCTACTCGATCGGCATCATGCTGGCGTCGCTGGTGTCGTCCAGCAACCAGCTGTGGCTGCTGATCGTCACGTACGGCGTGCTCGGCGGCATCGGTCTGGGCGCCGCGTACATCACCCCGATCGCCATGCTCGCCAAGTGGTTCCCGGACCGCCGCGGCCTGATCACCGGCATCGCGGTCGCCGGCTTCGGCTTCGGCGCCGTGATCACCGCCCCGGTCGCGAAGGCGATGCTCGGCGGCACCGACGACAAGACCAGCGTCTTCCTCCCCCTGGGCATCGCCTACCTGATCGCCGGCGTCCTCGGCGCGACGTTCTTCCGCAACCCGCCCTCCGGGTACGAGGTCCCCGGCTACGTGCCCTCCCAGTCCGGCCCGGCCGTCGCCGGCAAGCGGGTGTACTCGCTCTCCGAGGCGTTGCGCACCCCGCAGTGGTACATGTTGACGGCAATATTGACGCTCAACGTGACGTGCGGCATCGGCTTCATCTCCCAGGCCGCCGACGCCACCGAGGCGATCGCCGGCGCCACCGCGGCCACCGCGGCCGGGCTGGTCGGCGTGCTGGGCCTGTTCAACGGCGGCGGCCGTATCTTCTGGGCGTGGCTGTCCGACCGCATCGGCCGGATGAAGGCGTTCGTCGGCATGCTCGCCCTGCAGGCGATCTGCTTCGCGCTGCTGCCCTGGACGACCGCCTTCGCCATCTTCGCGATCCTCGCGGCGCTGATCTACCTCGCCTACGGCGGCGGTTTCGGCACGATGCCGGCGACGGCGGCGGACTATTTCGGTACGCCGAACGCCGGCGCCATCTACGGCGCGATGATCGTGGCATGGAGCATCGGCGGGGTCGTCGGCCCGCTGCTGACCGCCGCCCTGTACGAGGCCAGCGACCAGAGCTACACACTGCCGTTCACCGTCCTCGCGGTGATCGCGCTGGTGTCGGTGGTGCTGCCCTTCGTCACGAAGATGCCCGCCGCTCCGGCGGAGGCCCGCGCGGACACGCAGCCCGCGCGCCGCACGGTCTGACCGGCTCGGGGCGGGGTGAAGGCGCTTCTCGCGCCGCACGGTTCGACCGGCTCGGCGGGCGGCGCGGTGGACGCGCTTCTCGCCGCGCCGCATTGGTCTGACCGGCTCGGCGGGAGGCACGGTGGACGTGCCTCCCGCCGCGCCGCACGGTCTGCGCGGCCCCGTCAGGCGGCCGGCGACCCGCCGGGGACCGGGGTCGGTGGGAGCGGCAGCGGCAGGCCCGGCAGGCCGTCCAGGCTGGTGGCCACGTGGTCCTTCTTGGCGAAGTACGCGCCGAGCGACTCGTCGTCCTCGCGCGCGAACCGGCGGCCGTGCAGCTCCCGGTCCTGGTCGTAGGTCATGAGGGGTACGGCGTACCCGCACGTGTCCCGGATCGTCTCGGCGCGCACCACGATGATCGCGCGCAGGCCGTGCCGGGACGTGTCGATGTCCGGGAAGTGCTGGATCAGGCCGGCCCAGCGCGGGTCGTCGCGGAAGACCGGCTCGCCGCGGCCGTGGATGCGCACGATGTTCGGCGGACCCTGGAAGGCGCACCACATCAGCGTGATCCGGCCGTTCTCGCGCAGGTGGGCGATGGTCTCCGCGTTGCTGCCGGCGAAGTCCAGGTAGGCCACCGTGAGCTCGTCGAGGACCGCGAACGAGCCGGTCAGCCCCTTCGGCGACAGGTTCACCGTGCCCGAGCCGGCGAGCGGCGCCGTCGCCGTGAAGAAGATCGGCTGCGAGGAGATGAACTCCTGCAACCGGCCGTCGATCCGGTCATACGTTTTTCCCATGCGCCGGATTGTTCCAGGCCGGTCAGCGCTCGTCGATCTCGCCCAGCACGGGCTTCACGTCCACGATCGGTGTGCCGTCGATCGCCTCCAGCCCCGACACCCGCAGCCGCAGCCCGTCCACCGCGAGCACCCTCACCCGGTGCAGCCCCAGCGGATTCGGCCGGTCCGGCGAGCGCGTGCTGAACACGCCGGTCGTCGGCCGGTCACGGTCACCGCGGGGATGAACCGACAACACCTCCCGTACGGCGCGGTCCAGCCACGTGATGAGCAGCAGGTCATCACCGGCCGAGATGTCCGCCAGGCCCTCCGCGTACGGCGGGGAGAACTCGAGCCAGGCCTCAGGCGCCCCCTCGTCGCCCTGGCGTGGGGCGTGCGCCCGGTCCACCAGCGGCGACGAGACCCGGCCGATCGCGACGACGTCGAACATCAGCGCACCTCGAGGGTGACACCGTCGGCGCGTCCCGGCAGCAGCTCGCCGATCACCGGGCAACCCGGGATCTCGCCCGCGACGAGCAGGCCGCCCGAGGTCTGCGCGTCGGCCAGCAGGAGCAGTTCGTCCTCCCCGGACCGGCCCGGGTCGAGGTGCGGGCGCACCCAGTCGAGGTTGCGCCGGGTGCCGCCGCTGACGAACCCGTCCGCCAGCGCCTGCCGGGCGCCGTCCAGGTAGGGGACCGCGGCGGCGTCCACCCGGGCGGTCACGCCGCTGGCCCGGGCCAGCTTGTGCAGGTGCCCGAGCAGCCCGAACCCGGTCACGTCGGTCGCCGCCCGCACCCCCGCGGCCAGAGCGGCCTCCGCGGCGGCCCGGTTCAGGCCGGACATCGCCTCGACCGCCTGCGGGAACACCTCGCCGGTCGACTTGTGCCGGCTGTTCAGCACGCCGATGCCCAGCGGCTTGGTCAGGGTGAGCGGCAGCCCGGCCCGGCCGGCGTCGTTGCGCATCAGCCGGTCCGGGTCGGCCACCCCGGTCACCGCCATCCCGTACTTCGGCTCCGGGTCGTCCACGCTGTGCCCGCCCGCGACGTGGCAGCCGGCCTCGCGCGCCACCGCCAGCCCGCCGCGCAGCACCTCGGCCGCCAGGTCCATCGGCAGCAGGTCGCGCGGCCAGGCCAGCAGGTTCACCGCCACCACCGGGGTGCCGCCCATCGCGTACACATCGGAGAGCGCGTTCGCGGCGGCGATGCGCCCCCAGTCGTACGCGTCGTCCACCACCGGCGTGAAGAAGTCGGCGGTGGCCACGATCGCCGTGCCGTTCGCGATCCGCACGACCGCCGCGTCGTCCCCGTCGTCGAGCCCGACGAGCAGGTCGCCCGGCCCGCGCGGCACCTCGGTCCCGACCAGGCCGGCCACCACCGTCTCCAGCTCGCCGGGCGGAATCTTGCAGGCGCACCCGCCGCCGTGGGCGTACTGGGTGAGCCGGAGAGCCTGTGTCATCGTCACCCGCACCACTCTTGCACGATCACGCCGGTTAGGCTCGTGGCGGAGGCGTTCAGGTGGCTGGTGCCCCTCCCGGTCTTCAAAACCGGTGTGACCCGGCATCCGGGTCAGGCGGGTTCGATTCCCGTCCGTCTCCGCTCACCCCTGCGAGCGCCGGCAGTTCGACGGTCGTCGACGTGCTCTATCTTGGGCCGATGGCGCGCATCGTCGGCGAGGTTGCCAAGATCTGGCGGTATCCGATCAAGTCGACCGGTGGCGAGACCGTGCCACGGTCGGATGTCGACCGGCGAGGCATCGTCGGGGACCGGCTCTACGCGGTCCGCGACAGCCGGGGGAAGTACGGCTCGGGAAAGAACACCCGCCGGTTCCGCCGGATGGAGGGGCTCCTTCACCTGAGTTCCCGCTATCTGGGCGAGACGGCCGAACCGCTGCTGCTCGACGCCCGGAACCGGCCGGTCGCCGATCCGGTCGGTCATCTCCGCCGCTGGCTGGACGACGAGCAGGTCGACCTCGTCCGGGAGACCGACGTCAGTCTGTTCGACCAGCTGCCGCTCAGTTTCGTCACCACGGCGACGATGGAATGGCTGCAGGCGGCGCTGCCGGACACACCGATCGACGAACGCCGGTTCCGGGTGAACGTGCTGGTCCGGACACCGCCGGGCACGCCGCCGTTCGCCGAGGACGAATGGCTGGGCTTCGGCGCGTCGATCGGACCGGACCTGCTCGTCAGTTTCGTGAGGTCCAGCGAACGCTGCACGATGGTCAACGACGCCCAGCGCGACCTTCCCTATGCGCCGATGGTGCTGCGTACGGTCACCCGGCTGCACGACAACAAGCTCGACGCGCTGGCGGTGGTCGAGCGGCCCGGGGCGATCGAGCTGGGGCAACCGATCATCCTGGGGCGGCGGGCGTCCGGGAGGGCATGCGTGCCGGTCCCGTCGGTCGATCATCTCAGCGACGCCGTGGACGGCGCGCCGATGACGGACCCGGTGGACGAGGCCGGCAGGCCCGGCCTGTCGCCGCCCGGCGCGCTCGAAGCCCGGCCTTTCCGCGTCCGGCCGCTCAGGTCGTCGAGCGGCGGTCGTCGGGGTCGCGGCGGGTGATGCCGCGGCGGTCCAGGAGTTCCAGCAGCGGCACGGCCACGCGGCGGGTGGTGTTCAGGGCCTGGCGCGCCTCGCTCAACGTGAACGGCTGCGGCAGCGCGGCCAGGGCGGCGGCGGCCTCGTCCGGCGCGGCGGCCCGCAGCACCACCTGGGGCGCGAGCTGGATCAGCAGTCCGGTGCGGACGGCGGCGGCCAGCTGGCGCGGGCCCAGACCCAGCTCGCCCAGCGTGTGCGCCTCGGGGGCGGCGAACGGCGACAGGTCGGCGAACGCCTTGTCGATCAGCCGGCGCAGGTCGTCCGGGAGGGTCGTGTCGCCGGCGCAGACCCGGCCGTGGCGGATCGTCAGCGGGGGCGCCACCAACGCCTCCACCAGGGCGCGCTCCGGCAGGCCGAGGAGCCGGCGCAGGGCGTCCAGGGGGATGCCGGGCTCCAGCGGGTGGTCCTCGCGGTAGCGGGCGACCTCCTGGACGATCTGGGCGCGCCGGCCGGCCCAGAACGCCGGGTCGGCGTACCAGTCGCCGGCGGTCGGGGGGCCGTCCAGCGGCACGCCCATCGCGGCCAGGTCGGCGGCCTGGACGAGGCGGCGGCGGCGCAGCTCCCCGGCCAGGTGGGGCTCGCCCGACATCTCGGCCAGCTCGGCGGCGCGGGCGGCGGCGGCACCCCGGCGGGACAGGCCCGGCGGGACGACGTCGAGAACCGTCACGCCGCCGGCCACGTGGTGCCGGCCGGGGTCGCGCAGCAGGGCACGGTCGCCGATCCGCAACGGCAGCGGCGAGGCCAGGCGCAGGCGGCAGGTGTCGGCGCCGAGCGGTCTCACCCGTACGGCAACCGCAGCCGAACCCGCGTGCAGGGTGACCGTGGCCGGCAGCTCGGCCACCGCGTCCCCCCGCACGCGCACGTCGATGAGGTCGGTGAAGCGGAACCGGCCGGGGGTGAGCAGGGCGTCGCCGCGGGTGATCCGGTCCTTCGGCGTGCCGCGCAGGTTGACCGCCACCCGGGCCACCGGGCCGATCTCGGCCACCGCCGCGCCCATCGTCTGCAGGCCGCGGATCCGGACCGGGGAACCGGCCAGATCCAGCTCGTCGCCCGTGCGCAGGCGCCCGGCGCCCAGCGTTCCGGTGACCACCGTGCCGGCGCCCTTGATCGTGAAGACGCGGTCGATCCACAGCCGTACGGGAGCGGTGTCCTGCGGGCCGGGAAGGCGGGCGACCAGGCGGTCCAGGGCCGCGCGCAGCCGGTCCAGGCCCTGGCCGGTGGCGCCGCTGACCGCGACGGCCTCGATGTCGCCGAGGGAGGTGCCGGCGATCTGCTCGCGGGCCAGCTCCGTCGCGGCGTCCGGCTCGGCCAGGTCGCAGCGCGTCACCACCAGGAGACCGTGTCGTACGCCGAGGGCGTCCAGCGCGGCGAGATGCTCGGCGGACTGGGGCATCCAGCCCTCGTCGGCGGCCACCACGATCATCGCGGCCGGGACCGGTCCCACGCCGGCCAGCATGTTCGGCACGAAGCGCTCGTGTCCGGGGACGTCGACGAACGCCACGGCCTGCCCGGACGGCAGCGTCGTCCACGCGAAACCGAGGTCGATGGTCATGCCGCGGCGGCGTTCCTCGGCCCAGCGGTCGGGTTCCATGCCGGTGAGCGCGCGCACCAGCGTCGACTTGCCGTGGTCGACGTGCCCGGCGGTGGCGATGACCTGCATGGCCTAGCCCGCCACCGAGCAGACAGCCTCGATCAGGGCGGCGTCGGCGGCCGGCGGGACGCAGCGCAGGTCCAGCAGGAGACGGCCGCGTTCGACCCGGCCCACGACCGGGGTGGCCGCCAGGCGCAGCGGGGCGGCGTACCGGTCGGGCAGCGAGATGGCCCAGGACGGCAGGGTGACCTCGGGCGCCCCGCCGCCGCCGACCACCGCCACCGATGCGACCAGCTCGGCCGTCACCCCGGATCGGCGCAGACGCTCCAGCGCCGCGGCGGTGCGGTCGTGCAGCGCGGCGGGGTCGAGGTGCAGCGCCTGCCAGGTCGGTGTGGCCGGGCCGGTCAGCGTGGCCTGCAACGCGGCCAGGGTGAGCTTGTCGACGCGCAGGGCCCGGGCCAGCGGGTGGCGGCGCAGGGTCTCGATCAGCGCGGCGTCGCCCAGCAGCAGGCCGGCCTGGGGGCCGCCGAGGAGCTTGTCGCCGCTGGCGATCACCAGGGCGGCGCCCTCGCGCAGGGTGGTCCGGGCGTCCGGCTCGGCGGGCAGCAGCGCGGACGGCGTGAGCAGGCCCGAGCCGATGTCCGCGACCACCGGCACGGTCAGCCCGGCGAGCTCCGGCAGGGGCGCCGCGCTGGTGAAACCCCGGACGACGAAATTGGAGGGGTGGACCTTGAGGATGAAGCCGGTGCCCGGATTGATCGCCTTCCGGTAGTCCTCGGTCGACGTCCGGTTGGTGGTGCCCACCTCGCGCAGGCGCGCACCGGTGGACTGCAGCAGCTCCGGCAGGCGGAAACCGTCGCCGATCTCCACCATCTCGCCGCGGCTGACGATGATCTCGCGGCCGGCGGCCAGGGCGGTGGCGGTCAGCACCAGCGCGGCGGCGCCGTTGTTGACCACGTGGACGTCACCGGCGTCGGGCACGGCCTCGCGCAGCGCCGCCAGCGCGGTGCGCCCCCGCCGCGCCCGCCGCCCGGTCCGCAGGTCCAGCTCGACGTCGGTGTGCCCGGTCGCGGCGACGATGGCCTGCTTCGCGGCGTCGGAGAGCGCCGCCCGCCCCAGGTTCGTGTGCAGCACCACCCCGGTTGCGTTGAGCACCGGCCGCAACCCGCCGGCGCTGACCGGCAGCGACTCCCACGCGGCGTCGGCGACCGCGTCCGGTGACAGCGTGCCCGCGCGCACCCGTTCCTGCGCGGCCGCGACGGCCGCCTTGACCACCTGCCGGCCGAGACGCGAACCCGCCTCGACCAGACGCGGATCGGCCAGGACGGCGTCGGTGCGCGGCACCAGCCGGCGTGAGTCGATGGTCACGCCGCCCATTCTGTACCCCGCGCGATCGTCGCGCGCGGGACCATAGCGGGATGACCACGATCCTCATCACCGGCGCCACCGACGGGCTCGGCCTGGCCCTGGCGCACCGCCTCGCCGCCGACGGGGCACGGCTCATCCTGCACGGACGTGATCCGCAGCGACTGGATCGCGTCGCCGGTGAGCTGGGCGCCACCCCGGTCCTGGCCGACCTGGCCGATCTCGCCCAGGTCCGGCGGCTCGCGGCCGGGGTGCGCGACGTCACCGACCGGCTCGACGTTCTCGTCAGCAACGCCGGCATCGGCAGCGGCGAGCCGGACGGGCGTCAGCGTCGGGTCAGCGCCGACGGGTACGAGCTGCGTTTCGCCGTGAACTACCTGGCCGGGTTCCTGCTCACCCGGGAACTGCTGCCGCTGCTGCAGGCGTCGGCCCCGGCCCGGGTCGTCTACGTCGCCTCGCTCGGGCAGCACCCGCTCGACTTCGACGACCTGATGATCGAGCACGGGTATGACGGGCAACGCGCGTACGGGCAGAGCAAGCTCGCCCAGATCATGTCCGGCTTCGAGCTGGCGTCCCGGCTGCAGCCCGGCGAGGTGACGGTGAACAGCCTGCACCCGGCCACGTACATGCCGACCAAGATGGTGCTGCGCGAGATCGGCCACTCGGTGGACAGCCTCGAGCTCGGCGTCGCCGCGACTCACCAGCTGATCACCAGCCCGGGGCTCGCCGGGGTCACCGGCAAGTTCTTCGACCGCACCCGCGAGGCCCGGGCCGACGCCCAGGCGTACGACCCGAAGGCCCGGGCTCTGCTGTGGACCCGCAGCATCGAGATGATCGCCTGACCGGCCCGCGGGTCGCGGCTCACCCGCGGCTGACCGCGGTCACCTCCACCTCGAGCACGGCGCCCGGCAGGAACAGGCGGCTCACCTCCACCGTCGTGCTGGCCGGGGGATCCGCCGGGAACACCGAGCGGCGGACCCTCCCGTACGCCGCAAGGTCGTCCAGCGAGGTCATGAACGTGCGCACATGCAGCACGTCGGCGAAGCCCGCCCGGTGCGCGGCGAGCACCCCGCCGACGATCTCGAAGATCCGTTCCGCCTGCGCCCCGGCGTCCCCCGGGGCGACGACCGCGCCCGCGTCGTCCACCGCGACCTGACCGGAGAGCAGCAGCAACGCGCCGCCGGCCAGATCGAGCCGCGCCACCTGGGCGAACCGGTCCGCGAACGGCGCCGCCACCGGATTGTCCAAAGTCATCCTCATGCGGGCCACGCTAGATCCCGGGTAGGCATGCCACCAGCGAATGTCTCGCATCACTGCCATGCGCCTTTAGCATGGCGCTGTGGAGACTGAGTTGCTGGACGTGTTCCGGACCGTGGCCCGGCTCGGGTCGATCACCGAGGCGGCGCGGCGGTTGCGGTTCACCCAGTCGGCGGTGTCCCGGCAGATCGGGACGCTCGAGGCCGAGCTCGGCGTGAAGGTGTTCGACCGGCTGCCACGCGGGGTCGCGCTGACCGACGCCGGCCGCGCGCTGCTGCCGCACGCCGACGGGATCCTCGACCGGCTGCGCACGGCCCGCGACGCCGTCGGCGGCGAGACGCAGCGGCTGCGGGTCGGGGCGTTCCCGACGGCCGTGGCCTCGCTCGTCCCCCGCGCACTGGCCCGCTTCCGTACGGCGTACCCGCACGTGGGCCTGTCCCTGGTCGAGGGCCTGACCCCCGCTCTGCTGGAGCGGCTCGCCGCCGGCGACGCCGACGTGGCCGTGGTCAGCTCGTTCCGGTCGGGGCCGATCGACGGCGGCCGGTTCGCGCTGCACCACCTGCTCGACGAGCGCCTGCTGGTGGCGGTGCCGCGCGATCACCGGCTGGCCGGTCGCGACGAGGTGCGCCTGGCGGACCTGGCCGGCGACGCGTTCATCGCCGGCTCGGCCACCGCGGAGGAGACGCTGCTGCGCGCCACGCTGCCCACCGGTTTCCGGCCCCGCGTCGACATCGTCGCCGCCGAGTGGCTCGGCAAACTGGGCTGCGTGGCGGCCGGCCTGGGCGTGGCCCTGGTCCCGGAGCTGGCCACGCGCGGCACCCCACCCGACGTCGCGCTGCTGCGCCTGCACCCGGACGACGCCGTGACCCGGCAGATCCACGCCGCGGTCCCGGCCGGCCGCGAGATGCCGCCCGCGGTGCGCGACTTCCTGCCGCTGCTGACCCCTAGGCTGGCGGGGTGATCGAACGGCAGGTCGTCCGGGCGGTGGTCGTCGACGCGCGCGAGCGGGTGCTGCTGCTGCACAGCCGCGACCTGTCGCGGCCCGCGATCGGCGAATGGTGGGAGCTGCCCGGCGGCGGCCTCGACCCGGGCGAGAGCTACCTCGACGCGATCATCCGGGAGCTGGCCGAGGAGGCCGGGCTCGCGGTCACGCCGGCGCAGATCGGCGCGCCCACCTGGCGGCGCGACTCCACCTTCCTCTATCGCGGCGAGCGGCGGCTCAACCACGAGGTCGTCGTCCCGGTGCGGCTGGACGTGGACGGCCCGGACGTGGACGGCGCCGGCCGGGTCGACTTCGAGGCCGAGGACTACTTCGGCTTCCGCTGGTGGCCGGTCGGCGAGGTGGTGACCAGCACCGAGGTCTTCTACCCGGGACCGCTGCCCCGGCTGATCCGGGCGTTCCTGGACGGCGAGCAGATCGATGAGCCGTTCGAGCGCTGGTCGTGAGCCAGAATGAGGCGTGCACGTCGAGGTGGGACTGCTCGGGCCGGTCGAACTGCGGGTCGACGGCGAACCGGCCGCGCTCGGCGGCGCCCCGCAACGCGTGCTGCTCGCCCGCCTCGCCCTCGCCCCCGGCCGGGTCGTCCCGGCGGGCGACCTGATCGACGCGCTGTGGGATGACGACCCGCCCGGCAACGCGGCCGGCAACCTGCACAGTTACGTGTCCCGGCTGCGCCGCCGCGCCGGCGGCGACACGATCCGCCGGGAGCCGGGCGGGTACCGGCTCGACCTGCCGGCCGCCGCGATCGACACGCACCGGGTGGAACGCCTGGTCGCCGAGGCCCGTACCCAGCCGGCCGGGGCGGCCGCGGCCACCCTCGCCGCCGCGCTGGCGCTGTGGCGCGGCGACCCTCTGGCCGACGTGGCCGACCGGCTGGCCTTCGCGCCCGACGTGGCCCGCCTCGCCGAGTGGCGCCGCCACCTGCGCGAGGAATGCCTCGACCGCCGGCTCGACGCGGGGCACGCCGCCGAGGCGCTGCCCGAGATCGAGGCCCTGGCCACCGCCGAACCACTGCGCGAACGCCCCTGCCTGCTGCTCATGCGCGCGCTGCACCGGACCGGCCGCACCGCCGAGGCCCTGTCCGCGGCCCGCGCCTTCCGCGAGCGCGTCGCGGACGGCCACGGCGTCGACCCGTCACCGGAGTTCACCGCCCTGCACCGGCGCATCCTCGCCGAGGACCCGGCGCTGCGCCCGCCGGCCCCGGCGGCTCCGCCACGCCGCGCGGACCGCTTCTTCGGGCGCGGCGAAGAGCTTTCCCGCTTGCGTACGGCCCTGGCCGCCGGCCGCGTCGTGACGGTGACCGGCCCCGGCGGCGTCGGCAAGACCCGCCTGACCGGCGAGGCGCTCACCGGCGGCGAACTGGTGGTTGAACTGGCCGCCCTGTCGGCACCCGCCGACGTGGCCGCCGCGGTCGCCGGCGCCCTCGGCCTGCGCGCCGCTCCGCGCGGCGGGATCGAGGCCATCGCCGACCGGCTCGGCGCGGCCCCCGCCGTGCTCGTGCTGGACAACTGCGAACACCTGCGCGACGCCGTCCGGGACCTGGTCGACGGCATCGTGGCCCGCTGCCCGGGGGTGCGCGTGCTGGCCACCTCCCGGCAGCGGCTCGGCGCGGCCGGCGAGCGCGTGCTGCGTCTCGGCCCGCTGCCCGAGGCCGACCGGGTCGCGCTGTTCCGCGACCGGGCCACGCTGTTGCGCGACGGCTTCCCCGACGACGCCCGCACCCGTGAGCTGACCGCCGAGGTGTGCCGCCTGGTCGACGGGCTGCCGCTGGCGGTCGAGCTGGCGGCCCGGCGCGAGGCCGTGTTCGGGCTGGCCCACCTGCGTGACCGGCTCGGCGCCGGCCTGCAGGTCCTGGACCCGGCGCGCGGCGGCGACCGGGCCTCCGCGGTGACCGCCACGGTGGAGTGGTCGTACCGGCTGCTCGACCCGGCCGCCCAGCGGCTGCTCGACCGGCTCGCGGTGTGCCGGGGCGGGTTCGGCCTGGACGCGCTGGCGTACTTCGGCGACGAGGGCGCCGACCGGCTGCTCGCCGAGCTGGTCGACGCGTCCCTGGTGGTCAGCGATCTCGGCGGGCCGGCGCCGCGGTACCGGCTGCTGGAGACGGTCCGGCACGTCGCGCTGGGGCATCTGCGCGACGACCGGGCGCGGGACGCGCACGCGCGCTGGATGCTGGACTTCGCGACCGAGCTGGTGCGGCGGGAACGGGAACGCCACCCGGACACCACGCGGGTGTTCCGGCTGGAGCTGGCCAACCTCCAGGAGGCGATCGGCCGGCTTCGCGGCACGGCGGACGGCGCGCGGCTGGCGGCGATGACCGCGGCGGCGGCCTCCGGGGCGCCGGATCCGGGACTGACCGCGCAGCTGGTGCGGCTCGCGCCGGCCGCGGTGCGCGATGAGACCGACGCGCTGTGGGCGCTCGCGGCGGGCACGGGGGAGTGGCTGAACGGCCGGGTGCCGGCCGCGGACCGGCTGCTCGCGGCGGCCCGCGACCATCTCGGGCCGGGGCATCCGCTGCGCTGGGTGGCGTTGCTGCTGCGCATCTCCAACTCGATGTTCGCCGGGCGGCCCGGCGAGGTGCGGGCGGACACGTTGCGGTTGCTCGGCGAGCCGGACGCGCCGGGGTGGCCGCGCGCCACCGCCGTCTGTTGCGCGGCCCTGATGGACGCCTACGGCGGAGATCCGGTCGCGGGGCAGCGATGGCTCACGGCGTACGAAAGCGAGCTCGACGTCCTGGAGGCCTTTGTCCCGTTCACCCGCGGGGAGCTGGTCGCCGGGCGGGACCCGCAGGCGGCGCTCGGCTGGTACGACCGCGCGCTGGAGCGGACCGACGCGATCGGGCAGGTCTACACCGGCAACATCACCCGGGTGGCGCGCACGGCCGTGCTGATCCGGCTCGGGCGGCACGCGGAGGCGGTGGCGGCGTGCCGGCGGACGATCGCCGACGTGCGCGCGGCGGGCATGACCGCGCAGGTCTGGACCATGCTGCGCCTGACCGCGGAACTCCTCGCCGCGCTCGGCGAGACGCGGGCGGCGGCGATGATCGTGGCGGCCGCGGACGCCGACCAGGACGCGCCCGCGGTGATGGGCCCGGACCGGGAACGGCAGGCCCGGCTGCGGGCCGCCGTGCCCGTGCTGACCGGCGGCAGCGCGCCGGTGGCCGAGTTCGCCCTGGCCGCGCTGGCAAGGTGCGGGCAAGGACCGGGCAAGGACGGCGGCGCACCGTGAGGGCATGACTGACACGACAACCGCACCGCGCATCGACGAAGCACGCGCCGAGGCCTTCGCCGGACAACTCCTGGGCGACCTCGCCGCCGCGGCCACCACCGCGATGACCGCCCTGGGCGACCGGCTCGGCCTGTTCGGCGCGATGACCGGCGGCGGACCGGTCACCGCCGCCGAGCTGGCCGCCACCACCGGACTGCATCCGCGCCTGGTCACCGAATGGCTGCACGCGATGACCGTCGCCGGCTACGTGAGCGTCGACGGCGACAGCTTCCACCTGCCGATCGAGCACGCGCTCGCGCTGTCCGTCGTGGACTCGCCCGCGTACATGGCCGGCGGCTCGCAGGTCATCACCGGCTACTTCCTGGCGCTGGACCAGCTCGAGGCCGCCTTCCGCGGCGACGGCGGCCTGCCCTACGCGGCGCACCACGACTGCGTCTTCCACGGCATCGAGCGCTTCTTCCGTACGGCGTACGTCAACCACCTCGCGCAGGCCTGGTTCCCGGCGGTGCCGGGCCTGATCGCCCGGCTGGAGTCCGGGTGCCGGGTCGCCGACGTGGGCTGCGGGCACGGCGTCGCCACCATGCTGATCGGCCGGACCTGGCCGGCGTCCACCGTGGCCGGCTTCGACCTGCACCCGCCGTCGATCGCCACCGCCCGCGCCCGGGCGATCGAGGCCGGCAGCCCGCCGAACGTGAGCTTCCACGTGGCCGACGCGGCCGGGATCGACGCGGCCGGGCCGTTCGACGTGGTCGTGTACTTCGACGCGCTGCACGACCTGGGCGACCCGCCCGCCGCGCTGCGGGCCGCGTACCACGCGCTGGCCGACGGCGGCCTGATCGTGGCGGTCGAACCGTGGTCGGCGGACTCGCTCGAGGCCGCGATCGGCAACCCGGTCGCGCGGGCGAACTACGCGGCGTCCACGGCGCTGTGCACGCCGGGATCGCTGAGCCAGCCCGGCGCCTACGGCCTGGGCACCTCGGGCGGCCCGGCGAAGCGGCTGAGCCTGCTGGCCGAGGCCGGCTTCCGCGACCCGGTCGTGGCCGCCGACACCGGCCTCAACCTGGTGCTCGCGGCCACCAAGAGGGCTTGACGCGGCTCGAAGGTAAGTCGTAGCTTACGTAAGCCATGACTAACGGAACCGCGATGCTGACCGCGCTGGGTGACCCCACCCGGCAGGCCATCTTCGACCTGCTCACCCACGGCCCGCTGGCCGTGGGTGAGCTCGCCGGGGAGCTGCCGGTGAGCCGTCCGGCCGTGTCGCAGCACCTCAAGGTCCTCAAGGAGGTCGGGCTGGTCACCGACCGGCAGTCCGGCACCCGCCGGGTCTACCAGGTCGACCCGGCCGGCCTCGCGGTGCTGCGCGCCCACCTGGACGGGTTCTGGGAACGCTCGCTCGCGGCGTTCCAGCAGGCGGCATCGGACCTTGAGGAGAACGAGCCATGATCGAGACCGTGGAGGCGATACGCCGGGAGATCGTCGTCGATCTGCCGCCCGCGCGCGCCTTCGAGCTGTTCACCGCGAACATGACCGCCTGGTGGCCGGCCCACCACCACATCGGGTCCGCGCCGATCGCCGAGATCGTCGTGGAGCCCCGGGCCGGCGGCCGCTGGTACACCCGGCACCAGGACGGCACCGAGACCTCGACCGGAGCGGTGGTGGTGTGGGAACCACCGGCGCGGCTGGTGGTGACCTGGCAGATCGGCGCCGACTGGCAGTTCCACGACGACCTGATCACCACGGTCGAGGTCGGCTTCACGCCGGCCGGGCAGGGGCGCACGCTGGTGCGGCTCGAGCATCGCGACCTCGAGGCGTTCGGGGCCGACGCGGCGGCGATGCGGGAGACCTTCGACGCCCCCGACGCCTGGACCGCGACCGTCTCCGCCTACGCCGCGTCCGCCAACGCCCCGTCCGCCGCTTCGCCCGCCGCCGC
>NZ_CAKUCL010000108.1 GCF_934643405.1 uncultured Actinoplanes sp.
GGGCCGGCACGCGGACCGGCCCGGCGCCGCCGAGGTGCTCGGCTCGTTGCAGCTGGTCTGCGCGCACGCGAGCCGCGCCCGCAGACGCCTGGACGACAGCCGGGCCTGGACCGCCGAGGCCGCCGCGCTGGCCGGGCGCACCGGGGAGACCACCACGTTCGGCCTGTTCTTCGGGCCCACCAACGTGGGGATCTGGCGGATCGGCATCGAGACCGACGGCGGCGACCCGGGCCGGGCCGCCGCGCTCGCCCGGGACACCGACCCGTCGCCGGTCCCGGCCGGGTTCCGCCAGGTCTACTACTACGCGGACACGGCTCGTGCCCTGGCCCGGCTGCGCGGCCGCGACCGGGACGCGATCCGCTTGCTGCTCATCGCCGAACGGCTGGCGCCGCAGCATGTGCACACCTCGGCCGTGGTGCGCGAGACGACCCGCGCGCTGCTGGAACGGTCGCGGCGTCAGGCGGGCGGGACGGAGTTGCGGGGGCTGTGCGAGCGGATGAGCGTGGCCTGACGCGCCAGGGCCGCGAACTCCTCCGGCCGTTCCAGTTGCGGCATGTGCCCGGTCTCCGGGAACAGGTGGGAGCGGGCGTGCGGGAACGCGGCCCGCGCGGCGGCCAGGTGCGTGGCCGGCAGGATCAGGTCGCGCTCGCCCCAGACGATCAACGTGGGCTTCGGCACCTCCGCGACCCGGCTCAGAAGGGAGGAGCGCCAGCGCGGCGCGATGCCCCGGAACCCGCCGAGCGCCCGGGCGGTCTCCAGGTACACGGCGGCGAAGTCCGGCTGCCGGGCGATCCGCACGGCCATGCGGACGCGCTCCTCGGTCACCAGCGCGCGATCGGCGAACAGTGAGCTCTCGATCCGGCGGGCGGTGCGCGGGTCGATCCGCCCGAGCAGCGGCCGCCCCAGCAACGGCACGGCGAGGATCCGCAGCGCGAAGGTCACCTCGCGGCCGAACCCGGCACTGTTCACCAGCGTCAGCGTCGACACCCGCTCGGGCGAGCCGGCCAGCATCTGCATCGACACCGCCCCGCCGAGCGAGTTGCCCATCAGGTGTACGGGCCGGGTCTCCCCGAGCGCGTCCAGCGCGGCCCACACCCCGTCGGCGAGCGAGCCCAGCGTGGCGGGGGCGGGCAGGCGTTGCGACAGCCCGAACCCCGGCATGTCGATGCTGATCACCCGGTGGTCGCCGGAGAGCAGCGGATGCTGCGGCAGCCAGTCCTCGAGGCTGCGCCCGATGCCGTGCAACTGCACCACCGGCGGTGCCTGCGGGTCCCCGCTCTCGGCGTAGCGGATGCGTGACCCGGCGACGTCCACGTAGCTCATCGGGTCAGCGCCCGCATGATCGCCGCGTGCCCGACCGGCAGCGCCCGGGCGAGCAGGTCGGGCACCTTCGCGCTGGCCGCGATCAGGACCCGGGCCTTGCGCCGGGCGACGGCGTCCAGGATCTGCCGCGCGGCCTTCTCCGGCGGGTAGGTGAGCAGCGCGCGGAACAGCTTGCGGTGCGTCTCGACCTGCTGCGGCGGGACGCCGCTGCCGACCCGGGCGTTCTCGGCGATGCGGGTGCGGATCCCGCCCGGATGCACCGTGGTCACCCCGATCCGGTTCTCCGCGAGCTCGCCGGTCAGGACCTGGCTGAGCCCGCGCAACGCGAACTTGCTGGCGCAGTAGGCGCTCTGCCCGGCCGGCGCGATCAGCCCGAACAGGCTGGACACGTTGACCAGGTGGCTGCCGCCGCCGGCGCGCAGGGCCGGCAGCAGCGCGTGGGTGAGCAGCATCGGCGCGCGGAAGTTCACGTTCATCACCGTCTCGAACTCCTCGACGGTAACCTGGTCGAACCGGCCGCCCAGGGCGATGCCGGCGTTGTTGATCAGCAGGCCGAGCGACGGGTGCGCGGCGAGCACGTGCGCGGCGACGTCGTCCACCGCCGGCCGCGAGCCGAGGTCGGCGACGAGGGTCTCGACGTCCAGGCCCGGATGGGTGGCCCGGATCCGGTCGGCCACCGTCTTCAGGCGTGGCTCGTCCACGTCGACCAGGACCATCGCGCTGCCGCGCGCGGCCAGCCCGTACGCGAGCTGTTCGCCGATCCCGCTGCCGGCGCCGGTGAGCACGGCGGTGCGGCCGGCGAAACGATAGGGTCCGAGCCGGGTCATCGGGCGGCCTCCACGGTGGACGGCGTACGGGAGAAGGTCATGTCCTGGGTGACGTCGGCGCGGGGCGTGGCCACGACGTCGCGCAGGTAGTTCTGCCGCACCAGCCACGGGTCGCGGTCGCCCTGCCGCGGGAACAGCGGGAGCGCCCGCTGCACGTATCCGGAGGACAGGTCGATCAGCGGCCGTCCCGCCTGCCCGCGGTACTCGGGCGTGGCCACCGCGTAGCCGTGGCGGTCCATGTGCCGCAGCAGCTTGACGACGTAGCGGTGGGACAGGTCGGCGCGCAGCGTCCAGGACGCGTTGGTGTAGCCGACGCAGTAGGCGAAATTCGGCACGCCGCTGAGCATCAGCCCGCGGTAGGCGGCCTTCTCGCCGAGCGCCACCTCGTCGCCGTCGACGGTGAGCCGCAGCCCGCCGGCCGGCAGCAGCGAGAGCCCGGTGGCCGAGACGACGACGTCGGCCTCGAGCAGCCGCCCGGACCGCAGCCGGATGCCGGCCGGCTCGAACCGGTCGATGTGGTCGGTCACCACGGAGGCGCGCCCGGCGCGCACCGCGGCGTAGAGATCGCCGGACGGCAGCACGCACAGGCGCTGATCCCATGGTTCGTAGCTCGGCGTGAAGTGCTCGTCCACATACGCCGGGTCACCGAGCGCCTTCACGGCGACGGAGCGCAACAGCTTGCGTACGGCCGAGGGCCGCCGCCGGGCAAGCTGATAGAAGCCCTGGGTGAGCAGGATGTTCTTGCCGCGCACCAGGCGGTTGGCCAGTCGCGCGGGCAGCAACCGGCGCAGGCCGTCGGCGATCACGTCGCGTCCGGGCAGGACGGTCATGTAGGTGGGGGAGCGCTGCAGCATGGTCACGTGCGCCGCGGTGGCCGCCATCGCCGGCACCAGCGTGACCGCCGTGGCCCCGCTGCCGATCACCACGACCTTCCTGCCCGCGTACGGCAGGTCGTCCGGCCAGAACTGCGGGTGCACGATCTGCCCGGCGAAGCCGGCCGCGCCCGGGAACTGCGGCTGGTAACCGCCGTCGTACGAGTAGTAACCCGCGCAGGCGTAGACGAAGCCGGCGGTGATGGTCGTGCCGTCGGCGATCTCGAGGGTCCACTGTGCGGTCGCCGACGACCACTGCGCCGAGACCACCTTCGACCGGAACCGGATGTGCCGGTCGATCCCCGCCTCGGCGGCCGTCTCCTCGATGTACCGGCGGATCTTGTCGCCGGGCGCGATCGACTCCGCCTCCCGCCACGGCCGGAACGGATAGCTCAGGGTGAACATGTCCGAGTCGGAGCGCACGCCCGGATACCGGAACAGATCCCACGTGCCGCCGATCGCGTCGCGCGCCTCGAGGATCACGTAGGTCTTGCCGGGATGCGACTCGCGCAACCGCCAGGCCGCCCCGATCCCCGACAGCCCGGCCCCGATGATCACCACGTCGAAGTGTGAGGGCATGACCCAGTCTCTCCGCCGGCCCCGGTCCAGGACTTGTCTTGACGCGACACTCATTTACCCTTGTCCGACATGGGATCCATGCTACGAGCCGCCGGCCTGCGCGGACTGCCGGAGCTCATCGACGAGCTCGGAGGTGACCGGGAGGCACTTCCGGCGGCGTACGGCGTGCCGGCCGCCGCCGTCGGCTCCGACGACGAGGTGATCCGCTCGAGCGACGCGGCCCGGCTGCTGGAGGGCGCCGCCGCCGGGCTGGACTGCCCCGACCTGGGCCTGCGCCTGGCCGCCCGGCAGGACATCGCGATCCTCGGGCCGCTCGCCGTGGCGATCGAGAACTCGGCCACCCTGGGCGACGCGCTCGACTGCGCCACCCGGTTCCTCTTCGTGCACAGCCCGGCGCTGACCATCGACCAGGTGAGCGACCCGTCCGGCCGACCGGGCGTGATCGGCCTGCGCTACGGCAGCAGCGAGTGGGACGTGCTGCCCCCGGTGGTCGCCGATCACGGGCTGGCGCTGCTGCACCGCATCACCACGCTGCTCATCGGCGGCCGCTACGGTCTGCGCTCGGTGCACCTGCCGCATCGCCCGCTGGCACCGGTCGCCCGCTACACCGAGTTCTTCGGCGCCGACGTGCGCTTCGACCAGGCCGCGGCCGTGCTGCGGGTGCCGCAGACCCTCACCGGCACCCCGATCGCCGGCGGCAACCGGATGCTGCGCGACGTGGCGCTGGACTACCTGACGGCGCACTTCCCGGCGCCCGAGCCGACCCTGCCGGACCGGGTGCGCCAGCTGCTGACCCGCTCGCTCGGCTCGACCCCGGCCGACATCACGGCCATCGCCCGCCACCTGCGCACCCACCCGAGGACCCTGCAGCGGCGTCTGGCCGAGAGCCACACCAGCTTCTTCCAGATTCAGGACGGCGTACGGCGGGCGGCCGCGCACCGCCTGATCACCACCACCGACATCCCGTTCGCCCAGGTCACCGCCATGGTGGGCCTGACCGAGCAGTCGGCGCTGACCCGGGCGGCGCGGCGCTGGTTCGGTGTCGCGCCGCGCGAGCTGCGCCGCGCTCACGCGAACCAGGGCGGCGTGCCCGTCCCGGACAGCCGCACCCCGCCCCACGGATCGGGCTCGCTGAGCCGCACCGGCACCGGCGCCGCGCCCGGCAGCCGCAGCTGACCGTCGCGGACGCCGCCGATCACCAGGTCCCGCAGCACGGCGTCCGGTTCGGTCCGCCCGGCCCACCGGTACCGTCCCTCGACCGGCTCCAACCGCGCCGACATCCGGATCCGCACGAGCGTCTCGCGGTTCCCGGCGATCACCGCGGCCGGCCCGCGGTACTCCTCCGGCGCCGGGTTCACGACCCGGTCTCCTCGCGGTAGGCGGCCAGCCCGCCGGGGATGTCGGCGGCGTGCCGCAGACCGGCGACCCCGCCCCACAGGAAGGTGGTCAGGTAGTCGCCGAGCGCCTCCCGGCTGATCGGCTGCTGCTGCCGCAGCCACCAGTCGCCCACCGACTGCACATAACCCACGACGCCGTACGCCCACGGCAGCGCGGCGCCGGAGTCGAGCCCCCGGGCGCGCAGCCGGTCGCCGAGGATCCGGGCGAGCCCGCTGGCGACCGTGTCCACCACGTCGGCGACCACGTCGCGGTGCCGGGCCACGTCGGGCTGGTGGACGACATACCGGTAGACGGCCGGGTCGGCCTCGATGTGTGCCAGATACGCGTCGATGGCCGCGGCGATGGCGGCCCGCTCCTCGCGCACGTGCGCCACGGCCGGGACGATCGCGTCCAGCACCTGCGCCGCCGCCTGCTGCCCGACCGCGAGCCACAGCTCCGACTTGTCGGCGAAGTACCGGTACAGCACCGGCTTGCTGATCCCGGCGCGTGCGGCGATCGCGTCCATGCCCACCTCGGGGCCCTGCTCCCGGATCGCCTCCATCGCCGCCGCGGTCAGTTCGGCGCGCCGCTGCAACCGATGCCCGGCCCAGCGCCCCCGGCGGCCGTCGGCGTTGACTTCTGTCCCGTCCGCGTTCATGTTATGAGGAGTAACTGTTACCCGAGGTAACGTCAAGTAGGCACGGAGGCCGCCATGACCGACCGGGATCGCACCGCGACCCGCCTGCTGCGCTCGTCGGCCGAGCGCTCCTACGATCCCGAGGTCGAGATCGACTGGGATGCCCCGTTCGCCGCGGATCGGTACTTCGTGCCGCCGCACCGCTCCAGCCTGTACGGCACGTCCCTCTGGGACGGCCTGTCCGAGCAGCAGCGGATCACCCTGACCCGGCACGAGGCGTCCAGCATCGCCGGCCTCGGTGTCTGGTTCGAGACGATCCTCATGCAGCTGCTGCTGCGCGGCTACCACCGGCAGGACCCGACCGCCCCGCACGCCCAGTACGCCCTCACCGAGATCGCCGACGAGTGCCGGCACTCGGTCATGTTCGGCCGGATGATCGCCAAGCTGGGCACGCCCGTCTACCGCCCGGACGGGCTGAACGAGTTCCTCGGCAGGTGGATCGCCGCCACCGGCACCGGCCCGCGCATGTTCGCCGCCATCCTGATCTGCGAGGAGATCCTGGACACGCTGCAACGCGAGGCGATGGCCGACGAGCGGGTGCAGCCGCTGATCCGGATGGTGTCGCGCATCCACGTGGTGGAGGAGGCCCGGCACGTCCGCTACGCCCGCGAGGAGCTCGCCCGGCAGGTGCGCGCGGCCGGTCGCGGGCGGCTCGCCTTCGACCGCATCGTGATCGGCCGGGCGGCGTACCTCTGCGGTACCCGGCTGATTCACCCGCAGGTCTACCGGTCGATCGGCGTCGACCCGGCCGCCGGGCGCCGCGCGGCCCGCGCCAACCCCCACTTCCGGGCCACCCTGCGGTGGGCCGGCGAGCGCGTGGTCGCGTACCTGGCAGACCTCGACCTGATCGGGGGCGCCGGCAAGCGGCTGTGGACCATGTCCGGCCTGCTGCCGCAGATTTGACCGCCCGGGGCCTTGACGCCGCTGACCGGATCTTGGGCCGGACGGATCGGACGGTGCCGCGCGGCAGCCGCCCGCGCAACGATTCCGTGTCCGCATCGGTTGGGAGGACTCATGGACGACGCACTGCGGGCCTACGACGCGGGCCGTTCGGACGGGCTGGCCGGCACGCACGACGACCGCCGCGCCGGCGACGACCCCGACTACCGGATGGGCGTGGTCGACGGGCGGATCGCGAAGTTCGAGGCCACCCTGCTCGAGGCCATCCGCAAGGCCCTGGGCTGATGGACGACGACACGCTGCTCGCCTACCTCACCGGCCGGGCCGACGGCATCGCCGGCCGGCGCGACGGCGAGCGCACCGCCGACGCGGACTACCGGATCGGCTTCCTCGACGGCCGCATCGAGGTGTTCCGGCTGCTCGCGACCGTCCGCCAGATCCTCGAGGAGAACGACTCGCACTGAGGCGGCGCGCGCGGCGTGCCCGTCGCGGCATCAAGAATTGCCCGCCGCGGGCGTCGACGACGGGCCACCGCCGCGGGTCACCGCGCCACCGGGCGCGAGCGACGAGGTGCGCAGCGTCGCGGACGCGCTCGACCGGGTGCAGGCCACGGCGTACGCGCTCGCCACCGGACAGGCGCAGCTGCGCCGCAGCACCTCCGAAAGCCTGGCCGACCTGGGCCGGCGCAACCAGAACCTGCTGCGCCGGCAGCTCGGGTTCATCACCCGGCTGGAGAGCGAGGAGTCCGACCCGGCGGGGCTGGCGAACCTGTTCGAGCTCGACCACCTGGCCACCCGCATGCGCCGCAACGCGGAGAGCCTGCTGGTGCTGGCCGGCGCGGCGAGCCCGCGGCAATGGTCGGAGCCGGTGCCGGTCGCCGACGTGATCCGGGCCGCGGTGGCCGAGGTCGAGCAGTACCGGCGGGTCACGCTGCGCCGGGTCGACGACACCCTGCTGTCCGGCGCGGCGGTCAGCGGTGTCGCGCACATGCTGGCCGAGTTGGTCGAGAACGGACTCAGCTTCTCGTCGCCCGAGGTGGACGTCGAGATCCAGGGCCGGCTCATCGGCGACCGGTATCTCATCGCGGTGATCGACCAGGGCGTCGGGATGACCGCGGACGAGCTCGCCGAGGCGAACCATCGGTTGCGCGGCGACGGGGACTTCCTGGTCGCGCCGGCCCGGTTCCTCGGCCACTACGTCGTCGGCCGGCTCGCCCGCGACCTCGGCGTCGCCGTGGAGCTGACGCCGTCGCCGGTCACCGGGACGACCGCCCGGCTGTTCCTGCCGGCCGCGCTCCTCGAGACGCCGAGGCCGCTCGGTGCGCCACCGGAGACGCCGCACCGGATCCGGCGCGAGATCCTGAAACCCACGGTGACCGTCGAATATGTGCCGGTCCTTCCCCTTCAGCGCATCCCTTCCGGCCCCGGCGCGGACGACCCTTCCCGTACGGCCAACGGCCTGCCCCGCCGTGCCCCACGAACCCACCGCGCGCCGGCCGCGCCCCCGGTCGTCGAAGCCGTGCCCGCGCCCGAGACCGATCCCGACGAGGTGCGCGCCAGGCTGACCGCGTTCCGCAGCGGCGTCCGTCGTGGCAGCGCGTGACCCGACGACAAGGAGCCGACGATGAGTGTGGAGACCGAGGCCGGCCGTCACCGGTTCAACTGGCTGCTGGGCAACTTCGTCCAGCACACCGACGGGGTACGGGAGGCGGTGGCCGTCTCCTGGTCTCGGAATCCCGGCAGCACCTCCGGCGATGAGCCAGGACTGGTGGGGACCCGACCCGCGGATGATCCCGTACGGCTCGCAGCCGGAACCGGGCCCGCCGGACGGTGCCCCGGCGCGGACGCCGGAGCCGGCCGACGGCGACGACCTGTTCGTGCGGCCGTTCATGCTGACCGGCGGCCGCACCCGCCCGCTGCACGACGGCCTGCGCGTCGAGACGCTGCTGCACGCCGCGCCCGCCGCGCTGAGCGCGCCGCTGCGGTTCGAGGCCCGCCGGATCGTGGTGCTGTGCCAGGCGCCCCGGTCGGTCGCCGAGCTCGCGGTCGCCCTGCGGCTTCCCCTCGGTGTCGTCCGGGTCCTGGCCGCCGACCTGGTGACCGAGGGCCATCTGCGGATCGAGGACCAACTCGGCGAGCTGCCGCTCGCGTTGATCGAAAGGATCAGGGATCGTGTCCGGGCGCTCTGAGCCGGCGGCACTGCCGCCGATAGCCGTGAAGATCGTCATCAGTGGCGGCTTCGGGGTCGGCAAGACCACCTTCGTCGGTGCCGTCTCGCAGGACCGGTTCGCGTTCCTCTGGGACGACCTGGTCGACGGCGCGCTCGGCGCCATCGTGCTGCTCGACACCCGCCGCGTGCAGGACTGTTTCGCCTCGGTCGACTACTTCGAGGAGCACGACATCCCGTTCCTGGTCGGCGTCAACACGTTCGACCGCGCCCGCCGGTTCGACCTGGCCGAGGTGCGCGACGCGCTGGGCGTGGACCGGCGGGTGCCCATCGTGGAGTGCGACGCCCGCCGTCGCGAGTCGGTGAAGGGGGTCCTCATGGCCCTGACCGAGGAGGTCCTCACCCGGCGGCTGAGCCGCGAGCACGCGGGGTCGGCGTGGTGAGGCGCCTGCTCGCCGGGGTCCTCGCCGTCGTCACGCTCGGCGGCTGCGGCGCGTCCGCGGCGAGCCTCACGCCGGCGCCGGGCGTCGCGCGCACCGCCTGCGGCACGGTGACCATCGCGGTCAACCCCTGGGCCGGGTACGCCGCGGACGTGGCCGTGGTGAGCTACCTGCTCCGGCACGAACTCGGGTGCGGCGTCGTGCGCAAGGACCTCACCGAGGAGGCCTCGTGGGAGGGCCTGGCCCGGGGCACGGTCGACGTGATCATGGAGAACTGGGGGCACGACGACCTCAAGAAGAAATACATCGACGACCGGAAGGTGGCCGTCGAGCAGGGCCTGACCGGCAACAAGGGGATCATCGGCTGGTACGTGCCCCCGTGGCTGGCCGGCGAGCACCCGGACATCACCGACTGGACGAACCTCAACCGGTACGCCCGGATCTTCCGCACCCCGGCGTCGGGCGCCAAGGGCCAGTTCCTGGCCGGCGACCCGTCATTCGTCACCAACGACGCGGCGCTGATCCGCAACCTCAAGCTCGACTACACGGTGGTCTACGCCGGCAGCGAGGACGCGCTCATCACGGCGTTCCGGCGCGCGCAGGCCGACCGTACGCCGCTGATCGGCTACTTCTACGCCCCGCAATGGCTGCTCTCGGAGATCGAACTCGTGCACGTACGGCTCCCGCCGTACCGCCCGGGCTGCGATGCGGACCCGGAGAAGGTCGCCTGCGACTACCAGCCGTACGACCTCGAGAAGATCGCGCGCAAGGCGTTCGCCGAGTCGGGCAGCCCCGCCGCCGAACTGGTGAAGAACTTCTCCTGGACCGACGGCGACCAGAACGCCGTGGCGCGCGATCTGACGGTGCGCGAACTGTCCCCGGACCAGGCCGCGAAACGCTGGCTGGACGCGCACCGGCCCACGTGGGAGCCCTGGATACCGCGCTGAGGATCGGTCATGCTGCTGGCATGGCCGATCCGATCGCCGAGGCCGCCGCGGCCGCGACCGCCCTGACCCAGGTGCACACCGCCGCCGCCGGATACCTCGGCTCGCTCGCCGACCGGCCGGTACTCGATGCCGCGGCCGCGAAGCTGCTGCCCGATCTGGGCGGACCGTTGCCGGACGAGGGCGCGGGCACGACCGCGACGGTGGACCGGCTGCTGCGCGTCGGCACGGCCGCGGCGACCACGTCGTCCGGGCCGCGGTTCTTCCACTTCGTGACCGGCGGCGTGACGCCCGCGGCGCTCGCCGCCGACTGGACCGCGAGCCTGCTCGACCAGAACGCGTTCGCCCGCGTCTCCTCGGCGTTCGCCCACGAGACCGAGACGGTGGTGCTGGACTGGCTGCGCCAGCTGTTCGGGCTGCCCGCGGGCTGGGGCGGTGCCCTCGTGGCGAGCGCGACCTTCGCGAACTTCACCTCGCTGGCCTGCGCCACCCACTGGTGGGGCGCCGGGCACGGCCGCGACACGGTCCGCGACGGGCTCGCCGGGCTGCCGCGGATGCCGGTCCTGTCCGGCGGGTACGTGCATGCCAGCGCCCGCAAGGCCCTGCAGATGCTCGGGCACGGGCGCGACGCGGTGGAGGTGTTCGCCGCCGACCAGGCCGGGCGGGTGGATCTGGCGGGCATGCGGTCGCGGCTGCGGGAACTGGGCGCTCCGGCGGTCATCATCGCGAACGCCGGCGAGGTGAACGCGGGCGACTTCGATCCCCTGGCGGAACTGGCGGAGCTGGCCGCGGAACACCGGGCCTGGCTGCACGTGGACGGCGCGTTCGGTCTGTTCGCCGCCCTGTCGCCGCGCACCCGCCATCTGGTGGCCGGGATCGAACGGGCCGATTCCATCGCCGCCGACGGGCACAAGTGGCTCAATGTCCCGTACGAAAGCGGTTTCGCCCTGGTGAAGGACACCGCCCGGCTGGGAGCGGCGTTCGGGATGCCCGGAGCTGCCTACCTTCCCGGGCCGGGCGACCCGGCCGGCGGATACGCCCTGTACGGCCCGGAATCGTCGCGACGGGCGAGAGCTCTGCCGATCTGGGCGACGCTGGCGGCGTACGGGAGAACGGGTTATCGCCGGATGGTGGAACGCCACCTGGATCTGGCCCAGCACCTCGCCCGCCGCATCGACGAGGCCCCGCAGCTGGAGCGCCTGGCCGGCGTGCCGCTGTGCATCGTCTGTTTCCGCGCCCGCCCCGCTGGTGTGCCGCCGGAGGCCCTGGACGACCTCAACCGCGCGGTCGGCGCCGCCCTCATCGACGACGGCCGGGTGTACGCCGGGACGACCGTCTACGAGGGACGCGTCGCGTTGCGCCCGGCGATCGTCAACTGGCGCACCACCGAACGCGACGTCGACCTGTTCGTGGACGTGGTCCTCGACCTCACACGCCGGCTAGGCGCTGCGGACTGAGCCGGGCGAGCCGGGCCGCGTCCTGCCCCGGCGGCAACCCGAAATAGCGGCGGTACTCGCGGCTGAACTGCGACGCGCTCTCGTAGCCGACCGCGAACCCGACACCCGCGACGTCGCCCGGCTCGGCCATCAACCGGGCCCGCGCCTCCTGCAGCCGGATCACCTTCTGGAACTGCAAGGGCGTCATCGTGGTGATCGCGCGGAAATGGCGGTGGAAGGAGGTGACGCTCATTCCGGCGACCCGGGCCGCGTCCTCGATGCGGAACAGGTCGGCGTGGTGCTCGCGGATCCAGCGGATGGCCCGGCCGATCTGCGCGGTGTTGCTGTCGCCCAGCCCGACCTGCCGCACCGTGCCGCCCTGCTCGCCGCTCAGCAGCCGCCACACGACCTCGCGTTCCACGCCGGCCCACAGCACCCGGCGGTCGTCCGGCCGGTCGAGCAGGCGCAGCAGCCGTAGCACCGCGTCCAGCAGGTCGTCGCCGGCGGTGCTGACCGCGATGCTCGGCGGCACGTCACCGCGCACCCGCGGCGGCGCGTCCAGCAGCAGCTCGGCGACCAGCGACGGGCGCAACTCCAGACCGAGCACCAGGTACGGCTCGCGCGGCGTGGCCCGGCTCACGTGCGCGATCACCGGCAGCTCCAGCGACGCGACGACGAACTGCCCGGCGCCGTACCCGAACACCCGGCCACCCAGCACGGCCGTCTTGGCGCCCTGGGCGACCAGGGCGAAGATCGGGCGGGACTGGTCCGGCATCGGCTCGGTCGGCGACACGGACCGGCGCAGGACCAGGCCGGGCGGCAGCTCGCGGTCGACGTGCCGGTCGATCCGGCCGGCGATCTCGGACAGGGCGTTCACGTGGCCAATAGTGCCGAGTTTGGCAGGATCGGGCAACGGCGCGGCAGCATCGATCTACCCGCTGCGGCCGGTGCGAGCTGAACTGGACGCATGCCACTCGACAGTTTTGTGACGCTGGGCCGCTCGGGCCTGCGGATCAGCCCGTACACCCTCGGCGCGATGACCTTCGGCGAGGACAGCGGCTGGGGCGCCTCGGTCGAGGACTCCGAGGCCATGCTCTCGGAATACCTCGACCGCGGCGGCAACGCGATCGACACCGCCAACATCTACACGAACGGCCACTCCGAGAAGATCATCGGTGACTATCTGGCCGCCCGGCCCGGGCTGCGGGACCGGGTCGTGCTCGGCTCGAAGTTCTTCGGCAACCTCTTCCCGGGTGACCCCAACGGCGGGGGCGCCGGTCGCAAGGCGGTCGTCGCCCAGGCCGAGGAGTCGCTGCGCCGGCTCGGCACCGACTACCTGGACATCTACTGGATGCACAACTGGGACCGCGGCGTGCCGGTCGAGGAGACCCTGCGCGCGCTGGACGACCTGGTCACGGCCGGCAAGATCCGGTATGTCGGCCTGTCCGACCTGCCCGCGTGGAAGGCCGCCGAGGCGCAGGTCGTCGCGCACTTCCGCGGCTGGACCCCGGCGATCGGCCTGCAGGCGGAGTACTCGCTGCTCGAGCGCACGGCCGAGGGCGAGCTGATCCCGATGGCGGGGGAGCACGGGCTCGGGGTGCTGCCGTGGAGCCCGCTCAAGAGTGGCTGGCTGTCCGGCAAGTTCTCCCGGTCCGCCACCGCTGCCGTCGACACCCGTCGCGCCCACCTCGTCGGATCGCCGGGGGAGCGCGACCTGCGGGTGATCGACGTCCTCGACGAGGTGGCCGCGGAGGCCGGTGTGACCCCGGCCTCCGCGGCGCTCGCCTGGGTGGGCAGCCGGCCGGGCGTGACGTCGGTGCTGATCGGGGCGCGGCGGCTGGACCAGCTCAAGGCGAACCTGGACGCGGTCGACGTGCGGCTGACGCCCGCGCAGCTCGGCCGTCTCAGCTCGATCTCGGAGCCGGTCCTGAACTTCCCGGCGGAGAACAACCGGTTGCTGGCGCCGCGGCTGGCCTTCCCCGGGACCACCGTCGACGGCGTCCGGGTCGAGGCGCCGGCCGCACCCGGCGGCGGGTCGCAGAGGTACTGATCTCACCGGGTGTCACCGGTGGTCGCCGCGGCCTACGGTGAACAGGTGCTGGAAACCCTGGCCTCGGTGGTCGACCGCTCCGGTTACTTCGGCGTCGCCGGGCTGGTGCTGATCGAGAGCTTCGGCGTGCCGGCTCCGGGGGAGACCGCCATCATCGCCGGCGCCGCGTACGCCGGCAGCGGCCACCTCGACATCGTCGTGGTGGCCGTTGCCGCGTTCCTCGCCGCGGTGATCGGCGACAGCATCGGCTATCTGATCGGGCGCAAGGGCGGCCGGCCGCTCGTGCACCGGTTCGGCCGCTACGTGCGGCTCACCCCGCCCCGCCTGGACCGCGTCGAACGCTTCATGTCCCGCCAGGGCGCCAAGATCGTGGTGGTCGCCCGGTTCGTCGAGGGGCTGCGCCAGTTCAACGGCATCGTGGCCGGGATCACCGAGATGCGGTGGCCGCTGTTCGTGGTGTGCAACGCGATCGGGGCGGCCCTGTGGGTGGGCTGCTGGTGCGCCGCGGGATACTTCGCCGGCGATCATCTGTCCGAGGTGATCGAGGCGGCCAGCCGGTACCTGGTGGTCGCCGTCGCGCTGGCGGCCGTGGCCGTGGCCGGGTATGTGTGGTTCCGTTTCCGGAGGTCCCACTCATGATGGACCTGACGCCGTCGCACCCGTCGTTCGAGCGGGTGGCCGCGCTGTTCGACGACTACCGCATGCACTACGGCTTCGCCTCCGACCCGGTGGCGACCCGGGCCTGGCTGACCGAGCAGCTGGACGCCTCGCGCCTGTCGCTGTACGCCGACGAGGAGGGCACCGGCCTGATCACCACGACGGTGCTGCCGGCGTCGCTGACGTTGCGCACGTTCTGGCAGATCCGCGACCTGTACGTGGCCCCGTCGGTCCGCCGCGCCGGCACGGCCAGGCGTCTGCTGCGCCACGTGGTCGACCAGGCCCGCGCGGCGGGCGCCATCCGCGTCTCGCTGCAGACGGAGACCGACAACGCCGCGGCGCTGGCGCTCTACACGTCACTGGGTTTCACGCCGGTGACCGGCTTGATGTCACTGTCCCTGGGGGCCGGATGACCCCTGGTGACGTGGCCGTCCGCGGACGCCTTCAGCTTGCGCCAGCCGCCGGCCTCGTTGTCGGCCGCTATCCGGCGCAGCATCGTGGTCAGGGCGCGGCGGGGGATCCGGTCGTGCTCGCGGAATGCCACGGTGCGCGCGGTGCTGTTCGCGTGCCCACCCGTGATGATGTGGTCCGGGTCGGGGACGATCGCGCCGTCGTACAGGAAAAGGTTGATGTGGTCCTTGGCGGCCAGCAGGGCGCAGACGTTGCCCTGGTGCACGAAATAGGGCTGGACGCGGCGCTTGACGGTCTCGGTGATGCCGGGGACCGCCGCGTGGATCAGGTCGCGCAGGTCCTGGCACCGGGCGGCCTGCCACCCGGGGAGGGCGGCGAGGTAGGCGTCGACGCCGGGGTGGCGCTGGTAGTCGGACATCCGGCCGGCCTTTCGTTCGTGGAGAGCTCGATGACAGTCAGACCGCGCGAAACGGCGTCACTCATCGGCGGCGGCCGGTGGATACTGGGGGATCCAGCCGGGAGGTCATGACATGGCGGCACTTCCGTTGTTCCCGACCACGCTCGTGGGCAGCTTCCCGCAGCCCGAGTGGCTGATCGACCGGGCCCGGCTGGCCGGCCGGTTCCCGCCCCGGGTGCGGGCGAAAGAGCTGTGGCGGCCGGCGCCGGAACACCTCGCCCGGGCGCAGGACGACGCGACCCTGCTGGCGATCCGCGAGCAGGAGGACGCCGGCCTGGACATCGTGACCGACGGGGAGATCCGGCGGGAGAGCTACTCCAACCACTTCGCGACGGCTCTGGTCGGGCTCGACCTCGACCGGCCGGGCGAGGCGCTGGACCGCAGCGGCCACCCCAACCCGGTGCCGCGCGTGGTCGGGCCGGTGAGCCGGCCGCGGCCGGTCCAGGCGGGCGACGCCCGGTTCCTGCGAGCGCACACCGGCCGTACCGTCAAGGTCACCGTGCCCGGCCCGTTCACCATGTCCCAGCAGGCGCAGGACGACTTCTACGGGCGCCCGGAAGATCTCGCCCTGGCGTACGCGGACGCCGTCAACGCCGAGGTGCGTGACCTCTTCGCGGCCGGCGCGGACATCGTCCAGCTGGACGAGCCGTACCTGCAGGCGAGGCCGGAGCCGGCCCGGGCGTACGGCGTGAAGGCCCTCAACCGTGCGCTGGACGGGATCGACGGCACGACGGCGGTCCACCTCTGCTTCGGCTATGCCGCGATCATCCACGATCGTCCGTCGGGGTACTCGTTCCTGCCGGAGCTGGCCGACTGCACCTGCGACCAGATCTCGATCGAGACGGCCCAGTCCCGTCTCGACACGTCGGTGCTGCGCCACCTCACCGGCAAGACCATCATGCTGGGCGTGATCGACCTGTCCGACCCGCAGGTGGAGCCGGTCGCCACGGTCGTCGAGCGGGTCCGCCGCGCGCTGCCGCACGTGGCGCCGGAGAACGTGGTGATCGCCCCGGACTGCGGGATGAAATACCTGCCGTGGGAGTCGGCCGTCGGCAAGATGCGCGCGATGGCGGGCGCTGCCGAGGTGCTGCGGCGCGGCTGAGCCCGTACGGGAAGGGATTGTTGACAATATTGTCGGCCGAAGCGGCCCTGCGATACGGTGACCTCCTCCGGTGACCACACAGGAACAGAGGACGGATGGCGTCAGAGCGCGACCGGACGCACGTCCGCGACGAGGTGCGAACGGCGATTCTCGACGGCGAGTACCTGCCCGGCGAGCGCCTGGTCGAGGCGCAGCTGATCGAGCGGTTCGGCGCGAGCCGGTTCACCGTGCGGGCGGCGCTGCAGGATCTCGCCGCCGAGGGCCTGGTGCGGATGGAACGAAACCGGGGTGCGCACGTACGGAAGGTGTCGCTCGCCGAGGCGGTCGAGATCACCGAGGTCCGGATGGTCGTCGAGGGGCTGATCGCCGCGCGGGCGGCCGAACGGGTCACCGACGACCAGGCCGGCGACCTGGACGAGATCGGGCTGCTGATGCGGCGTGCGGTCGAGTCGGGGGAATACCGCCGGTACAGCGACCTGAACCAGCGGTTGCACGCCCTGGTCGGCGAAATCGCCGGGCACGGGACCGCGGACCGGATCGTCGAGACCCTGCGCGGCCAGCTGGTGCGGCACCAGTTCACGCTGTCGCTGCTGCCGGGCCGCCCGCAGACCTCGCTGCCGCAGCACGAACGGATCATCGCGGCGATCCGCAGCCGGGACCCGAAGGGCGCCGAGCACGCGATGCGCGAGCACATCGCCAGCGTGATCGACGCGCTGCGGTCCATCGGCTCGCTGGGTGGGCCGGCGTGAGGGTGCCGGTGCTCGGGCCCGGCGAGGCGGACCGCCGCATCGCCGCCGATCTGGCCGCCGCCCGCGCCGAGGTGGCCGGCGCTCAGCCGGCGTCCGCGGGTTCCGCCGGCCGCTCGCGCCGATGGAAGGCGACGATCGACCGGGAGCCGGCCGGGATGACCGCGCCCGGGCGCAGACCGGCCGCCGACGCCACGGTGCTCAGCTCGTCGAGGGTGCGTTCGCGGCCGTTGAAGTAGCACAGCATCCGCATGTCGCCCTCGGTCGTCGTCGTTCCGACGTGGTCGACCACCAGGACGGTCGCGCCGGCGTCGGCGCAGCGGCGCAGGATCCGGGTGGCGTCCTCGTCGTCCCAGTTGTGCAGCACGCCGGACAGGACGTAGCCGCCCGCGCCCGCGGGAATCCGGTCGAAGAAGCTGCCGGGATGGGTGCCGGCGCGGTCGCGCAGGCCGGCGTCGGCGATGGCGCGGGCGGCCCGGTCGCACGGGCCGGGCAGGTCCACCACGGTCCCGCGCAGGTTCCGGTGCGCGCGCAGGATGGCGATCAGCAGGTCGCCGCTGCCGCCGCCGACGTCCACCACGTGGCCGAGCGTGTCCCACGGGTAGGCGGCGACCACGTCCGGGATGTCGGCGGTCAGCCGGGAACCCATCAACGCGTCGAAGGACGCCTCGCGGGCCGGGTCGGCGGCCAGGTCCTCCCAGAAGGGACGCCCGAAGCGGCGCGGGAAGGCGGGTTCCCCGGTGCGTACGGTGTGCAGCATCTCGACGAAGCAGAGGTCACCGCGGCCGACCGAGCCCTCCATGTCGAGCCAGTCCTGGAACCCCGGCAGCTGCTCGCCCATCGGGGTCAGCGTGTAGGTGCCCTCGCCGGCGAGCACGCCCGCGGTCACCAGGTGCGCGAGCAGCCGGCCCAGCGCGTCCGGGTCGGCGCCCACCGCGGTGGCCAGCGCCGCCGCGGTCCGCCGGCCGGCGACGATGTGGCCGGCCAGCCGCAGCGTGGCCGCGACCCGGATGGCCATCGGCGTGACCAGATCGGCGGCGGCCCACAGCCGCTCGCTGTTTTTGTCGGACATGGTCTTTACCCTGACACGCGAACGGAGGTCCGAGATGACACAACCAGTGGTGCACTTCGAAGTGATCGGTTCCGACCCGGCCGCGCTGCGCGCCTTCTACGGCGCGTTGTTCGGCTGGCAGTTCGACACGTCCGGCCCGGTCGCCCCCGCCGTGTCCGCCCCGGGGGAGTACGGCTTCGTCGCACCGGCGGGCGGCGGCCCGGGCATTCCGGGCGGCGTGGGCGGCGGCCCCGGACACCGGCCGCACGTGGTCTTCTACGTCGGCGTGCCCGACGTCGAGGCGGCTCTGCGCAAGGCCGAGGAGCTCGGCGGCAAGCGGGTCATGGGCCCCGAGCGGGCCCCCGGGCGCGACCTGGCCGTCGGCCACCTCCACGACCCGGAGGGCAACCTGATCGGCGTGGCCGGCCCGGCCGAGCCCGCGGTCAGCTGAAGTAGCGGTAGATCGGCCGCGCCACGCACGCCGGCTTGGCGCTGCCGTCCACCTCGACGGTGAAGTCGAAGACCCCCTGGGCCGAGCGGCCCGCCAGCTTCTCGACCGACACCAGCCGGGCGACCAGCCGGATCTTCGAGCCGACCCGCACGGGGCTGGGGAAGCGCACCTTCTCCAGGCCGTAGTTCACCCCCATCCGTACGCCGTCCACCTTCAGGATCTCCCCGAAGAGCGGGATGACCAGCGACAGCGTGAGGTACCCGTGCGCGATCGGGCCGCCGAACGGCCCCTGCGCGGCGCGCTGCGGATCGACGTGGATCCACTGGTGGTCGCCCGTGGCGTCGGCGAACTGGTTCACCCGCTCCTGGGTGATCTCCAGCCAGCTGCTGGCCCCCAGCTCCTGGCCGGCCAGCGCCGACAGCTCATCGATCCCGCTCACAGTGATCATGAAGGCGTCTCCTCCGGGCTCCGTGCAAGGACAACGAACTCTGCCGATGGTAGGGCCTCGAACCTCAGGAACCGATCTCCCGTACGGCCCGAGCCGCCCGGATCCCGCACCGGCGCCGCGATCCCGGCCGTCCGACGTGGCAGCGTTCCCGGGAGCGCTCGGCGGCCGTCCGCACGGTGTCGCGGTCTCCTCGGCCGTGGCCTGCCGTTTCGGCCCTCCGTCGGCCCGTGCCGGATCCGCGTGTAGCTAGGCTCGTGCGGTGCGGCGATGGAAGGAACTACTCGACGAGAGGCTCCACGAGGCCGTCACCGTGCTCGGCACGGTTCCCGGGATCCGAGGATTCCTGGTGGGCGGCAGCGTCGGGCGAGGCGAGGCGTGGCCGATGTCCGACATCGACCTGCTGCCGGTGTTCTCCGCAGCCGATCCCGACCTGGCCACGCTCGTGCACCGCCGTGACGGTCTAGCGCATTGGTGGGCAGGTTCCGGACGGGCCCAGTCGCTGGACGTGGGTGGTCTGGCCTTCACCGCCGCGGAGGTCCGCGAGGCGACAGCGGCCGGGCCGTCGTGGGTGATCGCCAAGTTCGGCGAGCGGCGTTGGTTCCATGGGCTCGACAAGGCATACGGGGGTCACGCCGCCGAGCCCGATGACCAGCTCGTCGCCGGCTTCGCGGCCTGGATCACCGAAACCCGTTTCCACCCCGACGTTGTGGCGGCGCGGATCGGGGTCTGGCGGCAGCAGGCGAGACGTTGCCTGGCCGAGGCCATCGAAGCGCAGGAGGCGGATCCGGGACGGGCGACCGGCCTGATGCGCGAGTCCGCGCGCGCCTTGCGCATGGCGCTCTTGGAGGAGTGGGGCGAACGCATGGGTTCGATGGGCCGCGAGTGGACCCGCTTCGAACGCATGGCCCGCCGCCACGGCCATCGCCAAGTGGCTGCCCGGGTCGCCGAGATCGCCGGCGCCGACGTGTCCGGCGCCGCGGAACGAGCCCGCCACGCACCCGCGTGGTTGGCGGAACGCATCGACCTCTGCCTGGCCGCCCGGCAGCTGGTCGGTGAAGAAGTGACCGCGGCGGAGAACGCACGTGACCAGTTGGCCGCGTTCACCGTGATCGTCGGGCACCACGAACCGCACCTGATCGGACCTTGGATCGAGTCCCCTGATCCGCGCCTCGACGTTCACCTGGCCGAGTTGGCCGGACTCGTCGGCAGCTGAGTGCGCGTTGTCCGGAGCCCCGGACCAGGCGACGGTGCGGGGTAAGCCAGGCCAGCGTCCTCTCCACCACCCAGCGGCGAGGGTGAACGGCGAAGCCGCGCTGTTCGGCGGGCTTGCGCACGATCACGGGCCACCCGACCGCACCGCCGCCTGCGACGGGTCGACGTGCTCGCCGTGGTCGACGGAGAGCCGACGCGGAGGAGACGTCCGGACACGTCTGGTTGCGAGTGACGGATGGTGGGCGTCCGATGGAGGTTCGGGCGGCGGCGCCCACCGGACAGCGGGGATGTCGCCGGGGTGACATCGGCGGCGGGTGGGTGGCGCGACGATGGCCGCATGCCGGAGAACCTCGCTGACCTGCACGTCATGGCCGTCACGACGGACGGCAACGTGTGGCACACCAGGCGGAGCCCCAACGGGTGGACGCCGTTCGTCGCGCTGGCGAATCTGCCGGGACGCGCCGTCGACGTCGCGTGCGTGCGGCGGCTTGCGGTGCCGCCGGAGACCGCGCCCGCCACGGACGGGCTCTGGGCGTTCATCGCGTTCGAGAACGCGCCGCCGCAGCTGCGGTTCCGCAACTCCGGCACCTCGCAGTGGGAGTCGGCGGTCCCGGGCAACATCCTTCCGCTGCCGGTCGCCACCCGCGTCGCGGTGACGGTCAGCCCGGGTGTCGCGCCGCCGGGGGACCCCAACGCCGGCGCGGCGCGGGCGTACGTCCACCTCGCCGTGGTCGCCGGCGGCGTCACCCCGCGGGACCAGGGGCGGATCATCGCGGCGGTCATGCCGAACCGGGGCGCCGGCGGGGTGCCCAGCGCGATCGCCGAGGTGCAGACCGGCGGGGCCGGTGACCTGGGCGCCGCGGTGACCGTGGCGCTGGCTCCGGCGACCACCATCGCGCCGGTCCCGGGACAGGAGTCGGTGGCCTCGCTCGCCGCCACGTTCGACGACGGTTCGCTGTTCTTCACCCAGGGCGGGGTCTCCGCGTCCACGCCGTCCGGGCACTGGGAGCCGTTCCGGGCGCGCGACCTCGTCCCGCCGGGCGGGCCGGGCGCCCGGCCGGGGCGCATCGAGGACGTGGCGCTCGCGACCGGGCAGGCGGGGCCGGCCATCACCGACCCCAACGAGTACATGGCCGTGGTGCGCGGTGGCGGCGACTCCGATGTGTACGGCGCGACGCGGTCGGCGGGCGGCTGGGACGGCTGGAACAACTTCGAGGTGTTCCGCGCCCCGGGCATCGCGATCGACACCGAGCCGGGCAACTTCCGGCGGGTCGACATCAGCAAGGCGGCCGAGGGACTGCACGTCATCGGCGTCGCCCAGCCGGGGCTGCTGCTGCACCAGCTGCGCACCCCGGCCGCGCCGGGGCTGGCGATCTTCCAGGACGTGGAGGTCGTCGGGGTGGGCCAGGACATCGGAACCGTCGTGGCCGCGGCGTGCGGGTGACGGCTCAGGTCACCGTCACCGAGATCGTCTGCCGGCCGGTCGCGCCGCTCGGGAACGGGGTCGTCCGGACCGGGGTCTGTACGGCGCCGGTGCGGTCGGTCGCCCGTACGGTCAAGGAATGGGGTCCGGGCGTGGCCCGCCACGCGTATCGCCACGGGACCCAGGTGTCGGCCGACGGGACCGGCAGCAGCTCGGCGGCGGCGAACGGACCGCCGTCGACGCTCACCTCCACCGCGGAGATTCCGCGCCGCTGCGCCCAGGCCACCCCGGCGACGGTGACCTGACCGGCGGCCAGCCGGGCGAACGGGCGGGGACGGTCGATCCGCGACGCCGTCCGGACCGGACCGTCGGCGGCCCAGCCCCGCGCCACCCAGTAGGCGTCGAAGTCCTCGAAGGTGGTCAGTTCCAGCGACGTGAGCCATTTGGCGGCGCCGGCATACCCGTACAGGCCGGGGGTGAGCATCCGCACCGGGAAGCCGTGCTCGAGCGGCAGCGGCTCGCCGTTCATGCCGACGACCAGCATCGTGTCCCGGCCGTCCAGCACGGTCACCACCGGCGTGCCGATGGTCATGCCGTCGGCGCAGTGCGCCACCAGCTGGTCGGCACCGGAGCGCACGCCGGCCTCGCGCAGCAGCGGCGCGAGCGGCACGCCGAGCCAGCGGGCGGTGCCGATGTACGGGCCGCCCACCTCGTTGGAGACGCAGGTGAGCGTGATGTCGCGTTCGATCAGCCGCCGGCCGAGCAGGTCGGCGAAGGACAGGCGCAGCTGCCGGTCGACCAGGCCGTGCACGCGCAGGGTCCAGGTGTCCGGGTCGAGACGTGGCACGGTCAGCGCGGTGTCGACCCGGTAGAACGCGGCGTTCGCCGTGAGGAAGCCGGGGCCGGCGGCGGGCAGTCGCTCCGCCGCCCGGCCCGCGCAGCAGCCACCACAGGGTCACCCCGGCCACCGCCGCGGCGACCAGCGAGGGGATCGCGTCGGCCAAGCCGGCGACCGGCCGGGACAGGGCGGCGGCGGCGCCGGCCAGACCGAGCACGCCCGCCCCGGCCGGCACCGCCCAGCG
>NZ_CAKUCL010000109.1 GCF_934643405.1 uncultured Actinoplanes sp.
GGCCGCGGGCCGTCAGGTCCCGGCGCGACGCCTGGATCGGCGCCAGGCCATTGCGACGCGCGCACCCGGGGCGGCAGCCAGGCCGGCGACCTTCAGGTCCGCCCCGCTTCGGCGGTCGTCAGGCGGGGGACGCCAAGCGCTCGGCTGCTCGCTCCATGTGCTGCTGGAGCACCTCGACCGCCCGGGCGGCGTCGCCGGCCTCGATCGCGTCGACTATCGGGGCGTGGTAGTCGCCGGACATCAGGGCCGACTGGTCCTCCCCGCGCGCCATGATCGTCACCCGGATGCGGCCGGCCAGCTGCTGCCACGCGGTGGTCAGCATGGAGTTGCCGGAGGACTGGCACAACAGCAGGTGGAACGCCATGTCCGCGTCGACGTGGGCGATGAAGCCGGCTTGCGGGGCGTTGAGCTCGGCCACCGCGCGGCGTAACGCAGCCACGGCCGCGTCGCGCCGCGGCGAGTCGATGAGCAGTCGCACGGCGAGGCCCTCCAGCGCCGCCCGGACCTGGAACAACTCGATGATCTCGGTGGCCGAGTGGCTGCTCACCCGCAGCATGCCCCGGGCGCCGGGGGTCACCAACCCCTCCTGCTGGAGGTGGCGCAACGCCTCGCGGATGGTGCCCCGGCTGACGCCGAGCCGACCGGCCAGTTCCACCTCTCCCAGGTGGTCGCCCGGCCGGTACTGCCCGGAGGTGATCGCCGCGCGCAGCGCGTCGAGCGCGCGTTCCCGCAGCGTGCTGCGGTCCAGGCTGGTCAGCGGCTCCACGGCCATGGGCGGCGCTCCGTTCGCTGGTGGTGGTACTGCGATCTTAGGCCGTCGTGTCATCCGCCGACAAATAGCCTGTTGACTGTTGACAGTCAACGCATCGGTACCTTTCCCTGGAGGACACCCGAAACTCACGAAGGAGAATCATGTCCCCCTCCGACCGCACCGCCGTCGTCACCGGCGCCGGATCCCGCCGCGGCATCGGCCGCGCCACCGCCCACACGCTCGCCGCCGCCGGCTGGCACGTGGCCGTCCTGGACATCGATGAGGCCAGCGCCAAGGACGCCGCCCACGAGATCGGCGAGCGGCACGCCGTCCGGACCGTGGGGCTGGCCTGCGACGTCTCCGACGAGACCTCGACCGGGCAGGCCGTCGACGCACTCGCCGGCTCGATGCCGCCGGTCGGCGCGCTGATCAACAACGCGGGCATCACCTCACCCACGCCGTTCCTCGAGGTGACCGGCGCGGAGTGGGACCGGATCTTCGCGGTGAACGTCCGCGGCTCCTACAACGTCACCCGCCGGATCCTGCCGGGCATGGTCGAGCGCGGCTTCGGCCGGATCGTGTTCCTCTCCTCGGTGTCGGCGGAGCGCGGCGGTGGCGTCTTCGGTGGCGTGGCGTACTCCGCGGCCAAGGCGGCGCAGCTCGGCTTCGCCCGCGCGCTGGCCCGCGAGGCCGGTCCGGCGGGCGTCACCGTCAACTCGGTCGCGCCCGGACTGATCGACACCGACATCACGGCCGGCAAGCTGGACCCGGAGCGCAGGTCCCAGGTTCTCGCCGGCGTCCCGGTCGGACGGGCGGGCGCGGTGGCGGACGTGGCGGACCTCATCGCCTACCTGTGCCGGGAGGAGTCCGGCTACATCACCGGGGCCACCTACGACGTCAACGGCGGCGCCCACATCCACTGAGGACCTTTTTGTACCACTTCACGACTGACGTAGCGTCCTTGACCCGGCCGGGGCCGGTCCGGAGACTAGTTCGTACTACTGTTACGTACTAGTACGGGAGGCCGGATGGCGACGCTGCCGCGCTGTCACAACGCGACGGAGCGCCGCGAGACGATCCTCTCCGCGCTGCGGGTCCAGGGTTTCCTGTCGGTCGCCGACCTCGCCCGGATGTTCGACGTGTCGCACATGACGGTCCGGCGCGACCTGCGGCACCTCGAGGACGGCGGTCAGGTGCGCACCGTCCACGGCGGCGCCAGCCTGCCGGCACCGGCCCGGCACGAGGCCGGCCGGTGGGCCAGCGCCGGCGACGCCGACGAGGTGGACATCGGCCGGCGCGCGGCGGCCCTGGCCGGCTGCGGCGACACCATCGCGGTCGACGCCGGGCGGCTGGGCTACGAGGTGGCCAGGGCACTGCCCGACGACTTCCGCGGCACCGTCGTCACGCACTCGATCCCGGCGATCCAGCTGCTGATGAGCCGCCCGCGCCCACCCCGGGTGGTGGGGCTGGGCGGCGAGGTCCTGACCGGCATCTCCGCCTTCGTCGGCGCGGGGACCGTCGCCGCCGCGCAGAACGTCCGGATCGGACTGCTGTTCCTGAGCATCGACGCGCTGGACCACCGCGGGGTCTACGCGCAATCCGACGCCGAGGCCTCGGTGAAGCGAGCCCTGCTGAGCGTCGCCGCCCGCAGCGTCCTGGTCGCCCGGCACGACTGCTTCACCGACTCGGCGCCGCTGATGCTGGGGCCGCTCGGCCGGTTCCACGCCCTGGTCACCGACCGGCGGCCGCCGCCCCCGACGGCGCAGGGCCTGCGCAACGCGGGCGTGCAGGTGATGCTCACCGACGGCGGCACGGCCGTGCCGCCGGCAACGTACCAGGCGACGAGAGCGGGTGCCCGGCGATGACCGACACGCAACGGACCCCGCCCGCTCGCGCCCCGCGACCGACGATGCGCGACGTGGCGGCCCGCGTCGGGGTGTCGCAGGCGCTGGTGTCGCTGGTGTTCCGCAACGCCCCCGGCGCCAGCCCGCAGACCCGCGACCGCGTCCTGCGTGCCGCGGCCGAGCTCGGGTACCGGCCCAACGCCGCGGCCCAGGTGCTGCGCCGGACCCGCAGCCGGCACATCGGCGTGCTGTTCAGCCTGCGGCAGCCGTTCGACGTGGACCTGGTCGAGGCGCTGCACCCGGCGGCGGAACGACTGGGATACCGGCTCGTGCTCGGCGCGCTGGGGCCGGGCCGCGACGAACGCGCCGCGGTCGAGGAGCTGCTGGCGAACCGCTGCGAGGCGATGATCCTGCTCGGACCGGTCACCGGGGCCGCCGAGCTGGCAATGGCCGCCGAGGACATCCCGGTGGTGGACATCGCCCGCCGCTCGGACGGCGCCGGGGTCGACGTCGTCCGGGTGGCCGACGAGCTCGGCGCCCGGCTCGCGGTGGACCACCTGGTCTCGCTCGGCCACCGGGCGATCGCGCACGTCGACGGCGGGACGCTGCCGGGCTCGGCGCACCGCCGCGGCGGGTACGAGTCGAGCATGCGGGACCACGGCCTCGGCTCGCAGATCCGGGTCCTGCCCGGCGATCACACCGAGGAGTCCGGCGCCGCCGCGGTGCGGACCCTGATCGGTGCGGGGCGGCTGCCCACCGCGATCTTCGCGAGCAACGACCGCTGCGCCCACGGCGTGCTGGGCACCCTGATCCGGGCCGGACTGACCGTTCCGGGCGACGTGTCGGTGGTCGGCTTCGACGACAGCGGCGTGGCGCGTCTGTCCTTCGTCGACCTGACGACCGTACGGCAGGACGTGAGCCGGATGGCCGGCGCGGCCGTCGAGGCCGTCGTCGAGCGCCTCGAGCGGGGACGCGCCGGCGGGCGGGAGATCGTGCTGGAGCCGGCGCTCGTGGTCCGCTCGACCACGGCCGCCCCCGCGGTGTGAACATCGCACCACACGACGCCCCCCAAATGTGCACCTCGGCACGGCCTCGTGTGCGGATCCGACCTCTTCTCTTTCTCGGGTTGTGACGTTTCGGGCACGGCGAGCAAGCTCACAGTGTTCGATGGCCTACTCAGCGAGGCGATGAATTCCGACGCGTCTGCGCCAATGTGCGGGCGTCCACGGAGGGAGGCCCACAATGGCGGCGAACGAGGCCGAATTCGTGTACCAGGGCGGTTCCACCGGACCGAAAAGCAATGGCCGGTTCCTGGTCAAGCTCACCGTGATTTCCACGCTGGGCGGCCTGCTGTTCGGGTACGACACCGGCGTCATCTCCGGCGCGCTGCCGTTCCTCAAGGAGGATCTCGACCTGAGCAGCCTGGAGGAGGCGAGCGTGGTGAGCTCGCTGCTGTTCGGCGCCATGTTCGGGGCGCTGCTGGGCGGCAAGCTGGCCGACACCCTCGGCCGCAAGGGCAGCCTGCGGGTGTGCGCGATCCTGTTCTTCCTCGGCACGCTGGGCAGCTCGCTGGCGCCGACCTACGGCGTCATGCTGGTCGCCCGGGTCGTGCTCGGGCTCGCCGTCGGTGCGGCGGCCGCGACCGTGCCGCTGTTCCTGGCCGAGATGGCGCCCGCGCATCGGCGCGGCCGCATGGTCACCATCAACGAGCTGATGATCGTCGGCGGGCAGTTCCTCGCCTTCGCCATCAACGCGCTGATCGACGCGCTGTTCAGCGGTTCGCACATCTGGCGGTGGATGCTGCTCGTCGCGGCGATCCCGGCCATCGCGTTGTTCATCGGGCTGTATTTCCTGCCCGAGTCGCCGCGCTGGTACGCCGTACACAATCGGCTCGATGACACCCGCAGGGTGTTGAGCCTCAGCCGGAGCCCGGCCGAGGCGGCCGAGGAGTACAACATCATCGCCATGCACGCCCAGCGCGACGTGCAGGAGGACAAGGGCGCCGCGCTGCGCGACCTGCGCGCCTTCCCGTGGATGCGGCGCATCCTGTGGATCGGGATCGGGCTGGCGATCGTGCAGCAGGCCACCGGCATCAACACGGTGAACTACTACGCGCCGACCATCCTGGAGTCGGCCGGCCTCGGCACCAGCTCGGCGCTGGTCCTGACGATCGCCGTGGGCGTCGTCGGGGTCACCGGCACGATCCTCGGCATCTACCTGCTGGGGCACGTCAACCGGCGGCCGCTGGTGATGACCGGTTTCGTCGGCGTCGCCGCCGGCCACCTGGTCCTGGCCCTGATGTTCCTGCTGCCGGAGTCGAAGGGCCGCGCCTTCCTGATCCTCGCCGGCATGCTGATCGTGGTCTTCTTCGTCCAGACCTTCATCGGCACGCTGATCTGGCTGCTGCTCTCGGAGATCTTCCCGATGACCGTCCGCGGTTTCGCGATGGGCGCCGCCGTCTTCGTGCTGTGGACCACCAACACGATCATCTCGTTCGTGTTCCCGCTGCTGGTCGGGGCGCTCGGCGCCACCCTGACGTTCGGGCTGTTCGCGATCGTCAACGCCGGCTCGTTCTTCTTCGTCTGGCGGCTGTGCCCGGAGACCCGGGGACGCACGCTGGAGGAGCTGGAGGACGACTTCCGCGAGCACGACGCCGCGCACTTCACCCACGTGCCGCCGGCCGGCGTCAGCGGGTCGTGATCCCCATGGCTCCCTTCGACGTGCTGACCATGGGCCGCATCGGCGTCGACATCTACCCGCTGCAGACCGGGGTGTCGCTGCGCGAGATCGAGTCCTTCGGCAAATACCTGGGCGGCAGCGCCACCAACGTCGCGGTCGCCGCCGCCCGGTACGGCCGCCACGCCGCGGTGATCACCCGCACCGGCGCCGACCCGTTCGGCGCGTTCCTGCACGACGCCCTGCGCGGGTACGGCGTCGACGACCGCTACGTCACCGAGGTTGCGGGCCTGCCGACGCCGGTGACGTTCTGCGAGATCTTCCCGCCGGACGACTTCCCGCTGTACTTCTACCGCTTCCCCAAGGCTCCCGACCTGGAGATCCGGGCCGGCGAGCTGGACCTGGACGCGATCCGGGCGGCGCGGGTGTTCTGGGTGACGGTCACCGGACTCTCTCAAGAGCCTTCCCGTACGGCGACGCTTGCCGCCCTGAAATATCGAGAAAAGTCGGATGTGACCGTGCTGGACCTCGACTATCGGCCCATGTTCTGGAATTCGCGCGAGGAGGCCCACTCCTGGGTCCGGCAGGCCCTCCCCCACGTGACCGTGGCGGTGGGCAACCGCGACGAGTGGCACACCGCGGTCGGTGACCTGCCGCCCGCCGACGCCGCTCAGGCCGCGCTCGACCTCGGCGTCGAGCTCGCCGTCGTCAAGCAGGGCCCGCGGGGCGTGCTGGGCCGCGACGCCAAGCACACCGTGGAGGTCGAGCCGGTGCCGGTGGAGGTGGTCAACGGCCTCGGCGCCGGTGACGCCTTCGGCGGCGCGCTGTGCCACGCGATGCTGTCCGGCTGGGACCTCGAGCGGACCCTGCGGTTCTGCAACGCCGCCGGTGCGCTGGTCGCCGGGGAGCTCGCCTGCTCGGACGCGATGCCGGACGAGGCCACGGTGGAGCGCAAGCTGCGGGAGGCCGGCCATGCGTGACGAGCAGTTGCGGGAGCTCATCGACGCCCGCATCGCCGGCCAGCGGCGGATCACCGAGCTGGCCGCCGCCCGCAAGCGGCCCGCCCTGCACGACCGGCACATGATCATCGCGCTCGACCACCCGGCGCGCGGCGCGCTGCGGGCCGGGTCCCGGGCGCTGGCCATGGCTGACCGGATCGACCTGCTCGACCGGCTCTGTACGGCGCTGGCCCGGCCCGGCGTCACCGGCGTGCTCGGCACCGCCGACGTGCTCGAGGACCTGCTCCTGCTCGGCGCGCTGGACGACAAGGTCGTGTTCGGCTCGATGAACCGCGGCGGCCTGGCCGGGACCGTGTTCGAGATGGACGACCGGTTCACCGGCTGCACCGCGGCGGGCATCGAGCGGATGGGTTTCGAGGGCGGCAAGATGCTGCTGCGCATCGATCCGGACGATCCGCTGACCGTCAACACGCTGGAGGCCTGCGGCCGGGCGATCGGCGAGCTGGCGGCGCGCGGCCTGATCGCGATGGTCGAGCCGTTCCTGTCGCACCGGATCGAGGGCCGCATCCGCAACGACCTGACGGCCGAGGCGATGATCCGGGTGATCTCGGTGGCCGCGGGTCTCGGTGACACCTCGGCGTACACCTGGCTGAAGCTGCCCGTGGTGCCCGACCTGGAACGGGTCATGGCGGCCACCACGCTGCCGGCGTTGATCCTCGGCGGCGAGGTCGGCGCCGACCAGGAGTCGGTGCTGACCGGCTGGCGGCACGCGCTGTCGCTGCCGGCCGTCAAGGGCCTGGTCGTCGGTCGTTCGCTGCTCTATCCCCCCGACGACGACGTGGCCGGTGCGGTCGACGCCGCGGTCGGTCTTCTCTAGAACGGAGAATCCCATGAGGACCATCCACCACTGGATCGACGGGTCCGGCACCCACGGGTCGTCCACCCGCACGGCGCCCGTCTTCGACCCCGCCACCGGCCGGCAGGAGGCCGAGGTCCTGCTCGCCGAGGCCGGCGACGTGGACGCCGCGGTGGCCGCCGCCCGCAAGGGTTTCGAGAACTGGCGGCAGGTGTCGCTCAGCCGCCGCGCCCGGGTGATGTTCAACTTCCGCAACCTCGTGATGGACAACGCCGACGAGCTGGCCCGGATCGTGGCCGCCGAGCACGGCAAGGTGTTCGGCGACGCCAAGGGCGAGATCGTCCGCGGCATGGAGATCTCCGAGTACGTGTGCGGGCTCCCCCAGCTGCTCAAGGGCGAGTACTCGGACCAGGTCTCCACCGAGGTCGACTCGTACTCGTTCCGGCAGCCGCTCGGCATCTGCGCCGGCATCACCCCGTTCAACTTCCCGGTCATGGTGCCGATGTGGATGCACCCGGTCGCCATCGCCTGCGGCAACGCCTTCATCCTCAAGCCGTCCGAGCGCGTGCCGTCCGCGTCCTACTTCTTCGCCGAGCTGTACCAGAAGGCCGGCCTGCCCGACGGCGTGTTCAACGTGGTCCAGGGCGACAAGACGGCGGTCGACGCGATCCTCGACCACCCGGACATCGCCGCCGTGTCGTTCGTCGGCTCGACCCCGATCGCCCGGTACGTCCACGAGCGCGGCACCTCGGCCGGCAAGCGGGTGCAGGCGCTGGGCGGCGCGAAGAACCACTGCCTGGTGATGCCGGACGCCGACCTCGACTTCGCCGCCAACCACATCACCGCGGCGGCGTACGGATCGGCGGGGCAGCGGTGCATGGCCATCTCGGTGGCGGTCGTGGTCGGCACCGTCGGCGACGCGCTGGTGGACAAGCTCAAGGAGAAGGCGCTCGCGGTCCGGATGGGCCCGGCCAGCGACGAGAACTCCGAGATGGGTCCGGTGATCACCGCGGCGTCGCGGGACCGGATCGTCGACTACATCGACCGGGGCGAGGCGGCCGGCGCCACGCTGGTCGTCGACGGACGCGGCGCCGGCCGGGACGGCGGCTTCTTCGTCGGCCCGACGCTGTTCGACAACGTCACGGCCGACATGGACGTCTACCGGGATGAGATCTTCGGTCCGGTGCTGGTGGTCGTCCGGGTCGGCACCGCCCAGGAAGGCCTCGAGCTGATCAACCGGAACCCGTACGGGAACGGCACCTGCATCTTCACCAGCAGCGGCTCGGCGGCCCGCAAGTTCCAGCGCGACGTCAGCGCCGGCATGGTCGGCATCAACGTGCCGGTGCCGGTGCCGATGGCCTTCTACTCGTTCGGCGGCTGGAAGGCGTCGCTGTTCGGCGACAAACACATCCACGGACCGGAGGGCGTCAAGTTCTACACCCGCGGCAAGGTGGTGACGGCCCGCTGGCCGGAACTCGACGTGCCGGAGGAGCACGCCGGGCACATGCACTTCCCGGTGGCGGTGTAGGCGATGGCGGTACGCCTCACCGTCGCCCAGGCGGTGGTCCGGTTCCTGGCGAACCAGTACAGCGAGCGCGACGGCGTGCGGCGTCGGCTGGTGCCCGGCTGCTTCGGCATCTTCGGGCACGGCAACGTCGCCGGCGTCGCGCAGGCGCTGCTGCAGGAGCGGGACCTGCCGTACTACCTGGCCCGCAACGAGCAGGGCATGGTGCACGCCGCGGCCGGCTACGCGCGGATGACGAACCGGCTGCAGACGCTCGCCTGCACCGCCTCGATCGGTCCCGGCTCGACGAACATGCTCACCGGCGCCGCGCTCGCGACGATCAACCGGCTCCCCGTCCTGCTGCTGCCGAGCGACATCTTCGCCACCCGCGCGGCCTCGCCCGTCCTGCAGGAGCTGGAGGACCCGCAGAGCTACGACGTGAGCGTCAACGACGCGTTCCGGCCGCTGTCGCGGTTCTTCGACCGCGTCTGGCGTCCCGAGCAGCTGCCCTCGGCGCTGCTGGCCGCGATGCGGGTGCTGACCGACCCGGCGCAGACCGGCGCGGTCACTGTCTGCCTCCCCCAGGACGTGCAGGCCGAGGCGTACGAGTTCCCGCACGAGCTGTTCGCCGCCCGGGTGTGGCACGTGCCCCGGCCGGTGCCGGAGCCGGCCGCCCTGCAGCGCGCGGTGGCGGTGCTGCGCTCCGCCCGGCGTCCGCTGATCGTCGCCGGCGGCGGGGTGATCTACTCGGGGGCCACCGAGGCGCTGCGCCGCTTCGCCGAGGCGACCGGCATCCCGGTCGCCGACACCCAGGCGGGCAAGGGCGCGATCGCCTGGGATCACCCGTGCGCGGTGGGCGGGATCGGCTCGACCGGCTCGCAGGCGGCCAACGCGCTGGCCCGCGACGCCGACGTCGTCCTGGGCATAGGCACGCGCTACAGCGACTTCACCACCGCTTCCCGTACGGCGTTCCAAGCCCCCGGCGTCCGCTTCGTGAACCTCAACGTCGCCGTCGTCGACGCCGTGAAGCACGCGGGCGTCGCGCTCGTCGCCGACGCCCGGGCCGGCCTGGACGCCCTGACCGGCGCGCTGGCCGGGCACCGGGTGGAGCCGCGGCACGAACCCCTGGTGCGGGACTGGAACCGGATCGTCGACCGTGCCTACCACCTGGGCCACGGCCCGCTGCCCGCGCAGAGCGAGGTGCTGGGCGCGCTCAACGAGACGATCGGCCCCCGCGACGTCGTCGTGCAGGCGGCCGGCAGCATGCCCGGCGACCTGCAGATGCTGTGGCGGGCCACCGACCCGAAGCAGTACTGCGTCGAGTACGGCTACTCGTGCATGGGCTTCGAGATCGCCGGCGCGCTGGGCATCAAGATGGCCGCCCCCGACCGGGAGGTCTTCGCGCTGGTCGGCGACGGCTCGTACCTGATGATGGCCCAGGAGATCGCCACCGCGGTCGCCGAGGGCGTCAAGCTGATCGTCGTCATCGTCCAGAACCACGGCTTCGCCTCGATCGGCGAGCTGTCCGAGAAGCTGGGCTCGCAGCGGTTCGGCACGGCCTACCGCTACCGGGACACCGACGAGAAGCTGCCGACCGATCTGGCCGCCAACGCGGAGAGCCTCGGCGCCCGGGTGCTGCGGGTGCGGACGATCGCCGAGTTCCGCGACGCGCTCAAGCAGGCCAAGGCGTCGGACGTCACCACCGCCGTGCACATCGAGACCGATCCGCTGGCGCCCGTCCCGTCCTCGCAGAGCTGGTGGGACGTGCCCGTCCCCGAGGTGGCCGAGCTGGACAGCACCCGCGCGGCCCGCGCCACGTACGAGACACACAAGGCGCGCCAGCGTCCCCTGCTGTAACGGAAAGGAACGGCCATGACTGACCTGTCCCGGCTGCGGCTCGGCACCGCCCCCGACTCGTGGGGCGTGTGGTTCCCCGAGGACCCGCACCAGGTGACCTGGACGCAGTACCTCGACGAGGTGGCCCGCGCCGGATACCGCTACACCGAGCTCGGCCCCCAGGGTTTCCTGCCGCAGGACCCGAACCGGTTGCGCGACGAACTGGACCGGCGCGGGCTGACCGTGGTCGGCGGCACCGTGTTCGCGGCGCTGCATCAGGGCGACGACGCGCTCAAGCGGGCGATCGACGCGTTCGGCCGGGAGGCGCGGCTGCTCAGCGCGGTCGGCGCCGAGTACCTGGTGCACCTGCCCGAGCAGTACACGGACATGCACAGCGGTGAGGCGACCGACGCCGCCGAGCTCAACGCCGAGCACTGGCGCAACCTGACCAACGGCACCAACGAGCTCGGCCGGGTGATCTTCGAGGAGTACGGCGTACGGCTGGTCTTCCACCCGCACGTCGACACGCACGTCGACACGCAGGAACGCATCGAGCGGTTCCTCACCGACACCGACCCGCGGTACGTGAACCTGTGCCTGGACACCGGTCACATCGCGTACGCCGGCGGCGACAACGTGCGGATCGTCGAGCGGTTCCCCGAGCGCATCACCTACGTGCACCTCAAGCAGGTCGACCCGCGGGTCCGCGAGCGGGTGCGCCGGGAGAACCTGCCGCTGTCCGACGCGGTCAAGCTCGGCGCGATGGTGGAACCCCCGTACGGCGATCCGCCGATGCCGCCGCTGCTCGACGCGCTCGCCGGGCTGAACCGGGACATCTACTGCGTCGTCGAGCAGGACCTCTACCCGGTCGCCCCGGACATCCCGCTGCCCATTGCGGCCCGCACCGCCGGTTACTTCGTCGGCTGCGGGCTCGGGCCCGTACGCCGCTGGCCCTATGGAGAGGATCAGGCATGACGCTCAACGTCGGAGTCATCGGGGTCGGCATGATCGGCCAGGACCACATCCGGCGCCTCACCCGGGTGCTCGCCGGTGTCCGGGTCGCCGCGGTCACCGACGTGGACCTGGACCGCGCCAAGACCGTGGCCGCCGGGCTGCCGGACGCGCAGGTCTTCGGCGACGGCCAGGAGCTGATCCGCGCCGCCGGCGTGGACGCCGTGGTGGTCGCCTCCTCCGGCCCCACCCACGAGGAGTACGTGCTGGCCTGCGTCGAGGCGGGCAAGCAGGTCTTCTGCGAGAAGCCGCTGGCCACCACCCGGGAGGCGTGCGAGCGCGTCCTGGACGCCGAGGTGGCGGCCGGCCGGCGGCTGACCATGGTCGGGTTCATGCGCCGCTACGACGACGGGTACCGGGACATGCGCGAGGTGGTGGCGAGCGGCGGCATCGGCGCCCCGCTGCTGTTCCACTCGGCGCACCGCAACCCGTCGGTGCCCGACGCGGTGACCAGCGCCGGCATGGTCGTCGACACGTGCGTGCACGACATCGACACGGCCCGGTTCCTGCTCGGCACCGAGGTGGCGGCCGTGCAGGTCGCGACGCCGCGGCGCAGCGCCCGGGCGGCGGCGCACCTGCAGGACCCGATGGTGCTGCTGGTCGAGATGAGCGACGGGGCGATCACCACGATCGAGGCCGCGGTGAACATCGGCTACGGCTACGACATCCGCGGCGAGGTCGTCGGCGAGTCCGGAACCGTCGCGCTGGCCGAGTCCGCCCGCGTCGTGGTGAAACGGGACGGCCGCTACGACGGGCGGATCCCGGCCGACTGGCGCGAGCGGTTCGTCCGGGCGTACGACGCTGAGCTGCAAGAATGGATCGACGCGGCGGCGGACGGCCGGTCGACCGGACCGAGCGCCTGGGACGGGTACGCGGCAACGGTGGCCTGTGACGCCGGGGTCGAGGCGCTGGAGAGCGGCCGGCGGGCCGAGGTGAGGATGCGCGAGCGGCCCGCGCTGTACGAGAACGAGGCGACGACGACGGGACTGGACTGACATGGTGACGATCGCGCTCGACCCGGCCATGTACCACGCGCAGCTGTCGGTGGCCGACGAGCTGCGCAAGGCCGCCGACCTCGGCTACACCCACCTGGAGCTCTCGCCGCGGCCGGACTGGTTCTTCTGGCACCGCTACCCGAAGACCGACGACGCCGCGATCGCCGAGGTGAAGAAGGCCATGGGCGAGACCGGGGTGCGCCTCTCGTCGCTGGTGCCGGTGTTCAACTGGTCGTCGCCGGACGAGCAGGAGCGCCAGGCCCAGGTCCGCAACTGGAAGCGGCTGCTCGAGATCGCCACCGAGCTGGAGGTGCCGGTCATCATGTCCGAGCTCTCCGGGGCGCCGGCCGAGCCGCTGCGCAGCGAGCACGCGTTCTACCGGTCGATGGAGGAGCTCCTGCCGGTGTTCGACGGGTACGGGCTGCGGCTGAACCTGGAGGCCCACCCGTACGACTTCTCCGAACGCAACGACGACGCGGTGCAGATCGTGCGGGGCATCAACAGGTCGTGGGCGAACTACTGCTTCTGCGCGCCGCACGCCTTCCACCTCTCCGACGGCGCCGGCGACGTGGAGCGGATGCTGCGGTACGCCGGGGACCGGCTCGCCCACGTGCACATCGCCGACTGTTACAACCACCGGGCGAACGTGGGCAACCGCTACATCGTCAACCCGCCCGGGGTGGACGCGCGGGTCCATCAGCACAACGAGATCGGCAACGGCGATCTGGACTGGAACGCGTTCTTCGGCACTCTGCGGGACATGCGCTTCGACGGCATCGCCACGGTGTGCGTCTTCGGCTGGGAGGAGGACGCCGACGACATCCACCGGCGGATGCTCGACCGGGTCCGTTCGGAGCTCGGCGCCGGATAGCCTTCACCCATGCCATCTGTCCTGGTCCTGAACGGTCCGAACCTCAACCTGCTGGGCACCCGCAAGCCGGAGGTGTACGGCAGCACGACCCTGGCCGACGTCGAGGACCTGTGCCGGCGCGAGGCCGAGCGCCTCGGCCTGGGCGTCGAGTTCCGCCAGTCCAACCACGAGGGCGTGCTGATCGACTGGATCCACGAGTTCGGCCCCCGGGTCCAGACCGGCGAGTTCATCGGCGCGGTCTACAACCCGGGCGCGCACACGCACACCTCGGTGGCGCTGCACGACGCGATCGAGGGCACCGAGCTGCCGGTGATCGAGTGTCACATCTCGAACGTGCACAAGCGCGAGCCGTTCCGCCACCACTCGTACATCTCCCCGGTGGCCCGCGGCATCGTCGTGGGTTTCGGCGTCATCGGCTACGTGCTGGCGATCAACGGGCTGTACCAGCTGTACGAGCAGGGCCGGGCCTCGTCCTGAGGCCCGGCCCCCTTCGGAGGGATCCGCTTCAGACGGACGCGCGGATCCGCTCGTACTCCTCCACCGGCACCGGCCGGGCGTCCTTGCGGCCCAGGTCGTTGAGGTGGATGCGGTAGGTCTCGCGGGCGCTGTAGCAGGCGATCGCCGCGATGATCGAGCAGCCGAAGGTGAAGCTGCCGACGATCAGTGGCACGTTCGTGCCGGGTCCCGCCACCGCGGCGTACAGGGTGGGAAGGAAGGCGGTGATCAGCGTGCCGATGTTCTGCGACACCGCGAAGCCGGTGACCCGTGTGCGGGTCGGGAAGAGCTCCTGGTAGTAGGCCGGGAACACGGCGTTGTAGCCCTGGTAGACCACGCCCCACATGGCGATCGCGGTCAGGAACGCGCCGGCCAGGTTGTCCTGGCTGACGAAGTACAGATACAGGTAGGACAGCGCGCCCGAGGCGAGGGATCCGGTGATCAGCAGCGGCCGCCGGCCTATCCGGTCGGAGAGGTTGCCGACGAACGGGATCAGGATCACCGCCACCGAGTTACCGACCACCGAGATCCACAGGTACGACGTGGTGCTCATGTTGATGCCGTAGGAGTCGTTCGTCGCGTACGTCGCCCCGAAGGTCGTGGTCACCACCGGGATGCAGTTCATCAGCGCCATGCAGACGACCCGCAGCATGTTCGAGCCGCTCTGCCGCACGACCTGGACGATCGGCGCCTTGGGCACCTCGCCGTGGGTCTCCTCCTCCTGGAAGGCCGGGGTCTCGTCGACCCGCCGGCGGATGATGATGCCGGCGACCACGACCACGGCGCTGAGCAGGAAGGGGATCCGCCAGCCCCAGGACTGGAAGGCGTCCTCGGACAGCAGCGCCGACAGCGGCAGGATGACCGCGGCGGCGAGAATCTGGCCGGCCTGCACGCCCTGGAGCGTGAAGCTGCCGTAGAAGCCGCGCCGGCCGAACGGCGCGTGCTCGATGATCATCGCGCTCGCCCCGGAGATCTCGCCGCCGACCGCGAAGCCCTGGATCAGGCGCAGGATCACCAGCAGCAGCGGCGCCCAGATGCCGATGGCCCGGTAGTCGGGCAGCACGCCGACGGCGAACGTCGAGCCGCCCATCATCAGCATGCACAGCACCAGAACGGTCTTGCGGCCGTGCGTGTCACCCCAGTGGCCGAGGAAGAACGCGCCCAGCGGGCGGGCCACGTAGCCGACGCCGAACAGCGCCAGGGACGAGACGATGGCGACCTGCGGATCGCCCTCCGGGAAGAAGATGTCGGGGAAGACCAGGGCGGCGGCCTGGGCGTAGATGAAGAAGTCGTAGTACTCGAGCGCGCTGCCCATCCAGCCGCTCGCCGCGGCCTTCTTCGGAGTCTTCTCGTACTCGACCGGCTCGTCATCGTCCGGCCGGCCGCCGTGTCTGTCCTGCATGCGATCCTCCTCGGGCGGGTGCCGACCCCATTGCGTACCGCCACGGCGGATCTGGTCCAGACGCCGTTCCACTGGACGGATCGACGGTCACCAGGCGACGGCCGGCGGCGTTAGGTTCGCGGGCATGGCCGTGGAGAAGGCGGTTGACCTGACCGGCACCGGGCCCACCGTGGACGAGGCGGTGGCCGAGGCGCTGGACCGGGCGGCGCAGACCCTGGACGGGATCAGCCGGTTCGACGTGGTCGCGCTCCGCGGGTCGGTCACCGACGGACGCCCGACCTTCCAGGCTCACGTACGGGTGTGGTTCGTCCTGCTCGAACGAGTGCACGGCTGACCGTGGACAGTGACGGGATCACCCGGTTGCCGCTGCCGGTGGGCATGAACGGCATCGAGACCGTGAACGCGTACGTGCTCGCCGACGGCCGGCACATCACCCTGGTCGACTGCGGGGTGTGGCGCGACGACGCGCTCGCGACCCTGCGGCAGGGCCTGCGCACCGCCGGGTACGAGCTCGAGGACGTGTCCCGGGTCGTCATCACCCACGCCCACATCGACCACTACGGGCTGGCCGGCCGGCTCATGGAGCTGACCGGCGCCGAGCTGTGGATGCACGCGCTGACCGATCTGGACTGCGAGAAGTACCGGCATCCGGACACCGCGGTCGCGCGCCGCCGGGACACCTACCTCGACCACGGACTGCCGCCGGACGACCTGCCGTCGGTGGCGCACGGGCTGCGCGACTGGCTGCCGTACCTGCACTCGGTGGTCGAGGCGTCGACCCGGCTGCACGGTGGCGAGAAGATCCCGATCGGCGGCCAGGACTGGGAGGTGATCTACACGCCCGGCCACTCCACCGGGCACATCTGCCTGTGGTCGCCCGCCGAGGAGGTGGTGCTCTCCGGCGATCACCTGCTGCCCGGGGTGACCCCGCCGGTGACCTTCGAGCGCGGCTTCGACGCCGATCCGCTGCGCAGCTACCTGGACTCGCTGCGCCGCGTCGAGGCGCTGCGCCCCGAGCGGGTGCTGCCCGGGCACGGCAGCCCGTTCGGCGACGTGCAGGGCCGCATCGAGGGGATCCTGCGCAACAAGATGCGCCGGCTGCGGGCCGTCCGCGGGGCGATCGAGGAGGGACCGAGGACGGTGGTGGAGATCGCTGATCGCGTGTTCGCCCGGGTGATGCTGCAGCACCAGCGCAGCTTCGCCCTGGCCGAGACCCTGGCGCACATCGCCTATCTGCGGCACGACGGCGTGGTGGAGCGGCGTACCCGGCCGGACGGGGTCTACGAGTGGTACGCCACCGGGACGGTTGCGTCATGAGCGAGCCGTGGCGGCCGTGGACCCGAGCGCAGGTGGACGCGCTGCGGATGGTCAACGCGCCGTTCCTGGCCGCGCTCCAGCAGCAGCAGGAGGCGGCGGAGTCGCTCGCGACCATGGCCGAGCAGATGGCCGCGATGGCCGAGCAGATCGGGCGGATGGCCCGGCAGCAGGCGGAGATCACCAAGCAGATGCAGGCCGCCATGAAGCCGTACCGCGACCTGCTGGACTGGCTGGACGGCGGCAGCAGCTGAGCCGGTGCGGCGCCGCCGCCGCGCGTTTCCGGTGTGCGGAAGCAGCCCTGTCTGGCCGGGACGGACCGGGCATACGGTCCGCGGAGTACCGGCAAACCGGAGGTGATGTCCGATGCCCGATCGGGATCTGTCGATCCGGATCTTTCAGGTCATGGCGCTGCACCGGGCCGTCGAGGACCGCATGGTGAGCATGTACCGGCAGGGCGAGATGCTGGGCAGCGTCTACACCGGGCACTGGCACGAGGCGATCGCCGTCGGCACGGCCGCCGCGCTGCGCCCCGACGACTTCCTCTGCCCGATCCACCGCGACCTCGGCGCCCACCTGTGGCGGGGGATGGAGCCGTGGCAGGTGATGGCCAGCTTCCTGGGCAAGGCCACCTCACCGACCGGCGGGCGGGACGGCACCCTGCACTACGGACGGCTCGACCTCAACGTCTACAACCTGCCCAGCCACATCCCGGACAACTATCCGGTGGCGATCGGCGGCGCGTTCGCGTTCAAGTACCGCGGCGAGGACCGGGTGGCGATGGCGTACTGCGGCGACGGCTCGACCTCGCGGGGCGACTTCCACGAGGCGATCAACATCGCGGCGGTCCAGGACCTCCCGTGCGTGTTCGTGGTGGAGAACAACCAGTTCGCCTACTCCACCCCGCTGCGGCTGCAGTCGCGTACCGACTTCGCCTCGAAGGCCGCCGCCTACGGCATCCCGGGCGAGAAGGTCGACGGCACCGACGTCACCGCGGTGTACGAGGCGGCCGAGCGGGCGGTGCGCCGCGCCCGTGCCGGCGAGGGACCGACGCTGATCGAGTGCGTGACCATGCGCATGCACGGCCACGCCGAGCACGACCCGGCCGACTACGTGCCCCGCGAGATGTTCGACGAGTGGGGCGCCAAGGATCCGCTGGAGATCGCGGCCCGGCAGCTGATCGACGCCGGGCACGCCACCGCCGAACAGATCGCCGTGATGCGCGAGGACGCCCGCCGGACGGCCATCGAGGCGCGTAAGAAGGCGCTCGCCGATCCGATGCCGGTGCCCGACCGCGAGGAGGAGCGGGTCTATGCCTGAGCAGGAGGTGACCTATCTCGACGCGGTCAGCCAGGCGCTGATGGCCGAGATGGAGGCCGACGACTCGGTGTTCCTCATCGGCGAGGACGTCGGCCAGTTCGGCGGCGCGTTCAAGGTGACCAAGGGTTTCCTGGAGAAGTTCGGCGAGCGGCGCGTGGTGGACACCCCGATCGCCGAGTCGGGCTTCACCGGGCTCGCCGCCGGCGCCGCGCTCAACGGGCTGCGGCCGGTGGTCGAGTACCAGTTCGCGGACTTCATCTCCACGGCGTGGGACCAGATCACCAACGTCATCGCCCGCCACCACTACCGCACCGGCGACGCCATGCCGATCACCTTCCGGTGCCCGTTCGGCGCGCGGCTGCGGGCCGGGCCGACGCACTCGCAGAGCATCGAGTCGTACTTCGCGCACACCCCCGGCCTGAAGATCGTCGCGCCGGCCACCGTGACCGACGCGGCCGGCCTGCTGCGCAGCGCGATCCGCGACAACAACCCGGTGCTCTACCTGGAGAGCAAGTACCTGTACCGGCGGATCAAGGAGCCCGGCCCGCTGAGCCTGGACCCGGTGCCGATCGGCAAGGCGCGGATCGCCCGGGAGGGCGACCGGCTGACCCTCATCTCGTACGCCGCAAGCGTGCACCAGGCGCTGGAGGCGGCCGAGGTGCTGGCCGGCGAAGGGATCTCAATCGAGGTCATCGACCTGCGCACGCTGGTGCCGCTGGACTTCGCGACCATCCGTGCCTCGGTCGAGAAGACCGCCCGGGCGGTGGTGCTGCACGAGGCGCCGCGGCGGCTCGGCTACGGCGCGGAGATCGCCGCGGAGATCGGCGAGCGCTGCTTCTGGTCGCTGGACCAGCCGGTCACCCGGATCGCCGCGCTGAACACCCCGATCCCGACGAGCCCGCCGCTGGAGGACGCGATGCTGCCGTCGACCGCCCAGGTCATCGACACGGTACGGCGGGTGGCCACCTCATGACCGACTTCGACGTGGTGATCCTGGGTGGCGGGCCGGGCGGATACGCCGCGGCGCTCTACGGCGCGTCGGCGGGGCTGAGCATCGCGATGGTCGAGCGGGACACGGTCGGCGGCACCTGCCTCAACCGCGGCTGCATCCCGGCCAAGGCGCTGCTGCAGACCGCCGAGGTGTACCGCACCGCGACGCACGCCAGTGAATTCGGAATCATGCCCCAGTTCTCGTCGGATCAGGGAGACGGCGAGTTCCGGCCGGACTGGGGCCGGGTCGAGCAGCGCACCACCGGCGTGGTCGACAAGCTGGTCGGCGGCCTGTCCACGCTGCTCAAACGGCGCAAGGTCACGGTGGTCGACGGCCACGGCCGGCTCACCGCGGACGGCGCCGTCGAGGTGGACGGGCAGACCCTGCGCGGCCGGGCGACGATCATCTCGACCGGTTCGGTGCCGCGGACCATCCCGGGCTTCGAACCGGACGGCGAGCGGATCGTCACCTCCGACCACAGCACCCGCAGCGGCGTGCTGCCGGAACGGGTCGCGGTGATCGGCGGCGGCGTGATCGGCTCGGAGTTCGCCTCGGTGTTCACCGACGTCGGCTCGCAGACCACGCTGCTGGAGGCGCTGCCGGACGGCGTGCTGCCGATCGGCCCGGACCGGGAGGTGGCTTCCGTCCTCGCCCGGTCGCTGGCCCGGCGCGGCACCACGATCCACGCGGGTGCCCGGGTCACCGCACCGGAACGCGCCGACGGCGGCCTGGTGGTCGGCTTCGAGAGCGGCGGATCCACCGAGAAGATCGAGGTGGACCAGGTGCTGGTGGCGATCGGCCGGCGGCCGGTCACCGACGACATCGGCCTGGACGCCGCCGGGGTCGCGGTCACCGACCGGGGCTTCGTCGGCGTGGACACCGCGACCATGGCCACCAACCGGCCCGGCGTCTATGCGATCGGCGACGTCATCGAGACGCCCGGCCTGGCCCACGTCGCGTATGCCGAGGCCATCGTGGCGATCCAGCACATCCTCGGCGAGACCCCGGTGCCGGTGGACTACACCGGCGTGCCCTGGGTGGTCTACACCCATCCCGAGGTGGCCTGGGCCGGGCTCACCGAGCAGGAGGCCCGCGCCGCCGGGCACGACATCGAGGTGCACAAGCACCGGTTCGCCGGCAACGGCCGCGCCATGATCATCGGCGAGACCGACGGCATGGTGAAGGTGGTGGCCGCCAAGGACGGGCCGATCCTCGGCTTCCACCTGGTCGGCCCGTGGGCCAGCGAGCTGCTCGCCGAGGGTTACCTGGCGGTCAACTGGCAGGCCACCCCGGGGGACGTCGGGCACTTCATCCATCCGCATCCGAGCCTGTCCGAGGCGATCGGGGAGACCATGCTGACCTTCAGCGGCCGCTCCCTGCACGGTTGAGAGGGACTCCGATGGCCGACGACATCAACGACGTGAGCATGCCGAAGCTCGGTGAGAGCGTCACCGAGGGCACCCTGAGCCGGTGGCTCAAGCAGGTCGGCGAGCCGGTGGCGTTCGACGACCCGCTGTTCGAGGTCTCCACCGACAAGGTCGACTCGGAGATCCCCAGCCCGTACGACGGTGTGCTGATCGAGGTGCTGGTCGCGCCGGGCGACACGGTCCCGGTCGGCACGCCGCTGGCCCGGATCGGCCCGCCGGACGCGGTCGGCCGGGGCGAGCACTCGCCGGTCGACGAGTCGGTGGGGCCGCCCGGGGAGATCGCCGTGCGGACCGCGGCCGAGACGCAGGAGGTGCGGCTGCCCAAGCTCGGCGAGTCGGTCACCGAGGGCACGGTGGGCCGGTGGCTCAAGGCGCAGGGCGATCGGGTGGCGTTCGACGACCCGCTGTTCGAGGTGTCCACCGACAAGGTCGACTCGGAGATCCCCAGCCCGTACGACGGTGTGCTCCTGGAGATCCTCGTGCCCGAGGGCGAGACCGTCCCGGTGGGCACGCCGCTGGCCCGCATCGGCGAGCCGGGCGCCGCCCCCGCGCCGCCGCAGACGACGGCCCGCGCCCCCGCCCCCGCCTCCGATTCCGCTTCCGCGCCCGCCTCCTCCCCCACGTCCGGCAACGGGCAGAAGCGGATGCTCTCCCCGGTCGTGCGCCGGCTCGTGGCCGAGCGGGGTCTCGACGTCGCCACCATCACCGGCACCGGCGGTGGCGGCCGGATCATGCGGGAGGACGTGCTGGCCGCGATGGCCTCGGTGCCGGCCCGGGCGGCAGCGGCCGGATCAACCTGGTCGCCGCCCTGAGCGGCACCCCGCTGACGCTGAGCGGCACCGACGAGGACGGCAGCCCAGCGGCAGGACCGCTGCCACCGCTGAGCGCGCCGACCGGCGATGGCAAGTTCGCCCTCTCCCGGATGTGCTGGCCGTGAACGTCGACCCGACCGCAGGCCCCCGCTGGGCCACCGTCGACGACGGGCGCGAGCCCCGCTACGCGCACTCCTACATCGGGCTGGGCATCACGCCGACCGTCGCGCTCGAGCTGGAGGCGGGCGGCAAGGGGTCGATCCGGGAGGTCATCTCCACCATCCGGACGTTCTCCCGCTTCCGGCCGTTCCAGATCGAGACCGACGCGGGCACCGAGAGCTTCGACAGCGTGATCTTCGCCTCACCGCTGGTGTGGCTGATCATCCGGTCGGTGCCCCTGTATTGAGGAAGTTATCATGACAAAAACCATTTCCCTGCTGGGAAGCACCGGGTCCATCGGGCGGCAGACGCTGGCCGTGGCCCGGGAACTGAAGCTGCGGGTGGCCGCGCTGGCGGCCCACGGCAGTGTGGAGCTGATAGAAGCGCAGGCGCGGGAGTTCGGCCCGCGCCTTGCGGTGCTTTATGACGCCGCCGCGGCGGAGGAGCTGCGGCAGCGTCTGCGCGATACGGATATCGAGGTGCTGTCGGGGCCGGAGGGCCTTCTGGCGGCGGCACAGGCGGAGGAGGCCGACACGGTGGTGACCGCCGTGGTAGGCAGCGTAGGACTGGGGCCGACGCTGGCGGCCATCCGCCTTGGGCGGCGCATCGCCCTGGCCAACAAGGAGACGCTGGTGTGCGCCGGAGAGCTGGTGATGGCCGCCGCGAAGGAATACGGTGCGGATATCGTGCCGGTGGACAGCGAGCATTCCGCCATTTTTCAATGTTTGCAGGGCTGCGCCGACCGACGGGAGATACGCCGCCTGATCCTGACCTGCTCCGGCGGCCCGTTCTTCGGCAGGCGCTATGAGGAACTGGAGACCATGACGCCTGCCCATGCGCTGAAGCACCCCAACTGGAGCATGGGCGCCAAGATCACCATCGACTCTGCCACGCTGATGAACAAGGGGCTGGAGGTCATCGAGGCCATGCGGCTGTACGGCCTTCCCCTGGAGCAGGTGGACGCGGTGGTGCACCGGCAGAGCGTCATCCACTCTCTGGTGGAGTTCCGGGACGGGGCCATGCTGGCCCAGCTGGGTACGCCGGATATGAAGCTGCCCATCCGCTACGCCATGACGTGGCCGGAGCGGGCGGCATCGCCGGAGGAGCCGCTGGATCTGCTGCGGTGCGGCGCGCTGACCTTCGCGCCTATCGACGCCGACGCCTTCCGCTGCTTCGCCATTGCCCGGCAGTGCGCCAAAGAGGGCGGCACCGCCTGTGCCGTCATGAACGCCGCCAACGAGGAGGCGGTGTGGGCGTTTCTGCGGGGAGAGAACTCCTTCAACGGCATACATCGCACGGTGGAAGCGGCGCTGGACAGGGTAGCGGTGAAATATCAGCCAAGCCTTGCGGATATACTGGAAGCAGACCGTCTGGCCCGGGAAGCGGCGCGGGCGGTACTGAAGCGATAAAGGAATTGTAAG
>NZ_CAKUCL010000110.1 GCF_934643405.1 uncultured Actinoplanes sp.
CCGCCGACCCGGCCGTCGCGGCCCGCCTGTGGGAGGCCAGCGCCCGGGCCGTCGGCCTCACCCCGGCCCAGCCGTGACAGGCCAGAGGGCACGAGGTATCGAACGCTCGGCCCAGCGGCAGTCAAAGGCGGAACCGAACGCAAGGACGGGGCAGAATGACCGGCATGGAGTCGCACCCGAACGTCATCGCCGTGCAGAAAGCGCTGGCCGAAGCCGGCGGCCCGGCGCCCGAGGTGGTCGTCCTGGACGAGGCCGTGCACACCGCGGCGGCGGCCGCGGCGGCGCTCGGGGTCGAGGTCGGGCAGATCGCCAACTCGCTGATCTTCGACGCGGACGGCGCGCCGCTGCTGGTGCTGACCTCGGGCGCGCACCGGGTCGACACGGCCAAGGTCGCCGCGCTGCTCGGGGTGGCCAAGCTGCGGCGGGCCACGCCGGAATTCGTGCGCGAGCACACCGGGCAAGCGATCGGCGGGGTCGCGCCGCTCGGTCATCCCCGGCCGGTCCGCACGCTGGTCGACACCGCCCTCGAGCAGTACGAGGTGATCTGGGCGGCCGGCGGCGTACCCCGGGCGGTCTTCCCGATCACGTACGCGGAGCTGGTCCGCGTCACCGACGGCCGGCCGGCCGAGGTGGCCTGACCGCCGCATGCCCGTCACGCTGCATGTCTGGCGGGTCCCGCGCCGTCGCATCGGGGCCGCCCTGATCCGCATGGCCCTGTCCCGGCGGCCGGCGAACGCCAGCTTCGCCAAGTTCGTCGGCACCGCCACCGGCTTCCGCCCGCAAGATGGCGATTTGACGAGATTCGCCGCCGTCACGGTGAGCGACGACGAGATCAGCTTCCCGCGCTGGGACCGCATCGCGTCGCAGAGCTGCCGCGTCGACCTGGCCCTGCTGCACAGCCACGGCCGCTGGTCGGGCCGGGAGCCCTTCGGCGAGGCGGAGGCAAGGAGCAAGACCGACGGCATGGTCGTGTCGATCACCCGCGCGCGACTCCGACCGGCCAAGGCCCTGACCTTCTGGCGGGCGATCCCCCCGGTCGTCACCGAATTGGCCGAAGCTCCCGGCCTGCTCGCCCATTTCGGCATGGGCGAGGCGCCGATCGGCTGGCAGGGAACCGTGAGCGTATGGCGGCACTCGGCGGACCTGACCCGCTTCGCGTACCGTCAGCCGGAGCACCGCGCGGTGATCGCGCGCACGCCGGCCGACCGGTGGTACGCGGAGGACCTCTTCGCCCGCTTCGCGGTCCGGCGGATCAGCGGCGACCGCTCGGTGCTGGGCTGGGTGGCGGACGAAGAAGGTGAGACAGAGCGATGAGGCTCGTGGCGTGGCAGCCGGACGACCTGCTGCGGCGGCTGGACGACGTGGTGGCCGTCTACGGCGAGGCGATGGGCTACCGCCAGGAGCTGCTCCAGACCCGGCGCGGCTACATCGGCGCCCACGTCCGCCGTCCCGGTTTCCGCGCCGTCGCCACGCTCACCACCGACGGCCGTCTCGCCGGTTTCGGGTACGGCTACACCTCCGGCCCGGGTCAGTGGTGGCACGACCAGGTGCGGTCCGCGCTCGACGAGCCGTCCCGGGCGCAGTGGCTCACCGACTGCTTCGAGGTGGTCGAGCTGCACGTCCGCCCGGCCGCGCAGGGCCACGGCGTCGGCGCCCGCCAGCTGCGCGCCCTGCTGGCCATGGCCGAGGGTCAGACGGTGCTGCTCTCCACGCCGGAGGCCGACGAGCGCACGTCGCGGGCGTGGCGGCTGTACCGGCGGTTCGGCTTCGTCGACGTGCTGCGCGACTTCCTGTTCCCCGGTGACGAGCGCGCCTTCGCGATCCTGGGCCGCTCGCTGCCGGTCACGGAGCGCCCGGCCGAGGACGCCCCCGGCATTGTCGGCATCTGAGGTGCGCCGCGGGCTGCCCTGGCTGCTGCTGGCCGCCCTCGTCGGGATCCAGATCTGCTATCCGCTGACCGCCGGCACCACCAGGGCCGCGCTCACCGTCACCACCGTCCTGCTCGGATACCTGCTCTCGGTGTCGCACGCCCTGCTCACCCGGGGCCGAGGCGTGCGGGCGGCGGCCGCGCTGGTGGGCACCGCGACCGTCGGCGGCTTCGCGGTGGAGGCGATCGGCGTCGCGACCGGCTTTCCGTTCGGCACCTACGACTACTCCGGCCAGCTCGGCCCGAAGGTCCTCGGCGTCCCGCTGATCATCCCGCTGGCCTGGACCTGGATGGCCTGGCCGGCCTGGCTCGCCGCGGTGCGGCTCAGCCGGCGCCGGAGCATACGGATCGCCGCGGCCGCGGTCGGCCTGGCCGCCTGGGACCTCTTCCTGGATCCGCAGATGGTCGCCGAGGGGTACTGGCGCTGGCAGTCGCCCACCCCCGCGCTGCCCGGCGTGACCGGCGTGCCGATCGGCAACTACCTCGGCTGGCTCGGCTTCGCGCTGATCCTGATGACCGCGCTGGCCTACGCCGGCGGGACGGCTGTCGATCATGCCCAGCCGGATGACGTTCCGATCCTGGCTCTCTGGTTCTGGACGTACGCTTCGTCGGTGCTGGCCCACGCCGTCTTCCTCGGCCTGCCCGCGTCCGCGCTGTGGGGCGGCGTGGTGATGGGCGTCGTGGTGCTGCCGGTGGCCGCCCGGCTGAGGTGGGCGCGGTGAGCTGGCTGGTCCTGCTGCCCTGGGTCGCGCTGACCGCGCACACGGTCGTCAACGCGGTGCTGCTGCGGCGGCTGCCGCGCGGGACGATCAGCGCCGAGAAGATCGCCGTGCTGCTGCCGCTGCGCGACGAGGCCGGCCGGGTGGCGCCCTGCCTCACCGCGCTGCTCGGCCAGCGCGGCGTCCCCGAGCTGCGGATCTACGTGCTGGACGACAACTCCACCGACGGCACCGCCGAGGTCGTCCGGTCGATCGCGGGCGACAAGGTGCACCTGCTGACCGGGGCACCGAAGCCGGACGGGTGGCTGGGCAAGCCGTACGCGTGCCAGCAGCTCGCCGACGCCGCGGCCGACGCCGACATCCTGTCCTTCGTGGACGCCGACGTGGTGCTCGAACCGAACGCCCTGGCCGATGCCACCAACCTTCTGCGCCGTACGGGGGTCACCCTGCTCTCGCCGTATCCGAGGATCACCGGCGCCGGTCGTCTCGTGCAGCCGCTGCTCCAGTGGTCCTGGCTCACGTTCCTGCCGCTGCGCGCGATGGAGCGCTCGCCGCGCCCGTCCCTCGCCGCCGCCGGTGGGCAGTGGCTCGTCACCGACCGGCGGGGCTACCAGGCATCGGGCGGCCATGCGGCGGTGCGCGGCGAGGTGCTCGAGGACATCGCGCTGGCCCGCTCGATCAAGCGCTCCGGCGGCCGCATCGCACTGGCCGACGGCTCCCGCGCGGCGACCTGCCTGATGTACGACTCCTGGTCGTCGCTCGCCGGCGGCTACAGCAAGTCGCTCTGGGCGTCGTTTGGTTCCCCCGCCGGCGCCGGGTTCGTCGTGGTCGCCCTCCTCCTGATGTACGCGGCTCCCCCGCCGGCCGCCGTGGTGACGTTCGCGGCCGGTGCACCGCGGTGGGCCGCGATCGCCCTGGTCGCGTACGCGCTCGGCGTCGTGGGCCGGCTCGTCTCGGCGACCGCGACCGGCGGCCGCCGCCTGCCCGACGCCCTGGCTCACCCCGCCTCGATCGTCGTGTTCGCCTGGCTGGTCGCCCGGTCGTTCCGGCTGCGCCGCCGTGGCGCCCTGACCTGGCGGGGGCGGTCCCTGTGAGCCGCATCGTGGTGATCGGCGCCGGCGTGGGCGGGCTGACCGCGGCGGCCCGGCTGGCGGCGGCCGGCCACGCCGTGGTGGTGCACGAGCGGGCCGGTGTGGCGGGCGGCAAGCTGGGCGTCTACGAACGCGACGGCTTCCGCTTCGACACCGGGCCGAGCCTGCTGACGTTGCCGCAGGTGTTCGACGCCCTGCCCGACGGCGCCGTCCCGCTGGACCCGGTGGTGCGGCACGTCTTCGCCGACGGGACGGTGCTCGACTCCTGTTCCTCGCACGAGGAGTTCCTGTCGCGCATCGCGGCCGCGCTGGGCCCGCTGTCCGCCGACGACTGGCACCGGTTCTGGAAACGGGCCGAACGGATCTGGCTGGCGTCGTGGCGGTCGGTGCTGCGTGAGCCGGTGACGCCGGCGTCGCTGCTGGGCCTGTCCTGGCGGGTGCCCGACCTGGCCGCGATCGCGCCCGGCCGCACCCTGCGCGGCCTCGCTCGCAAGTACCTGCGCGACCCGCGGCTGCGGATGCTGGTGGAGCGGTACGCGACCTACACCGGCGCCGATCCGCGCCGGGCGCCCGCCGCGCTGGCCGCGATCCCGTACGCGGAGCTGGCGTTCGGCGGCTGGTACCTGCCGGGCGGGCTGGGCACGATCGGCGACGCCCTGGTGGCCCGGTGCGCCGGGCTGGGCGTCGAGATCCGGCTGAACTCGCCGGTGGCGGGCATCGTGACCGCGGACGGCCGGGCCGCCGGCGTGCGGCTGGCCGACGGCACGGTCGAGACGGCCGACGTGGTGGTGTCGAACGTGGACGCGCTGACGGTCTATCGCGATCTGCTGCCGACACCGTCGCGGCTGGCCCGGCTGACCGATCGCAGCCTCGCCGGGTTCGTGATGCTGCTGGGCGTGCGCGGCCGGACCCCCTTGCCGGCACACCACACCGTCTTCTTCCCGTCCTGGTACGACGGCGAGTTCGATGCGATCTTCGGGACGCCGGCGCGCCGGGCCCGGCCCGCGTCCGACCCGACGATCTTCGTGACCCGGGCCGCCGATCCCGCGGTGCACCCGGACTTCGCCGAGGCGTGGTTCGTACTGGTCAACGCGCCGCGGCACGGAACTGCCTGGTCGGCGGTGGATTGGCGGCGGCCGGGGCTGGCCACGGCGTACGGGAGGCATGTCCTGGAGGTGCTCGCCCGCCGCGGCCTGGACGTGCGTGACCGCCTGGAGTTCGCCGAGACCCGCACGCCGTTCGATCTCGCGGAGAGCACGGCGGCGCCGGGTGGCGCGATCTACGGCACCGCGGGCGGGCTGATGCGGCCGGTCAACCGCGGGCCGGTGGACGGGCTCTACCTGGTCGGCGGCTCGGTGCACCCGGGCGGCGGCCTGCCGATGGTGACCCTCTCCGCGCGGCTGGTGGCCGACATGATCGGTCCGGCCTGACGCTCACCTGCCCGAGTGGGCCGCCAGGAACGCCTTGGCGATGCCCGCCGCGAGATCGGCCGGATTCGTCGCCGCGATGGCCTTCCCGCCGGTCGCGGCCGCCATGTCGGTCAGCGACCGCATGTCCGCGTCCGGCCCGTAGCCGACCGCCACGATCGGCACCGGCGTGGCCGGGTCACTCTGCGCCTTGAGCCGTTCCAGGAACTGCCGGGCCGGCATGGAGTACCGCGACTCCCCGTCGTGGCCGTCGGTCAGCACCACGATCATCGTGGTCGTGCCCGGTTTGACCCTGGTCCGCATCTCCGACGACGCGTCCAGCACCGTCTGATAGAGCGGCGTGCCCGCGGTCTTCGGCGCCCGGTAGCCGGTCATCGCGTTCGCCAGCAGGCTGCGGCGCGGCTTGCCGGCCACGGTGGCGGTGATCGGCCCGAACGGCACGATCTCGGTGTGCGGCGGGCTGTTCTCCTGCGGCGCGCCGAAATACCAGAGCCCCACGCTGGTCTCGTCGCCGAAGACCTGGGCCGCGGTCCGGCCGGACGCCCGCAGCAGACCCGCCCGCGTGGTCTCCCGCCCGGACGCGTCCCTGATCTTGTCGTTCATCGAGCCCGACGTGTCGATCAGCAGCAGCACCTGGGAGGCCAGCGAGCGGTAGCCGGACCAGGCCCGGGTCGTCGCGACGAGGTCGTCCGGGTCGCTCGGCACGGCGAGGGCGTTCTTCGCCGGGTCCGCGCGGAAGCCCGCCTCGGTCAGCGCCGACCGTCCGATCGCCGCCCGCAGCCGCTCGGCCAGGTCTTTGTGCCGGGCCGCCGTGGCCACCGCGAACGGATAGTCCGCCTCGACCAGCGCGTCGGCCGGGTACGCGCCGTCGAGCTGTACCGTGTGCCCGGCCTTGCGATAGAGGGTGAGCTGCTGTTCCGTGGTCGGGAAGACGCCGATGTTGTTGACCACCTCGTTGATGTTCCACTCGGCGGCCACCTTGGCCATCATCGAGGCGGCGTCGGCGGGCGTCTCGCTCAGCCGGCTGCGCAGCGTCAGGGCCTTGAGCTCGGCGATGCCCCGGTCCTCGGTGGTGCGCTGCATCGCCTTGTTGACCGCGAACACCGACAGCATGCCGACGGTGCTGCGCTCCGCGTCCGGCATGGACACGGCGGGGATCCTCTGGTCGGCGGCGGCCGAGGTCAGCCCGGTCCACGACGTCTTGTCACCCGTGGCGAACAGGTCCATCAGGGCGGTGGGCGCGGCCAGGACCACGGGCGTACGGGCGAGGGGCGCGCCCCTGGTCTCGAAGCCCCCGGCGATGCCCAGCCACAGGCTGCTGGACGGGATCCACACGTCCGGCCGGCGCAGGCCGGACACGGTCGCGAACGGCTCCTCGGGCACCACCTGGACGGGCGCGCAGCCGCCGCGCGGCGGACCGATGGTGGTCGCCGCGTCCCGCACGACCGAGGCGATCTCGGGGGCGGCCACGACGCGCAGCGAGGCGGGTGGGCACGTGCCGGTGGACGGTCGCGGGGTGGACGGCGCCGGGGCGGCGACCGGCTCGCGGGTGTACATCCACCAGACCGTGCCGCCGGCCACGAGGACCAAGAGCACCACGATCGCGGCGGCCAGGATCAGGCGGCCGAGGCTGTTGTCCGGTGACCGATGGTGATGGGGTGCGCCGTCGGGGCGATCGGCCGCCGGGTCGTGATCGGGCCGCGAGATGTCGGCCATGCCACCGCCCTTCGCATACGCAAGGTCAACTTCCGGCTACCCAAGGTTGACCGTGAGAGCGAATCCTAGTCACATATTCAGTCCCGACAAGGCGCGCGCCAGGGTTGGCACATTCACGCCGTACGCTGCGGTCTCGCCACCGCCAGCAGCAGGAGCTCGCCGTCCGAGCTGAGGCCGGCCGGTTCCCGGGAGAAGCCGCCGTAGACGCGGTCCACATCAAAACCGGCCGCCTCCACGGTGGACCGCAACTCGCCCTCGTCGCGGAAGCGGACCGTGTCTTCGCCGGAGAGATGATCACCCTCGGTGAACTCGTAGTGATGCGTCACCGTGACGACCGGCCCGTCCATCGACGTCACCTCGTCCCAGGCGGTGACCCGCCCGCCGTCCGGCAGCACGATGGACCGCTTCGAGTCCACCGGGTTCCACACCGCCCACGGCTCGGACGCCGGGTCCCGGCTGTCGAGGATCAACCGGCCGCCGGCCACCAGCGCCCGCCGCAACCGCTCCAGGGTCGACGACCACTCCTCGTCATCGACGAGGGACTGCGCCACGTGATCAGTCAGGAGCACGGCCTCGTACGCGCGGGCCGGCAGCGACCCCGCCGAGCCGTGGATCCAGCGCACCCTCGCGGCGCCCCGCTTGCTCCGGGCGGCGTCCAGCGCGGGCCGCGAGGCGTCGATCGCGGTGACGTCGTGGCCGGCCTCGGCCATCGCGATGGCGAGACGGCCGGTGCCGCAGCCGAAGTCCAGCACGCGCGGCGCGGTGCGCTCGGCGAGCAGCGACATGAAGAAGTCGTCGTCCCACCCCCAGACGTGTTCGGCGTCGTAGACGGCCACCAGCCGGGCATCCGCGAACTCAGCGCGCCTCACAGCGAAGATGCTAAATCTGTATACCCCCGGGCAGAGTCGGCCGTACGGTCCGGATCGCACTACAACGGGCGCACGCCGACCGGGAGCTCCTGGGTCGCCACGTGCGCGAGCAACGTCGTCCGCAAGGCCTCGGCGGCATGGGGAAGCACTGAGCGTTTGCGATGCGCCAGGGCGATGGTGCGGCGCATGCCGGGCGGCGCCAGCGGGGTCGCCCGCAGCCGTGGCCGGTTGACCAGCACCATGCTGGGCACCAGCGCGACGCCCAGGCCGGCCTCGACGAACGCCAGCACCGCGTCCATCTCGCCGCCCTCGACCGCGAACTTCGGGGTGAAGCCGGCCTGGCGGCAGGCCTCCAGGGTCACACCGCGGATGTCGTAACCGGCGCGGAACATGACCAGCGGCGTGTGCTCCAGCTCGGTCAGCGCGATCTCGTCGTTCCCGGTGAGCGGCGGGCCGTCCGCGACCGACGCGACGACCAGGCTCTCCCGCAGGATCCGCCGGGCCTCCAGCGCCTCGTCCACGCCGCCCGACGGCTGCACGATGAGGGCCAGGTCGAGGGTGTGCGCGAGCAGGTTTCCGATCAGGTCCTGCGAGCTGCCCTCGTCGACGTACAGCCGGATCTCCGGATGTTCGGCGCGGAACGTGCGCAGCACCTCCGGCACCAGCGAGGAGCAGAGGCTGGGGGTCGCGCCGAGCCGCACCTCGCCGCGGCGCAGGCCGACGATGTCCCGCACCGCCTCCTGTGCCGCGTCGGCGTCGGAGACCATGCGCTGGGCGATCGGCAGCAGCGTCTCGCCGGCTGCGGTGAGCGTCACGCCGCCGCGGATCCGCTCGAACAGCGGCGCGCCGAGGCTGTCCTCGAGGGTGTGAATCTGCTTACTTAACGTCGGCTGGGAGACGCCCAGATTCTCCGCAGCTTGTGTGAAATGCCGGGTTTCTTCCACGGCGAGGAAGTAACGAAGTTGCTGGAGCTGCACGACGATAGCTTATCGCTATGATGACTGCTTCGATCATGCATTAGACGAATCGTGCCACGATCCTTACCGTCCAGGGTGTGGCGGTGGATACGACTACCCGGAAGGCGCCCGCGGCGGCGCCGGTTCCGGTACGCAAAAAGCGCTCCTCGGTCGCCCTGAAGATTCTCATGGCGGTCACGGGCATCCTGCTCATCCTGTTCCTGTACGCGCACATGATCGGCAACCTGAAGATCTTCTTCGGTCAGTCGCCGTTCGATCACTACGCGCACTGGTTGCGGACGATCGGCAACCCGCTCCTGCCGTACGGCTGGTATCTGTGGATCCAGCGCGGCGGCCTGACCCTCATCGTGATCGGCCACATCGTCGCGGCCACCATCCTGGCCCGCCGGGCGGGCAAGGCCCGCCCGGTGAAGTACGCGCACCGGCCGAAGGTGCAGGGCAGCTACGCGGCGCGCACGATGCGGTGGGGTGGCGTGATCATCCTGCTGTTCGTGGTCTACCACCTGCTCGACCTGAGCGCCCTCACGATCAACCCGCACGGTGTCGAGGGCCAGGTCTACGAGAACGTGGCCACCGACTTCGCTCCGGGGCGCTGGTACGTGACCCTCTTCTACACGCTGGCGATCGTGGCGGTCGGTTTCCACCTGCGCCACGGGATCTTCAGCGCGGTCCGCACGCTCGGCCAGCAGACCGCCCGGGGTGAGCGGCTCGCCCGCTCGAGCGCCCTGGTCCTGTCGCTCGTGCTGGTCGTCGGTTACCTGTCGGTGCCGTTCGCGGTGCTGACCGGATTGGTGGGATGACACATGTCTACTGAGTACTGGAACGACGGCGACCCGATCGCCGACACCGCCGCGCCGGACGGGCCGATCGAGACCCGCTGGGAGCGCCGCAAGTTCTCGGCCAAGCTGGTCAACCCGGCCAACCGCCGCAAGCTCACCGTCATCGTGGTCGGCACCGGCCTGGCCGGCGGTTCCGCGGCGGCGACGCTCGCCGAGGCGGGCTACCGGGTCAAATCCTACTGCTATCAGGACAGCCCGCGCCGCGCGCACTCGATCGCCGCGCAGGGTGGCATCAACGCCGCGAAGAACTACCGCAACGACGGCGACTCGGTCTACCGGCTGTTCTACGACACGGTCAAGGGGGGCGACTTCCGCGCCCGCGAGTCCAACGTGTACCGGCTGGCCCAGGAGTCGCTGAACATCATCGACCAGGCCGTGGCGCAGGGTGTGCCGTTCGCCCGCGAGTACGGCGGCCTGCTGGACAACCGCTCGTTCGGCGGCACCCAGGTGTCGCGCACCTTCTACGCCCGCGGCCAGACCGGCCAGCAGCTGCTGCTCGGCGCGTACCAGGCGATGGAGCGGCAGATCGGGCTGGGCAACATCGAGATGAACGCCCGGCACGAGATGCTCGAGCTGATCGTGGTCGACGGCAAGGCCCGCGGCATCGTCGTGCGGGACATGGTGACCGGCGAGATCACCACCGAGTTCGCGGACGCGGTCGTGCTCGCCTCCGGCGGCTACGGCAACGTGTTCTTCCTGTCCACCAACGCCAAGGGCTGCAACGTCACGGCGTCGTGGCGGGCGCACCGCAAGGGCGCGCTGTTCGCGAACCCCTGCTACACGCAGATCCACCCCACCTGCATTCCCGAGTCCGGCACCCACCAGAGCAAGCTCACGCTGATGAGCGAGTCGCTGCGCAACGACGGCCGGGTCTGGGTGCCGGTCGCGGCGGGTGACAAGCGGGCACCGGGCGACATCCCCGAGAACGAGCGCGACTACTACCTCGAGCGGATCTACCCGTCGTTCGGCAACCTGGTGCCCCGGGACATCGCGTCACGGGCCGCCAAGAACGTCTGCGACGAGGGCCGCGGCGTCGGGCCCGGCGGGCTGGGCGTCTACCTGGACTTCGCGGACGCCATCGAGCGGCTCGGGCGCAAGGCGGTCGAGGCCAAGTACGGCAACCTGTTCGAGATGTACCAGCGGATCACCGGCGAGGACCCGTATCTCGTACCCATGCGGATCTACCCCGCCGTCCACTACACGATGGGTGGCCTGTGGGTCGACTACGACCTGCAGTCGACGATCCCCGGCCTGTTCGTGGTCGGTGAGGCCAACTTCTCCGACCACGGCGCGAACCGCCTCGGCGCCTCCGCCCTGATGCAGGGCCTGGCCGACGGGTACTTCGTGCTGCCCAACACGATCAACAACTACCTGGCCGCCGGCCCGTTCCCGGACATCTCGGGTGACCCGGCCGTCGCCGAGGCGCGCACCTCGGTCGAGGAGCGGATCACCAAGCTGCTGTCGATCGACGGCGACCGTACGGTCGACTCCTTCCACCGCGAGCTCGGGCACATCATGTGGGAGTACTGCGGCATGGAGCGCACCGAGGAGGGCCTGACCAAGGCCATCGGGCTCATCCGCGGCCTGCGCGAGGAGTTCTGGACCCGGGTGAAGGTGCCCGGCACCGGCGAGCAGCTGAACCAGAACCTGGAGAAGGCCGGCCGGGTCGCCGACTTCTTCGAACTGGCCGAGCTGATGTGCATCGACGCGCTGCACCGGCGGGAGTCCTGCGGCGGTCACTTCCGGGCCGAGTCGCAGACCCCGGACGGTGAGGCGCTGCGCCACGACGACGAGTTCAGCTACGTCGCGGCCTGGGAGTACGCCGGCGCCTCCGCCGACGGCAAGCCCACGCTGCACAAGGAAGAGCTCGAATTCGAGTACGTCCACCCGAGCACGCGGAGCTACAAGTAATGGACATCAAGGTACGGGTGTGGCGTCAGGCCACCGCAGCCGAAGCGGGCCGCATGGTCACCTACGACGTCAAGGACATCTCCCCCGACGCGTCGTTCCTGGAGATGCTGGACGTCCTGAACGAGCAGCTGATCCTCGACGGTGACGACCCGATCGCGTTCGACCACGACTGCCGCGAGGGCATCTGCGGCGCGTGCAGCATGGTGATCGACGGTGTGGCGCACGGTCCGGAGCGGGCCACCACCACCTGCCAGCTGCACATGCGGCACTTCTCCGACGGCGACGTGATCGACGTGGAGCCGTGGCGGGCCGCCGCCTTCCCGGTCATCAAGGACCTGGTCGTCGACCGCTCCGCCTTCGACAAGATCATCCAGGCGGGCGGCTTCATCAGCGCGCCGACCGGCACCGCGCCGGACGCCCACGCGATGCCGGTGCCCAAGCAGGACGCCGACGCCGCGTTCGAGGCGGCCACCTGCATCGGTTGCGGCGCCTGCGTCGCGGCCTGCCCGAACGGCTCGGCGATGCTGTTCACCGCGGCCAAGGTCGCGCACCTGGGCCTGCTGCCGCAGGGCCAGCCGGAACGCGACACCCGCGTGCTGGACATGCTCCAGGCGCAGGACGACGCCGGCTTCGGCGGCTGCACCAACATGGGCGAGTGCACCACGGTCTGCCCCAAGGGCATCCCGCTCACCCTGATCGGCCGCCTGAACAGCGACTACCGCAAGGCGCTCAAGAAGGGCTGACGCCTTTCTCCGCGGAGGCCGGGCACAACGCTGTGCCCGGCCTTCGGCATGCTTAGGGCGATGAACACGATCCTGGCGGCCGCGGGCATCTTCGCCGGCACGAACGTGGACGACCTCATCGTGCTCACCGTGCTCTTCCTCGGCGCCCGCGCCGCACGGCGCCCGGTGTGGACCATCTGGCTCGGCCAGTACACGGGTATCGCCGTGCTCGTGGGCGTGTCGCTGCTCGCGGCGCTGGGGCTGACGCTGATCCCGGACCGTTTCGTGCCGCTGCTCGGCCTGGTGCCGCTGGCGCTCGGCGTCCGGGGCCTGATCCAGGCGTTCCGCGGTTCGTCCTCCCCGGAGGAGGTGACCGCCCGGGGCGTTCTCCCGGTCGCCGGCATCACGATCGCCAACGGCGCCGACAACATCGCGGTCTACACGCCGGTGTTCCGTACCCTCCCGGCCGGCGGTGTGGTCGTGACGCTGATCGTGTTCGCCGTTCTGGTGGCGGTGTGGTGCGCGGCGTCGTCGTGGCTGGGCTCGCACCGGCGGGTGATCGCCGTGGTCGAGCGCTACGGGCACTGGCTGGTGCCGGCCGTCTTCATCGCCATCGGAGCGGTCATCCTGGCGTCCTGAACGACCTCGCCGCCTACGCCGCGGTGTCGGTGAGCCGGTCCCCGCCGATCCTCACCTGGCCGGCCCGCCACCATTCCCGGAGGCCGGCCAGGCCGGCGCCGAGCGCCACGGCGCCGACACCCAGCAGCGGGCCGGTCGCGCCGAGCCGGACCAGCAGGGACCCGGCCGGGATGGCGAGCGCGACCGGCCCGAACATCAGCATCATCGACGTCGCCGAGACCCGCCCGAGCAGGTGATCGGGCGTGCCGGTCTGCACGGCGGTGACCGCCGCGATGAGCGTCCAGGGCAGCCCGATCCCGACGGTCACGCTGCCGGCCACCAGGGCCGGCCGGAACGGAAGGCACCAGGCGGCGATCCCCGCCGCGAAGACGACGGCCCCGATCCCGGCGACGCCCGCCGGCGAGACGCGGGCGAGGAGCCGCCCCACGACCAGTCCGCCGGCGATGGAGCCGGCGCCTTGCCCGCAGGCCAGGATGCCCAGATGCGTGGCCGGAAGGTGCAGGTCATGAACGATGCGGGCGAGCAGCGGCGCGTTCGTGACCCCGGACAGCGCAATGGCAACGGCCGCGACCAGGACGGGAACCCGAAGCCCCCGCTGCCGGAACAACAGCCTGACCCCGGGCCGGACGCCACGCCGGACCGCTTCGCCCGGGGCCACCTCGTCTCCTCCCGTCGCCGCTTCGCCCGGCTGCGTTCCGGGTCGTGGGTGCAGGCGGACCAATGTGTAGCAAGCGGCGGTCAGCAGCGGCATCGCGGCGCACAGCAGGACCACCGGGAGAGGGCCGGCCCAGGAGTAGAGGGCGGCACCGGCCAGCGGCGCTATCAGCTTCATGCCCTCCTGCGCGCTGGAGCGCCAGCCGTTCACGTCGCCGAGCACGGCCGGGGGCAGGGCGGCCGGGAGGATCGCGGACTCGCCGGCGTCCAGCAGGACGTAGCTGACCCCGCGCGCCAGCACCACGGCGTAGATCAGCCAGACCCCGGCCGCCGAGTGCACCGTCAGCAGCGTGAGCAGGAGCAGGCCGAGGACCAGGTCGACCCCGATCAGCAACGGGCGGCGCGGCAGACGGTCGACCAGCGCGCCGAGCCAGGGTGCGATGAGCGTCGGTCCGTACACACCGACGCCCACCAGCGCCGCCAGCCCGACCGAGCCGGTCAGGTCGAGGATCCAGATGCCGGCGGCGAGGGTCATCGCCGTACTGCCGAACCCGGAGAGAACCGATATCAGCACGAACAGCATCGCGTTGCGCCGCAACGGACCTCCCGAGGTTGAGCGAACCAGGCTCACATCCTCAAGAGTTGAGCGGCAATCTGTCAAGGACTCGGGGTCGCCGCTCCCAACGCGGCCCGCAGGCGCTGCACCGCCGCGAGGGTCGTCCGGGGCAGGGCGACACGCCGGCCGGGGGACGCCAGGCCGGGGAAGGCCGCCTCCAGATCGCCGACGGCCGCCGCCGCGAGCGAGAACAGCGACCCCGGCGGGGCGTCCGGAGTCGCTGCCAAGGTCTCCCGGACCAGGGCCGCGGTGGTGAAGCGGCGATCCCAGCGGCGGTCGGCGCCGATCCTGCGGTGCAGCTCGGATGCCGCGGCCCGCAGCGCGAGCACGGCCTCGCCGTACCCGCGGTCCGGCGCGGGGTCGGCCCGCTTGGCCGCCGCGGTGGCCAGGCGCAGTCGTCGCTGCTCGGCCGCCTGCCTGGTGGTCAGCCCGAGCGCGTCGGCGATCTCGGCCCAGGTGGCGCCGGCCCGCCGCGCCTTGTCGATCAGCGCCAATTCATGCGCGTCGAGCCGGGCGCGCGCGTCGGGGACAGCTCGCAGGTCGGTCAGATCCGCCACAATCCGTACGGTAGCACTAGTCAACGATCCGTTGACATGCGAGGCGTCGGGTCGGCCACATCCTCGTTCGGCGGTCGGGACGGGCAGGCAGGGCGCCTCGGTGGCTCCGGGGCCCACCGCCCGGTCATCCGCCCGGCATCGGGGTCAGCGGCTGGGTCGCTTCGGCCGGGCGGCGCAGGGCGACGGCGGTCAACGCGAGGGCCGCCGCGACGAAGCCGGCCGCCACCAGGAACGCCTGCGTGTAGCCGTAGCGCAAGGCGTCCACGGCCGGCAACGACGGCCGTGCCTCGGTGCGCGCCGCGGCCACCGCGGCCAGGACCGCGAGGCCCAGAGCTCCGCCCGCCTGCTGGGCCGTGTTGGCGAAGCCGGACACCATCCCGGTGTCCGCCGGGGACGCTCCGGCCATCGCCAGCATGATCATGGAGGGGACGGTCACGCCGATGCCCAGGCCCATGACCAGCAGCGGCGGGAGCATGTCCGTGGGGTACGACGGGTGCACGGGCAGGCGGGTGAGCAGCAGCAGCCCGGTCAGGAGCAGCGCCAGGCCGGCCAGCAGAACCGGGCGCGGACCGAAACGGGCGGTCAGCCGGGGCGCGACGACCAGGGACACCGCGCCGATGACCACGGGTGTCGGGAGGAAGGCCAAGCCGGTGCCCAGCGCGTCGTAGCCCATCACTCGCTGCACGAACAAGGCGTTCAGGAACTGGAAACCCATGCCGGTGGCGAAGATCAGCAGGACCGCGGTGTTGGCGAGCAGGAGCCACCGCCGCCTGAGCAGCCGCAACGGGATCAACGGCCGGCGAGCGCGGCTCTCCCGCACCAGGAAAGCGGCGATCATCAGCGGGGCCAGGACGGCTGCCGGGCCGAATTGCGTACGGACTATGGCGTACACACCCAGGGAGAGCCCCGCCGTGATGAGGAGCGCGCCGGGCACGTCCAAGCCCTGCCCGAGTCCCAGGCCGGCCTCGCGGGGCAGCAGGCGGCGGCCGCACAGCCACACGACCACGTCGATCGGGACGTTGATCAGGAAGATCGCCGGCCAGCCAACCGCGTCGGTGAGCACGCCACCGGCGACGAAGCCGAGCGCCGCGCCGCCGGCCTGGGTGAAGCTGTAGATCCCCATGGCGCGCGCCTGTTCGCCCGGCGACGGGAAGAGCCGGACGATCATGCCGAGCACCACCGCCGCGGCCAGCGCGCCGCCCGCGCCCTGCACGAACCGGCCCGCGATCAACTCCCATGCCGAACCGGCGAAGCCGCAGAGCAGGCTGGCGACGGTGAACAGGGCCAGCCCGGCCAGGAACACGCGCCACGCGCCGACCAGGTCGCCGAGCCGGCCGGCGAGCAGCAGCAGGCCGGCGAAGGCCACCAGGTAGGCATTGACGACCCAGGCCACCCCGGCCGGGGAGAAACCGAGGTCGCGTTGGATGTCGGGTACGGCGACGGCCACGATCGTGCTGTCCAGAACGATCATGAGGGACATCGCGCACAGCACCGCGAGAGCGGCAGATGATCGGCTCATTGGCCGACCGTAACAGATAATCTGCTAGCGGACTATCTGTTACGGGCGCGTCGTATCGGCTGCGGACCGGGATCGCGCGCCGTGCCGGCCAGTTCGCCGAGCGCTTCGACGAACGCGGTCCGATCGGCCGGCGCGAGACAGCCGAGGGCGTCGGCGTGCACCCGGTCGACGATCCGCTGGCCCTCCTCGGCCGCGGCGCGACCCCGCTCGGTGACGGCGATGATCCGGGCGCGACGGTCGGCGGCCGACTGGCGTCGCTCGGCGTAACCGAGCTTCTCCAGCTCGTCGACCGTGCTGACCATCGTCGTCTTGTCCAGGTCGGCCAGCGCGGCCAGCTGGATCTGGGTGCGCTCCTCCTCCAGGGCGTGCACCAGCACGCACTGCATGCGCGGGGTCAGATCGATGTCGGCGAGCGCGGCGGCCAGCCGGTTCGAGAGGGCGTGCCCGGCCATGTTGAGCAGGCCGGTGAGGTCACGCACGGTGCGTTCGGGTGCTGCCATGACGTACAGCGTAGCCTCGGATCATCCGAATCCGGATGATCCGAGGCCTGGACGGTCGGCGGGCCTGCCCCCGTGCCGGCCCACCGGCCGCGTCTATGCCGGCGCCGCGCGGTCGCGCCCTCTCACGCCAGCGCCGCCCACCTGGGCGCGTACGGCTTCACCAGCAGCGGCATGCGCGCCTCCGACGGCGTACGGTCGCCCTTGCGGTTGTTGCATCGGCCGCAGGCCGCGACGGTGTTGGCCCATTCGTTCGCGCCTCCTCGCGACCGCGGCAGCACGTGGTCGATCGTGGACGCCGGCTTTCCGCAGTACGCGCAGGTGCGGTTGTCGCGCGCCAGCACACCCGCGCGCGACCAGGCCGGACCACGGCTGTGCCGCCAGCGCGTCACCACGTAGCTCACCAGCCGCACCACGGTCGGGATCGGCCAGAGACCCACCTGACCGTCCGGCTCGGCCTCGTGCACCACTGCCACCTCGCGGAACAGCATCCGGATCGCGTGCCGGAGGCTGACCCGGTGCAGCGGCCCGTAGTCGGCGTTCAGCACCAGAACCGCGCTCATCGTGGCTCACCTCCCTCACTCCTCGTCGGTCACCGACGGCAACGAGGGACGGCCGGGCACGCTGAGTCAACCGTGCCGGCAAGCCCCTGCGGGTCCGCGAGTCATTCGCTCTCCCTGTCGCTGTTCGGTGAGGACACGGTAGAAGCGGCCCTCGATCGGGAACAACCGATTAACGATCTAGCCGGCGGCGGACGGTCACGCTCAGCTGGACCAGCCCGGCGAGGGCGAGGACCAGCCAGACCGCGGCGGCCACGGTGATCGCCGGCGGGAGGAGAAAGCCCAGCAGAAGGCCGAAAATCGCGATCAGTACGCGGGTAGGCCGCTCGGCAACCGTGACCACGCCGATCTCCTCCATCCCCGCGGCGGTGGCCCGCGCCCGCAGATACTCCTGCAACCAGCTGGCCGCCCCGGCCGAAACCACGAGCCATCCGGGAGCGCCGGCCAGCCAGAACGCGGCCAGCCACGCCAGCTCCCCCACCCGGTCGGCGACCGAGTCGTAGACGTATCCGAGCCGGCTCGCCTTCCCGGTGATCACCGCGACCGCGCCGTCCAGCCCGTCCGCGAACGACCCCACCAGCACCAGCAGCGCCCCGAGCAGCAGCCCCCACCGCCCGGCCGGCACCACCGCCGGCACGGCCAGGCAGAGGAACAGTCCGGCGGTGGTGACGGCGGCGGGACCGATGCGCTTGCCGCCGAGCCAGCTTCCCGCCCGGTACGCGACGCGGAGCCAGCCCCGAACCACCGAGGACGCACCCCGCGGGTCGAACCCGCCGTGCAGCCGGGACCAGGCTGCGACGTACTCGTCCCAGGTCACCGTCAGGCGGCGGCCGCGGCGGCGACGTCCGAAGGCGCGAGGAGCTGCCAGACCTCGCGCGTGGCCGTGGACCGGTTCAGGGTGATGAAGTGGATGCCCGGCACGCCCTCGTCGACCAGCCGCGCGCACATCTCGGCGCACACCTCGATGCCCAGCGCCCGCACGGCGGCCTCGTCGCCGGCCACCCGCTCGAACCGCTCGCGCAGCTTCGCCGGGAAGGGCGCGCCGGAGAGCTGGGTGGACCGCTCGATCGTGCCCATCCGGGTCACCGGCATGACGCCCGCGACGATCGGGGTGTCGCAGCCCGTCGTGGCGACGCGGTCGCGCAGGCGGAGGTACTCGTCGGCGTCGAAGAACATCTGGGTGATCGCGAAGTCGGCGCCCGCACGACACTTCCGTACGAAATTGGCAGTATCTGAATCGACGTCGGCCGATCGAGGGTGCCGGTACGGGAAGGCGGCGACCCCGACGCTGAAGTCGCCCGCCTCCTTCACCAGGCGCACGAGCTCCTCGGCGTAGAGCACGCCCTCGGGGTGCTGGACCCAGTCGCCCATCGGGTCGCCGGGCGGGTCGCCGCGGACCGCGAGCACGTTGCGGATGCCCGCGCCGGCCAGCCGGCCGATCATGTGGCGCAGCTCGGCGATCGAGTGGTTGACGGCCGTGAGGTGCGCCATCGGCAGCAGGGTCGTCTCGGTCGCGACCCGTTCGGTCACGGCGACCGTGGTGTCGCGGGTGGTGCCGCCCGCGCCGTACGTGATCGAGACGAAGCTGGGCCGCAGCGGTTCGAGCTCGCGGATGGCCTGCCAGAGAAGGGTCTCGCCCTCGGGCGTTTTGGGCGGGAAGAACTCGAACGAATACGTGGGCGCGGCCCCGCGGATCAGGTCACCGATCGCCGGGGTGCCGGGCAGACGCGAGGGTAGTCCGAGAGCCACGCCCCAGACTCTACCGTCGAGACACCCCAGCATGTCGGCTAGCGTCGTGGGGTGACTTCCCCCGTCGAAGCGGCCGGGCTACGGCCCCGGGTCGACAAGGCACTTGCCGCATTTCTGGCCGATCAACGCGACCGGCTCCTCCGCATCGACCCCGCGCTGGGCGAGATGTCGGAGGCGATGGACGAGTTCGTGCTGGGCGGTGGCAAGCGGCTGCGGCCCGCGTTCGCGTACTGGGGGTACCGCGGCGCCGGCGGCATCGATTCGGACAGCATCGTGACGGCGGCGGCCGCGCTGGAATTGGTGCAGGCCAGCGCCTTGATCCACGACGATCTGATGGATCGCTCGGACACCCGCCGCGGCGAGCCGTCGATTCACCGGCGGTTCGAGCGGCTGCACGTCGACGCGGGCTGGCGCGGCGGCGCCGGGGGCTTCGGCGACAGCGCGGCGGTCCTGCTCGGCGATCTCGCGCTGGTCTGGTCGGACGAGTTGCTGCATTCCTCGGGGTTCGGCCTGGTGGAACTGGAGCGCGCCCGGCCGGTCTTCGACGAGATGCGGACGGAGTTGACCGTCGGCCAGTACCTCGACGTCCTCACCCAGGCGACCGCGGACACGTCGCTCGAACGGGCCGGGAAGGTGGCCCGCTACAAGTCGGCGAAGTACACCGTCGAGCGGCCGCTGCTGCTGGGGGCGGCGCTGGCCGGGGCGCCGGCTTCGGTCTCGGCGGCGTACTCCCGCTTCGGCCTGCCGCTCGGTGAGGCGTTCCAGCTGCGTGACGACATTCTCGGGGTCTTCGGCGATCCGGCGCAGACGGGCAAGCCGGCCGGGGACGACCTGCGCGAGGGCAAGCGGACATATCTGGTGGCGTCGGCGTTCGCGGCGCTGGACCCGTCCGGCCGCGCCTCCCTCGACGCCTGCCTCGGCGATCCCGGGCTGGATGAGGCGGGGGTCTCGCGGTTGCGGGCGCTCATCCGGTCGAGCGGTGCGCTGGACGCCACCGAGCGGCGCATCGCGGAGCTGATGACGCCGGCGTTGGCCGCGCTGGACGCCGCGGACATCGAGGAGGAGGCGCGGACGGTTCTGCGCCGGCTGGCCGAGGCGGCTACCCGGCGCGAGACCTGAGCTCCTTCGTCGTCGCGGCGATCAGCAGGAAGTAAGCGACAAACTGGAGGCCGAGCGTGAGCGCGCGGAAGTCCACCGCGCCGGTCGCGAACTGCCCGCTCCGGTACGTGACTACCCGCGTCGCCGTGACGTAGGTTTCGATCATGGGGATCGCCGACGCGGCGAGCAGGACGGCTCCGGCCACCGCCGAGCGCCGCCGGGCCACGGAGGCGAGCATCAGCGCCGCCGCGGCCAGCAGGACCGGAACCAGCGCGGCCGCGATCCTCGCCCCCAGCCCCGGCCCCACCCGGAAAGGGGCCGAGGGCGCCTGTACCGAGGCGATCCGCGAGATTGCGTACGCGACGATGGCCGCCCACGCCACGATCGCGAGCCAGGCCCGGCGCGCTTTCCCGCGATGGAGGACAACCAGCGTGGCGGCGAACAACAGCGGCGGCCCGGCCACGGCGAACCCGGTGTCGAGAGCCTGGAGCAGGTAGTCGGGTTCGGGCCTCGGCCGGCTCGGGCTCAGAAAGTGCAGCCCGCCCGCCCGGGAATGATCCACGTGCGGCACGGTGAGCAGCGCCTCGGCAAGCAGCGGCGCCAGCGAAACGGCAACCACCCAGCGCCCGGCGGACCCGGTGAGGCCGCCCACCGCATACCCGGCGAGCAGCAGGAACGTGACCACTTCAGCGGGCGGCCAGAGCGTACCGCCGACCAGCACGGACACGACGTCGATCACCGCAGTGGCGATCGCCCCGCCGAGACAGACAGACCGCCATCGCACCGGCGAATCCTGCCACGCCCGCCGCCGAGCCCGCCGCCCCGCTCCCCGGCGGGCACGCCACGCTGCGCGGACCGCGGCCGCGCACGACGGCCGCGCCGTCCCCCTCCCGGTACCACGGGCTGGGGGCGAGGCCGCAGGCGAGCCGGGCCGGGACTCACGCACGCCGCCGGGTGAGGGCGGCCGTTCAGGAGCCGCCAGGCGACTGGCCGCCCTCGCCCGGCCCTCGGCGTGAGCAGCGGTCCGTACCACCCACCCGGCTACGACATCTGCCGTTGAAGGGGTTACGAGCGGCTTCTGTATTTCTTCAGGAGCGCGCTTCCCTGGCCGGCCCGCGGGGTTCGTTGCACGCCTCTGCGGCCCCACCAGACCCACGTCGAAAGTGTCAGCAGGACCAGCGCGAAACCGAAAAGCAGATCCTCGATCGGGGCGTATACCAGCCGGATGCCGAGAATGGCGTCGGGGGCGTAGACGACTATCTTGCGGCCGGTCAGGATGCCGTTCGACAGCAGCTGGAAGAGGACGACGATGGGGTATGTCGCCCAGAAGACGGCACGCCGGAGCAAGCGCGTGCGCAGGATGAACATGTCCACGCCCGCGGCGGCGCAGACGCCCAGGAGGGACGCGGCCGTGTAGGTCATTCGTCGCCGGCCGGGCGGTCGAGAACCGCCCTTACCGCCTCGAAGCCCAGGATCGCGCAGACCGGGACCACCAGGAAGAACAGGATCTCGTCCAGCGGCAGGCCGCCGGGGAAAAGGATGCCGGTGATCTGCGCCGGGTCGAAAGTCCAATGGCCGGCCGCAATCGCTCCCAGGTCCCAGAGCGTGAAGATCACCGCCACCGGGAGGATCGTCAGGAGCAGGCGGCGCCACCGGCGCAGGACGTTGACCTTGAGGACCGGCTCGAGCCAGAGGGCGGCCACGAGGCAACCGGCCAGGACTCCGACGTAGGCCAGGTGGCGCACGCCGGTCAGAAACCCAGCGCCTGGGCGCGACGCTTGACCTCGCGGGCCTGCGGGCCGGCCAGCGCCGTCGCCGCGGAACCGCCCAGCGCCTCGTCCGGTGCGTAGAGCCACCCGAGCGCCTCTTCGTCGTTATACCCGGCATCGCGCAGCAAGGTGAGAACGCCGGGGAGGTGCTTGAGCACGGTGCTGTTCGCCACCAGCTCGGCGGGGACGCGCAGCACACCGTCGCGGCGTACGGCCAGCAAGTGGCCGTCGCGGACCATCTGGTGCACCTTGCTGATCGAGACGTCGAGCTTCTCGGACACGTCCGGCAGGTTGATCCACTCGGCCGGGCCGGCGGTTACGGAATCGCTCACTCCTACAGCGTGCCAGAAGAGTGGAGAACCAAACCGATGAGCCTGCTGCGGAAGACCCGCGCGGAGATGGCCGGCGCCTGGCGGTCGCTGCGGTACGACCTGGGGCGGCGCCCGGCCGAGCCGCCGGCCGGCGGACCGGATGTGACCAGCACCGGGATGAACACGTTCGGCGGGCTGACCTCGTACACGCAGGCCCCGTACACGCAGGCCCCGGCGGTTCCGGCGAGGCGTCCGGGGCGGGCCGTGGCGGCGGGGGCGTTCGGGGTGCTCACGGTCGTGGGGGCCACGGCGGCGTACCTCGGGGTGGTCAACGGTCTCGGCTCGTTGACGCCGGAGCGGCCGGCCGCGGCGGACACGTTCCCGGCCCGGCCGGCGGCGACCTCGCAAGCGCGGGTCGGGCCGGGACCCGCCGCAC
>NZ_CAKUCL010000111.1 GCF_934643405.1 uncultured Actinoplanes sp.
GCTCGGCGCCGCCCGGGGACTGCGCGCCGACCGGCTCGGCGGCGCGGACGGCGTGCGGCCCGAGCGGCTCGGCGGGTACGGCCGGACGGGCCGTGCGCGTGATCAGGCGGACCAGGCCTCGGCGCGGGGCCGAAATCCGGCGATTCGGGGCAGACACGCGGCGAATAGTGCCACGACCATCGACGGACACGGAAACCGACGTGCCTCTATCGAGTGGTGTCCCTCGGATCGACCGTCTCGTCGGAGCTGCGGCGTTCCAGGAAGGTGTCCGGTGCGCCGTTGGGGCGGTCCTCGCGCTCGTCCGAGTCGGCCAGGATCGCCGCGGCCTGCGCCTGCGGGTCGTCGCTGCCCGCCACCCGCTCCTCGGGGAGCAGGTCGGCGGCGCGACGGTCGGTGCGGTCGTCGGTCATGAAGATCGAATTACCCCGGAACGGGGGCGAAAAACAACGCCGCCCCTCGGCAAGCCGGGGGCGGCGCGGGTGTCGGTGTGCATGTCGCCTCGCGGCGAGTGGCGCAACACGGCTCCAGCCGAACGGTAATCCGTGAAGGCAATGTGGTGAGGCCCGGGGACACTGGACACACCGACATCCGTTGTCAACCGTCGGCCGCACCCGATGATTCCGTGAGGCGTTGTGACCCATGCCACATTGTTTGCCGGGGCGAGACCGGGGTAGAGCGGGACGCATGGAACCCATCGGCGATCCGGACGACGACGGCGGCGACTTCGCCGAGGAGCACGAGGACACCACCGTGGACGAGCGGGTCACCGAGGGCGAGGACGAACCCGAGCCCGAGCGCTCGAAGGGGTGGGCCGGCCTGGACAAGGACGGCCCTCCGTAGGCGTCAGTCGCCCTCCGCGGCCTTCTTCGCCACGTCGTAGGCCATCTGGAGGAAGTCGGAGACGGCGGTCGCGGTGAGGGTCACCGCGGCCAGCCGGGTCAGCCGCGGCGCGAGCACCAGGCCACCGGTCAGGCCGGTCGCCACCCAGACGGCGAGGCAGAACGGGCACGTGACGAGCTCGCCGATGCCGTGCCGGATCGAGCTGCCGTGGTCGCGGACGTCCTCGTTGAGTTCCGCGGCCCCGGCCGGTTCGGTGTACCGGGTGAAGGGCGCGCGCAGCGGGCTGGTCACCGCGTCCTTGGCCAGCAACCGGCTCAGCTTGTGCGTCGCTATGGACAGCAGTGCCACGTCGCCGGCCGAGACCCGCTCCGGCGCGGGGCGCCCGGTGGCCTTGGCGGCGCCGGCGAGACTGGTCGCGAGGGCACTGAAGGCACCCATCGCGGCCAGGTAACCGGCGAGCGGGCGATGCTCATGGGGGGCGTACGCCCGGCCGACACGATCCAGCCGGGCGCGCAACGTCTCGCTCAACAAACTTCCTTCCGGGGAATCCCTCGCGGCGGTGAGTGCGGAGGAGCTAGAAGTCCTGGGTCAGCCGGTTCGGATCGACCTCCCGGCCCGGGTACCGCGCCAGGTATTCGGTCTCCAGGTCGGCCGTGCGCTTGAGATGGTTCTCCAGCGCCGCGTCCGGCCCGTGCCGGAGCGTGGCCAGGCGCGTGCGGTGAAGACTTGCCATCTCGCGGAACAGGTCGTCGTCGGAGAGCCCGGCGGGGTCGACCCCCGTCTCGAAGACGTCCGTCATGGTGCACCTCCACAGGTGGTGATCGGCACGTCAAACGGTTGCCCGCGAAGGGAAGTGTCAAACCCGCGCCGGTACGCTCGTGGCCATGAGAGGGCTCTGGACGCCGGCGTGGATCGTCCGCCATGTCCTGGCGCTGGCGCTGAGCGCCGGCTGCCTCGCCCTGGGCTGGTGGCAGTTCAGCCGAGCCACCAGCGGCAACGGCTTGAGCTGGGGCTACACGTTCGAGTGGCCGGTGTTCGCGGCTTTCGTGGTCTTCCTGTGGTACCGCGAGGTCCAGCTCGAGCGCCGCCGGCAGCGCGGCGAGGACGAGCCCGGGCCGCAGGAGCAGGAGCGGCTCCCAGGTTCTCCTGTTACCGTCGGCCGCCCGGTCCGGGTCGCCAGGGGCCACGCCGCCACCGAGGACGACCCCGAGCTGGACGCCTACAACGACTATCTCGCCTGGCTGGCCGCCAATCCCGGCGCCCGCCCCATGGACTACCCCGGCCCCTCCAAGAAATAGGACGTGCATCGTGCAGGGAGCACTCACCCGCTACCGGATCATCGCGTGGATCGTGGGCGTCGGCCTGCTCGCGCTCGTGGTGGTGGGCATGCCGCTGAAGTACCTCGGTGACAACGACACGGTCGTCGCGATCGTCGGTCCGGCGCACGGCTTCCTGTTCATGGTCTATCTGGTTCTCACCTTCGATCTCGCGCGGCGGGCCCGCTGGGCTTTCCCGCGGATGATTTTGGTGATGCTCGCCGGCACGATCCCCTTCCTGTCCTTCTGGGCGGAGCGTAAGGTCAGCCGTCAGTGGATCCCGGCGACGAATCCCGCATAGTCGAAAAGTCCCAATTGGGAGCGCACTTCGACGCATTGCTTCCGCCGAATGACTATCCGTTATCGGGATCATTCCCGCATAGCAGGCGATACCTTAAATCACTCGCAGAAGACTTGATTTTGTTTTCTGCGTCGATAGGTTGATGCGGTTGGTCCGGTCCGCAGCCACATCCCTCGGTGGCGCCGGCCAACGCCGCCGAATCACCGTGGTGCCCGTTCCGTTCTCCCCAGAGCGGCCCGGTCGTCGCGGGAGAACCGGGGAACCGCGTTACTGGGGTGAATCCGCGAACAGCGGTAGGGCATCTTCCGACCCACTGAATCTTCAGGAACTCGGTCGACAGCTAACCCGGTAGGCGGCCGAGCGGAAGAAAGGCCACTACACCGGTGCCACACCCCCGCACGAGGCTTCGGGCGATGGCGGTTGCGGTGACGGCGTTCGCGATCACTCTCGGCGCGGCCCCGGCCGCCCATGCGAGCCCGTCGACCAGCGACCTCACCAAGCAGATCGAGAAGCAGTCACAGCAACTCGAGGTTGTCGTCGAGTCGTACAACGCGATGAACATCAACCTCAAGAAGACCGGGGACGACCTCAAGAAGCTCGAGGCCTCGCTGGCGCCCGCCAAGGCGGCGCTGGCCACCGCGAGCGCGCAGGTCGGAACGATCGCCAGCACGGCGTACCGGCAGGGCCGGGTCGGCCCGATGACCGCGCTGCTGACCGGCAGCAGCGACGATCTGGTGGCGAAGATGAGCTACCTCGACCTCATCCAGACGTCGAACCAGCACGACATCGACACCTTCACCGAGACGACCCAGACCTACTCCGAGCGTCAGGCCGCGCTGAAGACCACCAAGAACAAGCAGGCGGCTCAGCTCAAGGAACTGGCGGCACGCAAGAAGAAGATCGAAGACGAGATCAAGGACCTCAAGGCCAAGCGGACCGCCGCGTACGGCAGCCCCACCGAGAAGGGGTCGGCCTACACCGGCAAGGTTCCCAACGTCTCGGGCAAGGCGGGCGTCGCGGTCAAGTTCGCGTACGCCCAGGTCGGTGACTCCTACGGATTCGGCGACGCCGGTCCGAGCTCGTGGGACTGCTCCGGACTGACCATGGGCGCCTGGGACGCGGCCGGCGTCTCGCTCCCGCACCAGGCCTCGCAGCAGTGGAGCAAGACCGCGCGGATCAGCCGCGGCGATCTCAAGCCGGGTGACCTGGTGTTCTACAACGGGCTCGCGCACGTCGGCATCTACGTCGGCAACGACCAGATCATCGACGCGCCCACCTACGGCAAGCCGGTCGACGTGCGGTCGATCAACAGAGGCATGCCGATCGACGGCTACGGCCGGGTCCGCACCTAGCAAGCGGCAACAAAAAGGCCGGCACCCCGCTCGGGGTGCCGGCCTTTTTCGTCTCTGGTTACGCCGCCTGCAGGCCCTCGGCCCGGGCCAGCTCACGCAACCGGCCCAGCGCCTGGATCTCGAGCTGACGGATGCGCTCGCGGCTGAGCGAGAAGCGCGACGCCACCTCGGTGAGCGAGTGCTCACGGCCGTCCTCCAGGCCGTACCGCGCCCGCATGATGCCGGCCGAGCGGTCGTCCAGGTGGTTCAGCAGACCCTCGATGCGCTGACGCTCCAGGGCGGTCAGCACGATCTCCTCGGGCGACGGCGCGTCGCTGTCGGCCACCAGGTCGCCGAGGTTGGTGTCACCGTCGTCGCCGACCGGGGTGTCCAGCGAGACCGTGTCCTGGGCCCAGCGGGTGAGCTCGTTGACCCGCTCCACGGTGACGCCCAGGGCCGCCGCGATCTGCTCCGGCTCGGGGTCACCGCCCAGCTCACGGACGAGCTGACGGGTCACGTTACGCATCCGGTTGACGTCCTCGACCAGGTGCACGGGCAGGCGCACGGTGCGCTCCTGCTGCGCGATGGCGCGGCTGATCGCCTGGCGGACCCACCACGTCGCGTACGTCGAGAACTTGTAGCCGCGCTCGTAGTCGAACTTCTCGACCGCGCGGACCAGGCCGGTGTTGCCCTCCTGGATGAGGTCCAGCATCGGCATGCCCGAGCGCACGTACCGCCGGGCGATCGACACGACGAGTCGCAGGTTGGCTCGGATGAACAGATCCTTGGCCCGGCGCCCCTCGGTGACCAGGCGCTCCAGTTCCTCCCGGCTCACGCCGCGCGGAACCTCGCCCTCGTCGAGGAGGTACTCGGCATAGAGGCCCGCCTCGATCGCCTTGGACAGCTCGACCTCCTTGGCGGCGTCCAGCAGCGGCGTCCGGGAGATCTCGTGCAGGTAGACACCTACCAGGTCGCGCTCCTCGGCGACCTGATCGGTCCGCATCACGGTGTTGTTCTCCACGTTGCCCACGGTCCCCTCATTGCCATCACTACTAACCCCGCTACGGGCGATACCGGTGTCCATCAGTTCCTCCCCGTAACGTCCGCAGCTCGCACATTGCGGTTACTGGCATCTACACAACAAATGGCTGCCTGCACTGATTCCGGTTGGGTGGGTCGAAAGTGTCACGAACGCCTGGGTAACTGCTGAGAGCCGCGTGCATACTTGCTGAGCAGGCTCCCGCTCCGGCATTCCGACCTGCGGCTGACGTCCGTCGTTGGACAGGGGCATACCCGCCGCATCTCACATGACACCACCGGCTCCTCATCGGTCGCAGCGACGGGCATCACCACAGTGCTTGGGATACTCGTCACTACCCAGTACGGCCATCCGGCTTCCCAGGTTCACGAGCAGCAACGACGGGTTCTCCGGCGGCCGGAAACAAATAGCCGCGACAAAAGATCCCGCGCGCCGGCGGACCGACTCGGACCACCTGACACAATGCTGCACGTGGCGGCGCAGATCACTCGCCCGGGCGGGTGACGCCCACCCAGGTGACTACCGTTGACAACGGATTGCCCAGGATGAATTCATCCGCCCCTGGAAGTGACGAAAACCACAACCTTCCCGTCGCCCGAACGGGCAGCATGACTCGGTATGGACAACGGACGTACGGTCATCGTCACGGGTGGTGCGGGCGGCCTCGGCGGCGCCGCGGTCTCGGCCTTCGTCGCCGACGGGTGGCGGGTCGTCGCGCCGGTGCGGCCCGGGCGGGCGAGCTCGCTGCCCAAGGGTGCGACCCCGGTCGAGGGTGATCTCGGCGAGCCGGCGGACGTGGCGTCCGCGATCGAGGTGGCGGCCGGTGAGCCGGACGCGCCGTTGCGCGCGGTGATCAACCTGGTCGGCGGGTTCGCGTCGCACGGGCTGGTCGCCGAGACGCCGATCGACGACTTCGAGACGATGCTGCGGCTCAACCTGCGGCCCACCTATCTCGTGACGGCCGCGGCCCTGCCGCATCTGGTGGCGGCCGGGGGCGGGTCGATCGTGTGCGTCTCGTCGCGGGCCGCGCTGTCGCCGTTCCCGGGCGCGGTGGGCTACGCGACGGCCAAGGCCGCGGTGCTGGCCTTCGCGAACACGGTCGCGGTCGAGTACCGCAAGCAGAAGGTCCGGTGCAACACGGTGCTGCCCAGCGTGATCGACACTCCGGCGAACCGCAGCGGCATGGGCGGGGACCCCTCCCGCTGGGTGCGGCCCGAGGACATCGCGGCGGTGCTGCTGTTCCTGGCCTCGGACGCGTCGTCGCCGACCAGCGGCGCGCAGATCCCGGTCTACGGGCAGGCTTAGAAGGCCTCGGCCAGCTGGTAGCCGAGGGCGGTGACGGCGGCCAGGAGCGGGCCGCCGGCCAGCACGGCGGCCCGGACCGCGCGGGAACGAGGGGCGGGGTCCGGGCGTACGGCGAGGGCGGCGCGGATGCGGGCGGCCACCTCGTCGGCGGTGCCGTTCGCGTCGACGACCGCGAAATCCGGGTATTCGGGCAGGCCACGGTAGGCGGCGGCGGCCGCGTTCAGGTACTCCATCGTCTCGCTGTCGGTGCCCCGGGCCGTGATGCGCTCGTGGGCGACCGCCGGGTCGACGTCCAGGAAGAGGGTCACGTCCGGCCGCGGGAACAGGCGGTATGCCAGGCGGGCCCGCCTCTCCGCGGAGGGACGGGCACCCCGGGCGCGCAGACTCGCGTACTGGCAGAAGGCGTAGCGGTCCATCACGGCGACCTCGCCGGTCAGGGCGCGGCGCAGCAGCGTGCGCAGGATGGCCAGCCAGCGCAGGAACGACTCGACGAACAGCATGCCGCGGCGGCCCAGCAGGTCCTCCGCGTCGCGGCGGCCCAGCCGTACGGCGAGCCGGCCGAACCAGTGGCGGCCGCCGGCGTTGCGCCGATAGGCCGCCGGCACCCCCGACGCGGCCAGCTCCTCGGCGAGCCGGTGCGCCTGCGTGGTCTTGCCGGACCCGTCGATCCCGACGAGGGCCACGGTCCGGTACTTACCTGAGGTGAGCGCCATGTCCGTCAACGGTAACCGGGGCGTGCACCTCTGTTCTCCGGGCGACGCGGCTCCGGCCGTACCAAAATGGGGTCAAGCAGTTGTTTCTGCCCATCAATCCGCCAGGCGTGCGCGTAAACGGGAGGCGGCTCGGGTAGTCGTACGGACCACGGAACGCATACGTCGACAGGGGGACACTCATGCCGCACCAGGTGGACGCCGGGCTCGCCACGACGCTCAAACGGGTGGCCTCCACGCTCAAGGCGGCGGACATCCCGTTCGCACTCGGCGGCAGTTTCGCCGTCTACGCCCACGGCGGCCACTCCAGCGACCACGACGTCGATTTCCTCCTGCGCGAGCAGGACAAGGAGCAGGCGCTCGCGGAACTCGCCAAGGTTGGCTTCCGCACCGAGCAACCGCCCGAGGACTGGCTGGTCAAGGTCTATGACGAGGACCGGATGGTGGACCTCATCTACCGCCCGGTGGAGTCGCCGGTCACCGACGAGACGCTGCACGACACCGAGCAGATCTCGGTCGAGGCGATCTTCATGCCGGTGCTCTCGGCGACCCAACTGATGATCCACAAGCTGCTCAGCTACAGCCAGCACTACTGCGACTTCGCCACCGGCTTCCCGGTGGCCCGGTCTCTGCGGGAACAGATCGACTGGGACCGGGTGCGGCGGGAGACGGCCCGGTCCCCGTACGCCGAGGCGTTCCTGATCCTGCTGGACCGGTTGGACGTGGTTTCCCTGCCGGACGAGAAGGCGACCCTAGGGGGATAGATGGTCCAGATCGACGAGTACGTGGAGGCCGAGATCCAGCGGCTGCTCACCGAGGACGGCCGCGTGGCCGAACAGGGCATCACCGTGCAGCGCCGGGAACACGCCGTGGTGCTGCTCGGCGACGTGGAGAGCGTCCAGCGCCGGGACGAGATCTGCAAGCGGATCAGCGCGCGCTTCCCCGACCTGGAGATCACCTGCGACATCGGCATCACCCGGGCCCAGGCGCCCAGCGAGGTGGAGGAGATTTCATGATCCGGATCGCCGCCGTGGGCGACGTTCACGTGGACAAGGACGTGGTGGGCCGCTACCGGGCCGCCCTGGACGAGTTGCCCGGCCGGGCCGACGTGCTGCTGGTCGCGGGCGACCTGACCCGGCACGGAACGGTCGACGAGGCGCGCTGCTTCGCCCAGGAGTTCGGCGGTCTGGCCGTGCCGGTCGTGGTGGTGCTCGGCAACCACGACCACCAGAGCGACCAGCAGGACCGGGTCACCGAGGTGCTCACCGACTCCGGCATCACCGTGCTGGAGGGCGAGGCCACCGTGCTGGAGCTCAACGGCCACCGGCTCGGCGTGGCCGGGGTGAAGGGCTTCGGCGGCGGGTTCGCCGGCGCCTGCGCGAGCAATTTCGGCGAGCGCGAGATGAAGGACTTCGTCAGCACCACCGAGGCGATCGCCGACCGGCTGGCCGAGGCGCTGGCGTCGGTGCAGGCGGACGCGCTGGTCGCGCTGACCCACTACGCGCCGGTGCCGGAGACGCTGACCGGCGAGCCGCTGGAGATCTACCCCTTCCTGGGCTGCTACCAGCTCGGCCGGGCGATCGACTCAGCGCCGACGTCGCTGGCTCTGCACGGGCACGCGCACCACGGTTCGGAGCGCGGACGGACCCCCGGCGGGGTGCCGGTGCGCAACGTCGCGCACCCGGTGATCAAGCAGGCGTACAACGTCTACCAGCTGCTGACGGACAAGATCGAGGCGGAACTCGCCGGTGTCTCCTGAGGTGGTTTTCGATTTCGGGGGTTCGGGTATCTGCTGCGCATGGACGTACTCCTTTGGATTCTCGCAGTCATCCTGGTGGTCGCCGGTATCCTCGCGCTCTTCCGGCGGCAGCTCCTCTGGGGCATCGTGTTGATCATCGTTGGTCTGCTGGTCGGCCCCGGTGGCGTGAGCATCTTCACCTGACAGATGTGATCCCCCGTCACCGTCACCGGGACCACCCTTTCGGGTGGCCCCGGTTCCTTTTGGGCCGCTTCGCACTGGTGGTGCGATGGAAACCGGGCCATCTCTGACTGAATCACTCGCGAATCGCCGCCGATATCTCGCGAGGTGCCGTCAGTGGCCGAGATCCATCACTTCACGTACGGAGCTTTCAACCCCATCGCCGCGTACCTGCTGGCGTTTCTCGGCTCCTTCTTCGGATTGCTGGGCACCGCTCGGGCCCGGGACGCCCGGACCCGCGGCCGGCGCAACCGCTGGCTGCTGATCTCGGCGTTCGCGATCGGCGGGGGCGCGATCTGGCTCATGCACTTCACCGCGATCCTCGGCTTCGACGTGCCGGCCAGCCCGGTCCGGTTCGACGTGCCGACCACCGTGCTGAGCCTGTTCGCCGCGGTCGTCGCGGTGGGCATCGGGCTGATGGTCGTCGGCCATGGGAGGCGGCGGCTGCCCAAGGTCGTCATCGGCGGGCTGCTGACCGGCGGCGGGGTCACCGCGATGCACTACACCGGGATGCGCGGCATGCACGTCGCCGGGCACATGGGGTACGACCTCGGGCTGGTGGCAGCCTCCGTGATCATCGCGGTGGTGGCCTCGACCGTGGCCCTCTGGTTCGCGGTCTCGGTGCGCGGCTACCGCCGGATCAGCGGCGCGGCGGCGATCATGGCGGCCGCCGTGTGCGGCATGCACTACACCGGGATGGCCGCGATGTCGGTGCGGCTCAACGCGACCGGCCCGCAGGCGGTCGAGGGCATCCGGCCGCTCACCATGATCGTGCCGATCACGGTGATCACCGCGGCCACGATCGTCGCGGTGGCGCTCTCCGCGCTCCAGGCGATGACCGAGGAGGAATTCACCGACGGCGCCGGCCTGCCGCGCCGCGGCGTGCACGCCGAGACCAGCACCAACCCGTGGTCGCTCAAGCAGGTCACGCCGGTCCCGGTCGCGGCCCGGCGTCCGTCGCCGCGGCCCGTCCCGCTGCGATCCACGTCCGGCAGCTGATCGATACCCGGATGCGAGCCCGGTCCGATACCTTCTGCGCATGGCGCCGAAGATGCTCCTCTCCATGCCCTTGCACGCGATCACCGAGGTGTACGGCGAGGAAGGTCTCCGGGAGCGGCTCCTGCTCGAGCTCGAGTCCTTCCCGCCCGCCGACCGCAAGCAACTGATCGAGGCGCTCGACCTGGCCACCTGCCTGCACGCCGAGGACCGCCGGGTCCGCGAGCCGTACCTGAACCATCTGCTGCGCGTCGCGATCCGGATCATCCGCTACTACGGCGTGAACGATGTGGACGTGGTCACGGCGGCGCTGCTGCACGACGCGGTGGAGGACCATCCCGACGAGCTGAGCGGCCTGCGCGGCGGCACGCACGCCGAGCTGACCGACGCGGCGATCGCGGAGCTGGCCCGGCGGTTCAACCCGCGGGTGGCCGAGCTGGTCCGGTCGGTGACCAATCCGGAGTACGACCCGGAACGCGACCGCCACGAGCAGTACCGCGCGCACGTGGCGGCCAGCCTCGAGCGCGACCCGTGGGCTCGGGTGATCAAGGTGTCCGACTTCACCGACAACGGCGTGGGTGTGGTCCACACCACGCCGGACAAGGCCTTCTCGTCGGCCACGAAATACCGCCCGCTGGTGCCCAAACTGCGTGAACTGGTCGGCCGTCCGGACACGCCACTGTCGATGGAGGCCAAGGATCACATCCTTGATCAACTCGACCTGGCCGAGGAGAGATTCGCCGCGATCCTGGATGACTAGCCTGGAGGCATGTCTGACGCTTGGTGGCGCGATGCCGTCATCTACCAGGTCTACCCCCGCTCCTTCGCGGACAGCGACGGTGACGGCATGGGCGACCTGCCCGGCATCGCCGGGCGCCTGGAGCACCTCAAGGAACTCGGCGTCGATGCCGTGTGGCTGTCCCCCTTCTACCCGTCGCCGCAGAAGGACGCGGGCTACGACGTCGCCGACTACCGGGCCGTCGACCCGCTCTTCGGTGATCTCGGCGACGCCGACAAACTCATCTCCGAGGCCCACCAGCTGGGCCTGAAGTTCATCGTCGACCTGGTGCCGAACCACACGTCCAGCGCGCACGAGTGGTTCCAGGCCGCGCTGGCCGCCGCGCCGGGCAGCCCGGAGCGGGAGCGATACATGTTCCGGGACGGCCGCGGGCCGGACGGGTCCGAGCCGCCGAACTCGTGGCAGAGCGTCTTCGGCGGGCCGGCCTGGGAACGGGTGCCGGACGGGCAGTGGTACCTCCACCTCTTCGATGTGTCGCAGCCCGATCTCAACTGGGACAACCCGGCCGTACGGGACGAGTTCGCCGGAGTGCTGCGGTTCTGGCTCGACCGCGGCGTCGACGGATTCCGCGTCGACGTGGCGAACGGCCTGGTGAAGGATCGCAACCTGACGGACTGGACCACGCCCAGCACGGTGCTCGGTGGCCTCGATCCGCTCGGGACGCCGCCGCCGATGTGGGACCAGGACGGCGTACACGAGATCTATCGGCAGTGGCGGCAGATCCTCGACGAGTACCCCGGCGACCGGCTGCTGGTGGCCGAGGCGTGGGTGTCGCCCGCCGACCGGCTGGCCCGGTACGTGCGGCCGGACGAGATGCACCAGGCATTCAACTTCCTGTACCTGGAGACGCCCTGGGTGCCGGATCAGCTGCGCGAGGTCATCGACATCTCGCTGGCGGCGAACGAGACCGTCGGCGCGCCGACCACCTGGGTGCTGTCCAACCATGACGTCGTCCGGCACGCCACCCGGCTCGGCTACCCGCCCCGGAAGGGCCGGCCGCCGGGCATCGGCGCCGACGACCCGCAGCCGGACACCGGGCTCGGCCTGCGGCGGGCCCGCGCCGCGACGCTGCAGATGCTCGCGCTGCCCGGGTCGGCGTACCTGTACCAGGGCGAGGAACTGGGTCTGCCGGAGCACACCACGCTGCCGGACTCGTCGCGGCAGGACCCGGCGTGGGAACGGTCCGGACACACCGAGCGGGGGCGGGACGGCTGCCGCGTGCCGATTCCGTGGGAGGCGGACGCGCCCTCGTACGGCTTCGGGCCGTCGGACAAGAGCTGGCTGCCGCAGCCCCCGGTCTGGGCGGAGTACGCGCTGGACCGCCAGCAGGGCGTGCCCGGCTCGACGTGGGAGCTGTACCGCTCGGCGCTGGAACTGCGCCGTGAGCACCGCTTGGGGCTCGGCCGGTTGGAGTGGCAGCACTCGGCCGCCGACGTGCTGGCGTTCCGCAACGGGAACGTGCTGGTGCTGACCAACTTCGGCGCGTACCCGGTGGCGCTACCGGTCGGCGCCCGGGTCCTGCTGAGCAGCGAGCCGCTCGGCGACGACGGGAGCGTCCCGCGTGACGTCACCGTCTGGGCGGTCGTCTGACGATCCGGCCACCGCCAGCAGGGCGGCATGGGTATCGGCCATGTCCTTGCCCACCGTCCTGCTGGCCAGCCAGTACATGATCCCGGTCGGGATGAAGAAGACCTGGAACCCGGCCAGGCCGACCGCGTAGTTCAGCGGCGGCGGGAACGCGCCGGACAACCCGCGGAACGCCACGTCGACCATGGCGTTGCCGCCGGCCCGGCCGAAGCCGTTGATCAGATTCCCCAGGCTGTAGACCGTGCCGCGATGCTCGGGCGGGTTCACGTCGGCGATCATGGCGAACCAGTTGGGCGAGTTCGCCGAGGTCAGCATCAACGCCACGACCGCGGTGGCGAGGCACAGACCGACCGTCGGCTCGGTGAAGACGTCGGTCAGCACCGCGCGGATCACCGCCCCCGACCCGGCGCCGTCCGGCACGTCGATCCTCATCGGCACGAAGAACAGGACCACGTAGAGAGGCACGGCGGCGAGGACGCCCACCGCGGCGACCAGGGCACGGCCCCTCCGCGTACGGCGTTGGAGCCGGTCACCCACCAGGCCGCCGAGGATGGACAGGGCGCCGCCCAGCTGGAACAACGTGGCGAACACGCTGCCGACCAGGATCGCGGTGCCGGCCGTGTAGCCCTGGGCCTCGGCCCTCGCCCGGAACAGCACCGGCAGCCAGACCAGGGAGCCGAACGCGATCTGCGCCGTACCGCCCTGGAGGATCAGCCAGATGTTGGTGCGCCGCCGCAGGATGACCGGCAGGTGGTCGTGGTGGATGCGCTCGTCGTACTCGACGCCGGCCAGTTCCGGCTGGCTGTCGCCGCGCGGCACGTTGTACGTGAACAGGTACGCGACCGTGGCGGCACCGCCGACGACCGCGGTGACGAAGAACGGCTCACGCCAGTTGTCGTGCCCGAGCAGGCCGCCCACGAGGGTGCCGGCCAGCGTGCCGACGCCCTGCGACAGGCCCCAGAAGCTCATCACCAGCCCCCGGCGCTTCGGCGAGATCAGGTCGCTGACCACCGAGAAGCTGACCGACGCCACCGCGCCCAGCCCGAACGCCGCGACGACCTGGGCGAGCAGGAAGATCGCGTAGCCGCCGGCGTACCCGGACCAGGCCGTGCCGGCGATCCAGATCAAGGTGCCGGCGACCAGCACCGGCTTGCGGTCGGTGCGGTCCCCCGCGTAGGCGAAACCGATCGCCGCCACCGCGCTGATCAGGAACATCACCGTGGTGGCCAGGGCGACGCGCCCCTCGGAGACGCCCAGGTCGTCGCCGATGCTGCCGTAGAGGGGCGGCACCAGGCCGATCGCCACGTTGTCGAGGGAGGCCAGGATGACGAACACCACGACGCTGTAGACGCGATGTGCGGTGCCGCCCTTCCTCACGCGTGAAGGTTAGCCGCGCCGGGAGCGGTTCGCTCCGCGGCGCGGCGCGGCACGATCAACGCCGGTCGAGCACCGCGTCGCGGGCGGCGGCGTACTGCTCACGGATCAGCGGTACGGGCGTGTCCTCGTACGTCTCCGGCGCCTCCGCCGACCAGACCGGGGGTGTGTCGCCGCCCAGGGTGACCCACGCGGCCTGACGCGCCGCGCCGTCGGCGACGTACTCGCCCGGGGGCGGGACCAGGACCGGCAGGCCGAACAGGGCCGGGGCGATGCGCCGGACCGCCTCGCTGCGGGCGCCGCCGCCGACCAGGACGATGCGGTTGGCCTCGGCACCCTGACCGACCAGCGCGTCCAGGCCGTCGGCCAGGGCGCACAGCATGCCCTCGACGGCGGCCCGGGCCAGGTGGGCCGGGTCGGAGGTCTTGAGCGTGAGGCCGTGGATCGCGCCGGTGGCGTTCGGGCGGTTCGGGGTGCGCTCGCCCTCCAGGTAAGGCACCAGCACCAGCCCGTCGGCGCCGGCCGGGGCGGACAGCGCGAGCCGGGACAGCTCCTCGTGATCGACGCCGAGCAGCTTGGCCGCGGCGTCGAGCACCCGGGCCGCGTTCAGCGTGACCACGATCGGCAGGAAACGGCCGGTGGTGTCGGCGAAGCCGGCCACCGTGCCGCTCGGGTCGTCCGGCGCGACGTCCGACGAGACGAAGACCGTGCCGGAGGTACCGATCGAGACGACCACGTCGCCGGGGCCGGCGCCCGCGCCGATCGCGGCCGCCGCGTTGTCGCCCGCGCCGGGGCCGAGCGGGGCGCCGTTGGGCAGGTGGCCCGCGACGCCGGTCGGGCCGAGCACCTCGGGCACCCGGATCTGCCGGCCGAAGCCGAGCTCCAGCAGGTCGGGCCGGTACGAGTTGGTGGCGGCCGACCAGTACAGCGTGCCGCTGGCGTCGCTGCGGTCGGTTTTGATGTCCGCGATGTCGGTCGACCCGGACAGCTTCCAGGTCAGCCAGTCGTGCGGCAGGCAGACCGCGGCGACCCGGGCCGCGTTCTCCGGCTCGGTGCGGGCGAGCCAGCGCAGCTTCGTCAGCGTGAAGCTGGCGACGGGCACGATGCCCACCGCGTCGGCCCATTTCTGCGCACCGCCGAGCTCGGTGATCAGGTCGGCGGCCGCGCCGGCGCTGCGCGTGTCGTTCCACAGCAGCGCCGGGCGGACCACCTCGCCGTTCTCGTCCAGCACCACCATGCCGTGCTGCTGCCCGGCCACCGAGGCGGCGGCGACGTCGTCGAGGCCGCCGGCCTCCTCGATCGCGGTCTGCAGCGCGGCCCACCAGGCGTCCGGGTGCACCTCGGTGCCGTCCGGATGGCTCGCGCGTCCCTGCCGGACGAGCTTGCCCGTCTCCGCGTCGCGGACGACGACCTTGCAGGACTGGGTGGAGCTGTCGATCCCGGCTACCAGAGTCATTCGTCCCTAACCTCAGTTCGCCTTGAGCACGTGGTCGATGGCCAGCTGGTGCAGCTTGACGAAACCGTAGCCCTGCTCGCCCGCCGCGTCGGCGTTGAACTCCTCGAAGGCGCTCTTGTCGTTGAGCAGGTCCTGGTACGTCTCGCCCTCGTTGAGGGTGGGCTGACGCAGCTCGTTGACCTTGGACGCGGCGATCGCCTCCTGCACCGCCGGGTCGGCCCGGAACGCCTGCGCGCGCTCCTTCAGCAGCAGGTACATCCGCATGTTCGCCTTCGCCGACTCCCAGACGCCCTCGAAGTCCTCGGTGCGCGACGGCTTGTAGTCGAAGTGACGCGGGCCGTCGTACGCCGGGCCGCCCTCGGGGTTGCCGTGCTCGAGCAGGTCGACCAGGGCGAACGCGTTGAGCAGGTCGCCGTGGCCGAAGACCAGGTCCTGGTCGAACTTCGGGCCGTGCTGGCCGTTCAGGTCGATGTGGAACAGCTTGCCGTGCCACAGCGCCTGGGCGATGCCCTGCGCGAAGTTGAGGTTCGACATCTGCTCGTGGCCGACCTCGGGGTTGATGCCGAACAGCTCGGGCCGGTCCAGGTCGTTGACGAATGCGATGGCGTGCCCGGCGGTCGGGAGCAGGATGTCGCCGCGGGGCTCGTTCGGCTTGGGCTCGATGGCGAAGCGCAGGCCGTAGCCGCGGTCCTCGGAGTACTGCGCGAGCAGGTTGAGGGCCTCGGCGTAGCGGTCGAGGGCGGCCTGGATGTCCTTGGCCACGTCGTACTCGGCGCCCTCGCGGCCGCCCCACAGCACCAGGGTCTTGGCGCCCAGCTCGGCGCCGAGGTCCATCTGACGCATGACCTTGCGGATCGCGTACCGGCGGACGCTGCGGTCGTTGCTGGTGAAGCCGCCGTCCTTGAACACCGGGTGGGTGAACAGGTTGGTGGTCACCATCGGGACGATCAGGCCGGTCTCGTCCAGGGCCTTCTTGAAGCCCGCGATGATGCCGTCGCGGGTGGCCGCGTCGGCGCCGAACGGGACCAGGTCGTCGTCGTGGAACGTGATGCCGTAGGCACCGAGCTCGGCGAGCTTGTGCACGGCCTCGATCGGGTCGAGCGCCGGGCGGGTGGCGTCACCGAACGGGTCGCGAGCCTGCCACCCGACGGTCCACAGGCCGAATGAGAACTTGTCTTCGCGTGTGGGCTGGACCGACACGACTACCTCCAGGTGACAGCTCGATTTGTTTATTGGTTGAATTATTTGGCGGGGCTGTGGCATTGTCAAGGGTGTGAACAGCCGGATGATGAACGCCTCGGGTGCCCCCGTCCGGCAGTCCAGCGTGCGGGCCCATAATCTCGCGCTGGTCCTGCACACCGTGTCGAACGGCGCGGATCAGCCGTCCCGGGCGGGCATCTCGGCGGCCACCGGGCTGACCCGCGCGACCGTCTCCGCGCTCGTCGACGACCTGATCGCGAGCGGCCTGCTGATCGAGCTCGAGCCCGCTCCCCGCACGGGTGCGGGACGGCCGGCCGCCGGTCTCGCGCTGGCTCCCGACGGCCCGGCGGGCCTCGGGCTGGAGATCAACGTCGACTATCTCGCGGCCTGCGTGGTCGATTTCACCGGTTCCGTACGGCACCGGGTCGTCGCCCGCGCCGACCAAAGACCACTGTCCCCCGAATCCGCGCTGACCGCACTCGGAGCGGTCGCCGCCCGTGCCCGCGACGAGGCGGCCGCCGACGGGCTCGCCGTGGCCGGCGCGGCCCTCGCCGTACCCGGTCTGGTCACCCCCGAAGGGCTGGTCCGGGTGGCGCCCAACCTCGGCTGGCAGGACGTGGACGCGGCCGCCCTGCTGCGCACCGTGCCCGCCCTGGCCGGCCTGCCGATCGCCGTCGACAACGAGGCCAACCTGGCGGCGCTGGGCGAGCTGCGGGCCGGCGGTGGGGGCGGGCAGAGTTTCCTCTACGTCTCCGGCGAGGTGGGCATCGGCGCCGGCATCGTGCTCGACGGCGAGCTGTACCGGGGCGGGCGCGGCTGGAGCGGCGAGATCGGGCACGTCACCGTCTACCCCGGCGGCCGGCCCTGCCGCTGCGGCGCGAACGGCTGCCTGGAGCAGTACGCGGGCCAGGAGGCGATGAACGCGGACGCCGGCTCGGCCGCCGCGGCGCTGGGCATCGCTCTGTCCGCGGTGGTGAACCTGCTGGACATCGACGTGATCGTGCTGGGCGGCGCCTACGCCCCCGCGTTCGCCCGGCTGCGGGCGGGCATCGAGGCGGAGCTGCGGTTGCGGGTGCTCACCGCGGGGCTGGCGCCGGTCACCTTGCGGGCCGCCACGCTGGGCGCGGACGCGGCCATGCGCGGCGCGGCCGACGCGGTGATCCGCGGCGTCCGGGAGAACCCGGCGGCGTGGTCAAGCCGATTGGGCTGAGGAGGTCGCGCCGCCGGCGTCGTCGGCCGCGGCGGCGAACTCGGTGAGGCCGCGCAGCAGCGCCGTGCGGCCGGCCGGGGACATCCGCTCCAGCACCGCGGCCAGCGCGCGCCGCCGGATCCGGCGCAGCTCGCCGAGCAGTGTGCGCGACGACGGCGTGAGGTAGAGCGCGATCTCGCGGCGGTCGGCCCGGCCGGGGACCCGCTCGATCATCCCGGAGGCGACCAGGCGGTCACACAAGCGGCTCGCCGAGGACAGGAGCATGCTCATCTCGGCGGCCAGGCCACCCAGGTTGATGCCCTCGGCCCGCTCGATCACCAGCAGAGCGTTCAGCTGCGGCCCGGACAGCCGCGGTGTGACCCGCTCGCGGGCGATGTCGAAGGAGAGCAGCAAGGCGTGCGCCGCGTCGTCGATCGCCGCGGCGTGCATCTGGTCTGGCCCATCCGGCCCATGGTGAACGGCCATGGTGCAGCAGAGACTACCGGTACAGCCGGAAAGGGTGGAGGAGGTCGGCCGTTGATCGAAAGGCTCTCGGCTGTTCGGCGCATGCTGACTGCGGCCGCCGCCGAGGCTGTGCCCGAGCGGCTGGCCGACGGGCTCATCAAGGAGTACGGGCTTCAGGGCGTCGATCTCTACCTGGTGGACTATCGCCTCGCGGCCCTGTTGCCGCTGGCCGGCGGCGATCCGCTCACCCGTCCCGGCGACCCGGCGTGGCGCAGCTTCGACCATCAGGCCGAGGTGCGCGACGGCGACGATCTCTATCTGCCGGTCACCGCGCGGGGTGAACGGCTCGGCGTGTTGCGCTGTGCGCCGGCGCCGGACGACCCGGAGGTGGCCGGGGAACTGGCCGAGATCGCCACGGTGACCGCGCACGAGCTCCAGTCGGCCGCGCTGGGCACCGACCGCTACCGGGTCGCGGCCCGCACCCGGCGGCTCACGCTCGCCGCGGAGATGCAGTGGGAGCTGCTGCCCGGACGCAGCCGGATCCGGCCCGCGTTCAGCCTGGCCGGGCAGCTCGAACCGTCGTACGCGGTGCGCGGGGACAGCTTCGACTGGGCCGAGCACGACGGCAAGCTGTTCCTGTCGGTGCTGGGCGGGATGGGTGACGGCGTGCAGGCGTCGCAGCTGACCGCGCTGGTCGTGCATGCGCTGCGCAACGCGCGACGAGCCGATCTGGCGCTGGCCGATCAGGCGGCGCTGGCCGACCAGGCGGTGTACGCGCTGCATCGCGGCACGCAGCACGTGGCGGCCCTGCTGCTCGAGCTCGACCTGGCGACGGGCGAGCTGCTCGCGATCGACGCCGGCTCGCCGCGAACGCTGCTGCTGCGCGAGGGCGACGTCCGGCACGTACGGCTGGAACCGCAGTTCCCGCTCGGGATGTTCGAGGATTCCCTGTACGCCGCCGAGCACTTCACCCTGCACACCGCGGACCGTCTGGTGATCGTCAGCGACGGGGTGTTCGAGGCGCCGGGGCCGACCGGGCGCTACGGGGACACAGCCCTGGAGCGGTTCGTCCGGCGCACCGGGTCGATGCCGCCGTTGCAGGCCGTCCGCTCGCTGCTGGGCAACCTGCGCACCTTCCTGGCCGACAGCGAGCTGGACGACGACGCGGTGGCGGTGTGCCTGGACTGGACGGGCGTGGCCGCCACGCGGTGACATGGCGACGGCCGCCACCTCCCGGTGACGGCCGTCGTCGCGTACTGGGGATCTCAGCTGCTGGCGCCGGAGCGGTTCGCGATCGCCTGCAGGAAGATGTCGCCGATCTTCGCCGGGTCCGGCGCGATGAAGACGCCGCCGGCCGGCGTCGCGCCGGTGATCGTCTCCAGCTCCTTCTGGTTGACGCCGGTGCCGATACCGATGATCACAACGCGGACCGGCTTGGTCGGGTCGTTGAGCCGCTTGAGCTCGGAGACCAGCTTGGCCTGAGTGATACCGCCCGGATTCTCGTTCTCACCGTCGGTGAACAGGATGACCGAGTTGACCCGGCCGGGCTGCCAGCCCCGCTGCACGGTCTTGTAGGCCGCGAGCAGCGTGTCGTAGAGACCGGTGTCGCCGTCCGGCTTCGGCACGATCGCGCCGATCGCCTTCTGCAGGTCCTCCCGGGCCGAGACCAGCGGGCTGATCGGGACGATCTGTTTCCAGGGCAGCTTGCCGTTCATATCGGTGGAGAACACCCACGTGCCGACGGACCACTTGTCGTCGAACAGGGTGAGTCCCTGGGTCGCCGCCTTCTGGGTGACCTGCGCCCGGCTCAGCCCGCCGGCGGTGGGCACCGGCTTGTTCATCGAACCGGAGACGTCGAAGACGGCCAGCACCCGGCCGGGCAGGGTGATCGCGGCCCAGCTGCCCAGCGCCTGGCTGAGCACCGAGGCGTCCAGGCCGGACGCGGCGCTGCCACCACCGTTGTTCTCGCCGCTGCCGGGGCTCTTCACCGGCGGGGAGGCCTCCGGCGCGCCGCGCGGGGTGGCGAAGCCGGCGCCGTAGGAACCGTCCGGGGCGCGCAGGCCGGAACCGGCCAGCGCGTTCTTGAACGCCGCGGTCTGCAGCTGGGCGCTGAGGTTGTTGGCGACCGCGACCTTCTGGAGCTCGGCCTCCGGCATGATCGCGAACGGGTAGTCCAGCGGCGGCGGGCTCGGGTCGAGGTAGAGCGCGACCAGCGGGACCGGCGGCTTCTCCGCGTTGTACCCGACCACGTCCTCTTCGGACAGCGGCGCGGCGCTGAGGCTGGTCGCGATGTCGTTCTGGTCGCCCGAGTGCGGGAACTTCTGGAGCAGGTCGTCCCGCAGCGCGGACGCGCTCTGGGCCAGCGACTTGATCGCACCGACCTTCGCCGACTGGGCCTGGGCGCCGGCGCCGGCCGCCTGGCCGAGCGCGAGCAGACCGGACAGGCCGGCCGCGTCCCGGATCGGGTCGACGATGCCGGTGCGCAGGTTGCCACCCTTGGTCATCTGCTGGAGCAGGTCTTTCCAGCCCAGCTTGCGCGCCGGCCAGCCGACACTCTTCGCGACCGGCTCCGGCATGGCGACCACGACCGGACTCTGCGCGATCGGCTTGATCGCGCCCTGGGGCACGAAGCCGGGCGCCTCCGAGCGCAGCCGCAGCAGCCAGGTCGAGGAGTCCGGGATCCAGACGTCGGGGACCTTCACCGACTCCGGGGCGGCGCCCAGTCCGGTGAGCGTCACCCGGTGCTCACCGGCGATGGCCGCGGCCATCGTGGCCGAGTTCATCGGCGTCACAGCGACGGCGACACAGGTGCCGTTGACGTTCGCGCCGCTCTGGATCCACTTCTGAGCCGTCGTCTCGACGGCCGGGGCGATCTCGTTCGCGGCGGCGACGGTCAACCGGACCGATCCGGTGCATTTGGAGTCGGAGAGTCGTTGGTAGCCCAGATAGGAACCGGCTAGTACGACGACGATCGCCATCGCAGCTCCGACGACGCCCGCTCCTCGCATGTTGAAATTTCGACGATGGCGTCCAGACACGCGCTCCATACTGCGCATGTCCGAACCTGAATGCCATATACGTTCGGTCGAAAGTTACTCGGATTGAGAACTCTTCCTCCGCGAATCACCTTCCGTGATGACGCCATTCCGCTAAGTGCAATTGTTTGTCGGATTTAGGATTATTGATGGTCTGAATCCTTGCTGCCGCAAATGACAAATCATCCTGCATCGATGGGTGTCCAGCGCAGGAGACCCGTCGGGCTGGCGACCTTGGTGGGCTCCGCCACCCGCTCGGGCACGCCGCTCTCGGAATCAATGCGGAGCGTCGTGACGCTGTGTGACATCTGATTGGCTACGTAGAGGTGATCCCCGAGCAGGATCATGTGCCTCGGCCAGTGCCCTCCGGTCGGGGTCTCGGCCACCAGGGTGGCCCGCTCGCCGTCCCAGGCGAAGGTCGCGACGGTGTCCGGGCCGCGGTTCGCCACGTACACGAGACGCCCGTCCGGCCGGATGATCAGCTCCGAGGGGAGGTTCTCGCCGTCCTTCCTGCTGGTCCGCGCCCGGCCGGCCACGGCCAGCGTGCCGTCGGCCGACGGGCGGTACCAGCTCAGGGTCCCGTCCAGCTCGCCGACCAGCATCAACGCGCCGTCCGGCGACAGGCGCAGGTGACGCGGGCCGGTGCCGGGCCGGGCCACCACGGCCGGTGGCAGCATGGTCAGCCGTCCCGCCACCGGGTCGAGCCGGCTGCGCCACACCCGGTCCGAGCCGAGGTCGGCGATGAGCACGTCGTCGCGCACCGGGACGACCATGTGCGCGTGCGGGCCGGCCTGCCGGTCGGCCACCGGTCCCTGCCCGACCAGGTCGAGCAGGTCGGAGCGCTCCCCGGGTACGCCGTCGGCGTCCAGCGGATGCACCGAGACCGAGCCGGAGGAGTAGTTGGCCACGAGCAGCCGGCCCCCGTCCGGCGTGATCGCGAGGTGGGCCGGGTCGGTGCCCCCGGTCGCGCGGACCGCCAGCTCGGTGAGCCCGCCGTCGGCCGACACCGAGAACGCGCTGACCGTCCCGTCGGGGTCGAGCTCGTTCACGGCGTACAGGACCGGCAGCGCCGGATGCTGCACCAGGAACGACGGCGAGGGGGTGCGGGCCGCGACGCCCAGCGGGGTCAGCAGCCCGGACGCCGGATCGCGCCGGAGCAGGGCGATCCCCTCGCCCTCGCCGCCCTTGTCCCCCGTGTATCCGCCGACGAAGACGAGTTCACCGTTCGATGCCATGCGCTGATCCCATCACACCGGACGGCGGAGGAGCATGTGGGCGGCCCGGCGGCACCCGGTTCCGAGCGACAGCGGGTGCCGCGCGACCAGAACCTCGATCACCTCCGGACGGCCCGGGGTGCCGACGCTGCGCAGCCGGCGCGCGACCGAGCCGGCCGCGTCGGGGTAGCGGTCGGTCAGGCGCAGGTCGTCGAGCAGCCGCACGAGCGGGACGTCGACGCCGGCGTCCTCGGTGCCCATCGCGCTGACCAGAGCGGCGGCCTCGTCGCTGCCCACCTCGGCGAGCTCGGTCGTCAGGTCCTGGCGGAGTGCGGCGTACGGGAAGGAACTCAGTCGTCCGTCCGAACGCCAGAGATGGAAGACGCGGGCCGGCGCGCTGACGTGCAACCGCCAGCGGACGCCGTCGTCGCTCCCGGCCAGCCAC
>NZ_CAKUCL010000112.1 GCF_934643405.1 uncultured Actinoplanes sp.
GCCGCCGCTCGTGCTGCCGCCGCCGCTTGTGCCGCCGCTGCTGCTCGTGCCGCCGCTGCTGCTGCCGCCCGTTCCGCTCGTGCTGCCGCCGCCGCTCGAGCTTCCACTCCCGCTCCCGGCGCCGCCGCCGGTCGCCGGGGGCACGGGCGGGACCGGGATGGTCGGCGGGTTCGGGACCGGCGCCGAGGACGACCCGCCCTCGGTCGGGGTGGACGGCTTGGTGGTCGGCGGCGTGCTCGTCGACTCGGTCGGCTTGGTCGTGCTCGGCTTCGGCGAGGGCGTCTTCAGCCGGCTGGGCTTGACCGCCGGCCGCGAAGTGATCTTCGTCGACTCGAGGCGCGGCTCCGGTGCCCGCGGCGCGGTGGCGCCGCGTCGCGGCAGGGCCTCGGTCACGAAGAGTGCCTTGGTCCGGGTGCTGGGCGCCGGCGTGGGAACCGGAGTCGGCACCGGCTGTTGCGGCGCTTTGGGTTCTTTCGCCGGTTCGAGGCCGGGCAGCGGAAGCACCGCGCTGGAGCGCACCGGCCCGCCCGCGAGACTGACGCTGATCAAGCCGCCGTACAGCATGACCAGCGCCCCGAAGGCGTACGCGAGCCGCCGCAGCAACCGGCTCCGCCGGCCTGTGCTGTCCACGAACACCGGCGCCGGCACCGACACCGAGATCACCTCGGTATCGGGAATCTCGGCCTCGACCAATTGCGGGTTTTGGGGCTGCTGCGTGTTCACGCGGCGAGCTTAAAAAAGATTGAAGAGAACATTAGGAGCCGTCACTCCGACGGATGACGGATGATCGTTACCCAATATCAGCCGAAATGATGACGGTCAGCGTTTGACCAGATAGACGCTGGTATGTGCCACCGCTGGAGAGATCCCCTGAGCTGCGGCGCAGCACTACTCGAAAGGAGGTTACGTCAATTCACCAAGTTGTTTCGTGTCGCATTCCCGACGATTCAACACACCCCATTACGAGCCCTTTTCACAACCCGTATTGCGAGTTAAACAAACCTTACCCCGTTATGTCCGAATTGGCGAGTAACCTTGATCGAAATTTGAAACTTCGCTCCGTCACCCATTGTGTGCTCCATCGCAGGTCGTTAAGCTCAAAGGTGCGCGCCCCTATCGCCCGCTTCCCCCGTGGCAGGCGATCGGGGCGCGTCTCTGGGTTCCCCTGTCCGCAAAAAGCGCGGACCGGAGAGCCGCGCGTTTTGCCTGGGGGCCGAGCCCCCAGACCCCACGGTGCGGTGGTCACTCTCCCCGCGCCGGGCGCGGGCCAGCGGAAACCTAAGGTCCTCCCCGCGCGGGGCGCGGGCAAGCGGAGTGTGCCTAGCCGAGGCGTGACGGTCACCCTCAGCGTGGCTACCCCACCTCGGCGCCGGGGCGAACACGGCGGCCAAGGCACCCTCAGCGCGGTCACTCCACCAGGCGCGAGCGGACACGCGCGACGAAGGCACCGGGGCAACGGACACCCTCACCGCGCCACCCAGCCAGCGCCGGGCGCCGGCGAGCACGCCCGGCTCAACGGTTGCCCACGCCGGGGCCGAGCCCGGATGAACAGGTCCCTCCCGGCCGCCGCGCGACAGCTGCTGTCAGCGCGGCCAGACCCTGGCGCTGAGCTGGGCAAGCAGGCCGTCACGCCACCGCGCGAAGCCCAGCCTCACTGCAGTGAGCCGGAGCAAACAGGTTTGCCACGCCACCGGGCGGCGGCACAGCGCGCAGGCAAACAGGCCCGCCAAGCGGAAGTCAACCGCTGGATGCCGGCGCGGGACGACCATGCCTCCGGCCCCTGCCGAGGGCGGGAACTCGACGAAGCTCGACACAGCGATCACGTCACGTCGGCCCGCGAACCCACCGGCTGACGGCCCGGCAATCATTTTCGCCGCCCGCACGCGGGGGAAGCGGCCAGCAAGCCGCCGCCCGAGGGTCATCTTCCGGCCCCGGAGGTGTCAGCCAGGCCGCAGTGCGCGTCAGCGAAACCCGGCAGACCACGACGCAGCAGTCGTCTGTCCACGGGCCGGCGGTGGAGCCCGCCGGTGTGAGCCGCGGTGGCCACAAGATGACCACGGCCCGCGGCCGAATGGCCGCCCTGCAGAGCCGCAACCATCCGGCAGAGGGGGTGCGGGTGGCGCAGCCCCCGCCCAGCGCGACGAAGTCGCGCAAACAAAAAGAGACTGGCAAGGCCCGCGCTTTCCGCGGGCACCAACCAGCCTCAGTCTCGTGGAGCTGAGGGGATTTGAACCCCTGACCCCCTCGATGCGAACGAGGTGCGCTACCAGTCTGCGCCACAGCCCCTTGCATCCCGCGGACGTGCCGTCCGTGGAACCGCAGCAAGGCTAACAGGTCGCCCGGCCCCGCCGCGAACCGGCCCGCCCATACCGCTCAGGCGGTGTGGTGGCGGCCGCCCGCCTCGTATGCCCGGCCCCGCAGGCCGCCCGTGCGGCGGTAGTACACCGAGCCCTGCGCGGGCAGGTCGGACGGGTCGCGGTCCAGGCCCATCGCCGCGCGGCGCACCGCTTCCTTCTGGGCGGCGAGCCGGCGCTGAGCCTCGCGGCGCGCCGCGGCACGCCTGGCCTGTTCGCGCCGCACCTCGGCCTGGCGGGCGGCCAGCCACGCGGCCTCGCGTGCCTCGATGCGGCGACGACGGCGGTCGGCCAGGGCGCGGTTGCGCAGGTGCACCAGGTCGACGACCAGCAGCGCGGCCGTCACCGCGAAGCCGATCCAGAAGCCGGGGCCTACCGCGACGACACCGACGAGCTCGATCAGGTTGAGGAGCAGGAGCGCGGCGAAGACCCGGCGGCGGCGGATCACCGCGGGGGTGTGCCGGCGTGGCGGTGGACGCCGTACCGGCCTCTTGCCGGTGACCAGGCGCAGCCGGCGCTGGGGCGGCGAAGGATCACCCGAAGGGGCGGGGTGCGTAACCGTCACGGTCCGGCCGGGGTTGATCGGACGGCGTCCGGGCACGGTTCGGCGACGGCGGCGGCGCTGCAGCACCCGCGCCGTCGACGACGCCCGCTCCGCGGCGAGGCGCTCGGTGGCGTCGTACCGGCGGACGAGAGCCGGTGCGAGGGCGAGCAGCCCGGCCGCGGCGAGGACGGCGAGGAGCACCGAGGTCGGCACCCTCACCCCTCCCGTCAGCTTCGGGCGGTCCGCATTACACGCTGTCGGTCGCGGACCGCAAGACCCAATCTCCCCGAGGCTACGGGCGCGAGCTGCGGAAATCGCCACGGCGCGCCGGGCGCGTCACGCAGCGATGATCGTGGGTCAGGCGCGCACGCGCCGCCAGCGGGCCAGCAGGCCGCCCTCGGCCGCGATCTCCTCGCTGGTCAGGGCATATCCGAGATGGTCGCGCCAACTGCCGTCGATATGCATGTAGCGCTGGTGGTACGCCTCCTCGCGGAACCCCAGCTTTTCCACGACCCGGCGGCTCGCCCTGTTCTCCGGGCGGATGTTGACCTCGATGCGGTGCAGGCCGCCGGGGCCGAAGGCGTGGTCGACGGCGAGGGCCAGCGCGGTGGGGATCACGCCACGGCCGGCCACCCGGTGATCGACCCAGTAGCCCGCGTACGCCGAGGAGAACGCCCGCCTCACGATGTTGCCGAGATTGAGGTGCCCGACCAGCCGCTCCTGGCCGTTCTCGCGCAGGCAGACCGCGAACGGCATGCTGTCGCCGTGCCGGGCGGCCCGCTTCATGTCCTGGTAGACGTACGCGTAGGCGCGCGTGGAGTTCATTTCGGCCCACGGTCCGGGCGGCGCCGACTCCCACGGGGCGAGCCAGTCGCGGTTGGCTATCCGCACCTCGGACCAGGCCCGCGCGTCACCTCTGCGGTACGGCCGGAGCAGGACGGGGCCCTCGACCAGGACGGCGGGCCATCCGGGCGTGGACCCCCACATCTCATCGCCTCCGGTCGAGGAGCAACACGTCCACGGTCGAGCCGGCTGTCGCCGTGGTGACCCGCTCACCGAGGACCAGCAGACCGTTCGCCTCGGCAAGGCCGGAGAGAGTGTACGGCCCGCCGGCAAGCGGTTGCACCGTATGACCTCCGCCGCGCCGTTCCGCGACATGCGCCGGACGGAATTCCCGCAGGCCACCCGGCGACGAGACCGTCTCCAGCAGGTGCGCTTTCACGCTCGTACGGAACACCGGCTCCGCTCCGGCGAGCATCTGGATCACCGGCCTGGCCAGCACCTCGAAGCCGATCAGGGCGGCGCCGGGCTCGCCGGGCAGGCACACCACCGGCACCTCCTCGGCGCTGACCGTGCCGAAGCCGAGGGTCGCGCCGGGTGAGAGGGCGACGTCGGTGAACTCCACGACGCCGCGCCCGGGGTCGCGGCGCGACAGCACGCGGCGCAGCATGTCACCCGGTCCGGTGCCGGTCCCGCCGGTCGTGATGATCAGGTCGGCGCGCAGCGTCTGGTCCTCGAGCAGGCCGCGCAGGCCCTCCGGGTCGTCGTCGCAGATGCCGATCCGGTACGCCAGCGCCCCGGCCTCCACCGCGGCGGCGGTCAGCGCGTGCGAGTTCGCGTCGACAACCTGCCCGGGCTGACTGGGCCGGCCGACGTCGACCAGTTCGTCGCCGGTGGCCACCACGACGACCCGCGGGCTGGGCCGGACCACCACGTGACCGATCCCGGAGGCGGCGAAGGTGGCCACCATCGCGGGTGTCACGTACGACCCGGCAGGGGCCAGGACCTGGCCCACCGCGAGTTCGTCACCGGCACGCCGTACGCCGGAACCTCGCTTCGGGGCGTGGAGGATCTCCACGGCCGCCATGCCCTGATCGGTCCAGTGCACCGGCACCACGACGTCGGCGCCGATCGGCAGCGGCGCGCCGGCCGCCACCGAGAAGCAGGTGCCCGGGTTGAGCCGGACCGGACGCCAGCTGGCCGCGCCGAGATCGCCGACCACGTTGAGCCGGACCGGCCGGGGCCCGCCCTCGAACTTGCCGAAGGACGGATGCGAGCCGATCCGGCCGGCCGACGCGAGGTCTTCCCAGCGCGCCGCGTACCCGTCGATCGCCGCCTGGTCGAAGGCCGGGTACGGATGCGGCGCGAGCACGTCGTGCGCCAGCACGTTGCCGTGCGCCTGGGTGAGGTCGAGGTCGAGCGGAGGCAGCGGCCGTAACCTGCGCAGCACGCTGCCCAGGTATTCGGCGAGAGGCATCAGCTCGTTGGCGGCCGCCTCGGCATCGGCCGTCGCGGTCATCCCTGCGCACCGCCGGCGACGAAGTCGGTCAGCCAGGACCGGAACTCCTCGCCGAGGTCCTCGCGCTGGGCGGCGAGCTGGACCACGGCCTGCAGGTAGCCCAGGGGCATCCCGGTGTCGTACCGGTGACCGCGGTAGATGATGCCGTGCACCGGCGTGCCGTCCGCGAGGAGCTGGGCCATCGCGTCGGTCAGCTGGATCTCGCCGCCGCTGCCCGGCTTGGTGTTCGCGATCGCCTCGAAGATCGACGCGGGCAGGATGTAGCGGCCGAGGACCGCGAGGTTGCTCGGCGCCTCCTCCGGCGCCGGCTTCTCCACCAGGCCGGTCACCGCGACGACGTCCTCGCCCAGGTCGGACGGCTCGACCGAGGCGATCCCGTAGCGTTTGGTCTCCTCCGGCTTGACCTCCATGAAGGCCAGGACGATTCCCCCCGTACGGGCCTGGAGGTCCAGCATCGCCGGGAGCAGCGGCTTGTCCTCCTCGACGAACTCGTCGCCGAGCAGCACCGCGAAGGCGTTGTCGCCGACGTGCGAGGCGGCGGTGCCGACCGCGTGGCCGAGACCGAGCGGCTCGCCCTGGCGGCAGGTGTAGATGTCGGCGAGCTCGCTGGTGCGGCGGACCGCGGCGAGACGCTCGAGGTCGCCCTTCTCCTCCAGCCGGGCCTCCACGTCGGGACGGCGGTCGAAGTGATCCACCATCGACGTCTTGCCCCGCCCGGTGACCAGCAGGACATCGGTGATGCCGGCCGCGGCGGCCTCTTCCACGATGTACTGCAGCACGGGCCGGTCGACCACGGGCAGCAGCTCTTTCGGGACCGCCTTCGTGGCCGGCAGGAACCGCGTGGCCAGCCCGGCCGCTGGAATGACGGCCTTGACGGCCCGGCGGCCGGTGGCGTGCGTGTTCGTGGTCATGTCAGGGGTCACCGCACCTTCGCTCGTGTTGCCCAAGGGGTATCCCGCGAGACTATCGGCCACGTCTGTGCCGCGGCGGTCGTGGCCCGCTCGCCACGGCCGTCGTCCGGTCAAAGTTTCCGTCAAGTTCGTTCCGCGAAACCGCCGACTTGATCACAGGTGTGTTCCCGGCCGCGCTCCCGGCCAAGCGGTACGTGTCACGGCCGGCCTTCTTCGCCGCGTAAAGAGCCTCGTCGGCGGCCTCCAGCACCCCTTGCGCGGTATCGCCGTGCTCGGGGTAGACGGCCACGCCGATCGACACGGTGACCGGGATCGGGGCGCCGCGCCCGTCGAGCGGCACCGGACGGGCCCGCACCGCGGCGGCCAGCCGTTCGGCGACGATCGCACCGCCGTACGCGTCGGTCTCCGGCAGCAGCACCACGAACTCCTCTCCCCCGTGGCGGAACGCGAAGTCGACCTCGCGCAACCCGATCCGGATGCGCCGGGCGAACTCGGCCAGCACCGCGTCCCCCGCGGCATGCCCGTACGTGTCGTTGACGTCCTTGAAGTGATCCAGGTCGAGGACCAGGACCGCAAGCATGCGCCCGAAACGGCTCGCGCGCTCGACCTCGCGGCGCAACGATTCCCGCAGGTAGCGGTAATTCCACAGCCCGGTGAGGGGGTCGGTGAGCGACAGCCGCTGCGCCTCCTCGTGCACGCGGACGTTGTGCACCGCCACCCCGGCCTGCCCGGCGAACGTCCGAAGGGTGTGCAGGTCGGCGTCGTCGAAGGTGCCGCCGCCGACGCGGTCGTAGAGCGCCAGCACTCCCAGGGTGGCCTGGCCGGCCGGCCGGTCGGCCGGGTCGTCGGTGGTGATCGGGGCGCAGATCGGCACGGCCAGGTAGGTCAGGCAGGGAGGTTCCGCGTCGCCGATCCGGCCCTGGCCCCGGCGGGCCTCGCCGGTGGCGGCCACCGCGCCCAGGATGCCCTCGCCCACCGGCAGGCTCCGCTCGGCGAGGTCGGCGTCCGTGACGTCCCAGTCACCGGTCAGGCCGACGCCGCACTGAGGCCTCAGCGTCGTCCCGCTCGTCTCGGTGAGGAGCACCAGCCCGGCCCGGGCGCCGGTCGCGGCCTGGGCGGTCCGCAGGATCACCTGAAGGATCCGCTGGACGTCGTGGGTGCTGGACAGCGTCTCGCCGAGGATGGCGAGGTGGCCGCGGAGCTGGTCGCGGCTGGCGGTGAGCGCCTGCACGTAGGCCTGCAGCTCACGCGTCATCCGGTTGAACGTGGCGACCACCCGGCCCAGCTCGTCGGGGCGCTGGATGGGCACCCGCGTGTCCAGATCGCCGCCGGCCACCCGGTCGGCCGCCCAGGCGAGATCGCCCAGCGGGCGGGTGGTGGAGCGGGCCAGCCAGCGGGCCACCAGGACGGCGGCGATCGCGGCGGCGAGCACCAGGGCCGGGAGTACGGCGTACAGGAAGGTGGGGTTGGTCTTGCCCACGGTGAGCGTGAGCCGCAACGGCTGGCCGGGCTCGGCGATGAGCTCGCGACTCTCCGCGATGGGCCGGCCGGCCGGGGTGATGCGGGCGCCGCTGGCCGCGGAGAGGCGGGCCAGGAAGGTCGCGTCGATCGTCCGGGCCGCCGTCACGGTGACGTCCGCCGAGGTGGCGGTCGCGGAGATGGCGGTCGCGGAGATGGCGTTTGCGTGATCGTTTCCCGGGCTTGCGCAGTCCTGCCAGGTCGTCGGTGGTTCCGCCCCGATCCGGACGTCGCTGGCCAGGTCGCGGGCGCGCATCTGATCGGCTACCGCCTGGCGGTCACTCGGCGGGACCACGGCGACGGCGTCGGCCACGGCCTGCAGCTGGCGGCAGATCGCGCCGATCCCGGTCCGCACCGTCGTCGCGGCATGATCGAGACGCTCGGTCACCCGGTCCCGGCTCACCATGGCGACCGTCAGGGCGACGAAGATGGACCCGAGCAGGACGGGGGCGAGCACGACCACCAGAAACGCGGTGGTGAGCCGGCCACGCAGCGTCACACATCCTCCCGGTGGGCCGGTCCTCGGTCGGCCTCGGTATGGCCCTCTTTGAGGCGATGCTGACATAGTGTGAGCCGTTTGCCGCTTTTCGAAAGGGGGTGTTGCATGTCCGATTTAACCGGTGATGCGGAAAAATCAAGGGCGGATAAGCGTGCCCTGCGGAGCCAGCTCCTTACCGTGCGTCGATCGTTGTCGCGGTCCGCGCTCGCCCGCGCGGCCACCGCCATCCAAGATCAAACCCTTGCTTTCGTACGGCGTGAAGCTCCGACAACCGTCGCGGCGTACGTGCCGATCGGCGCCGAGCCGGGCGGTCCCGCGTTGCCGTCGGTGCTCGCATCGGCAGCCCGGGTGTTGTTGCCGGTACTGCTGCCGTCCGGCGACCTGGACTGGGCGGAGTACACGGGTTCGCTGATCGCCGGGCCTCGGGGGCTGCTCGAACCGCCCGGGCCACGGCTGGGCGTGCACGCCGTACGGGAAGCGGGTTTGATCTTCGTTCCGGCTCTCGCCGTCGACCGCCGGGGGATGCGGATGGGGCGAGGTGGCGGTTCCTACGACCGGGCGCTGGCGCGGGCCCGGGCCGGGCAGATGATCGTGGCGCTGCTGCACGACGGCGAGCTCGTCGCGTCGGTCCCGGCCGAGGCCCACGACCGTCCGGTGCACGCCGTGCTGACGCCCTCGGGCCTGGTGAATCTCGGCGGTTGCGGTGTCCTCGGCCTCAACCGGGGGTCGGAGTGGACGAAATGACCTCCGATGGCGCAACATTGGCACTCGGATGTGGCGAGTGCCAGCAGTTGAATGATCCGGAGGAGCCGTGCCCACCTATCAGTACGCCTGCACCGAGTGCGGTCACCAGCTCGAGGCAGTGCAGTCGTTCTCCGACCCGGCGCTGACCGAGTGCCCCAGCTGCTCCGGCAAGGTTCGCAAGGTCTTCAACTCGGTCGGAATCGTGTTCAAGGGTTCCGGCTTCTACCGCAATGACTCCCGTTCCGGGGCGGCGAGCACGACGGCCGCGAACGGCGAGGGCAAGAAGGCCGAGACCAGCGCGTCGTCGCCGGCCGCGTCGTCGTCTTCCTCGTCGTCGTCCGCCACGTCGTCCTCGTCGACGTCGTCTTCGTCCTCGAGTTCCTCGACCGCGACGAAGGCCGCGGCGGCTTCCTGACCGTTCTCGCGCACCGCGCCGGGCCGCTCCAGCGGCCTGGCGCGGTCGCGTTTCCGCACGTCGACCGGACGCGGTCGCCTCCCGCGTGCCGCTCCCGTGCCCCGGCGGACGCCGTCGCCTCGCACGACTGCCCCGTGCGCGCCCCACCGGGCGCCATCGCCTCGCACGCCTGTCCCGTGGCCCGCCGGACGCCATCGCCTTGCACGCCTGTCCCGTGCGTGCCCCACCGGACGCCATCGCCTCGCACGCCTGCCCGTGGCCCGCCGGACGCCACCGCCCGCGTGCCCCTCACCTCGCCTGCCGCCTTACCAAAATCACCGCGTCCGCAGGCGTTTTCCACATCTCCGCGCTGTCCACAGGGCCGGAGCGAACGATCTCCCCTCCGCCGTAGCTTCTGCCTCGGCGCCCGACCACGGCGCCACGACGGACGGAAGGGCATGACGATGGGCAGATCCGGTACGGCCCCGCGTGTGGCCGCTGCCCAGCCCCGAAAGCGCGGATCCACTCGTCGCGCCAGCGGCGAAGGGCGCCTGGATCCCGTGCGCTGGCGCCGGCCCGGCCACGGCATGCTGCTACGCCTCGCAGCGGCCGCGACCTTGCTGGCCACCGCCGCCGTCGTGTCGTGGTCACCGCCCCGCGAGTGCACTGCGGGGCCCGGCGTCGCGGCCGTTCCCCCGCCAATGACGGCCGCGACGCCCTCTCCCCGTGGGGGCACATCAGTAGCGAAGGCTCCTCCGGGCGGCGCTGCACCTCCTGGCGGCGCCCAGACCGGTGCGGCACCCGCAGGGAACGCCCAGGCCAATGCGGCACTTGCCGGCGGCAGCCAGACCGGTGTGGCACCCACAGGAGGCGCCCAGGCCAACGCGGCACTTGCCGGCGGCACCCGCAGCGGTCCGGCCCCTTCGGGCGGTGCCCAAGGCGGTGCGCCACCCCTCGGCGGCACTCAAAACGACGCGCCACCCCTCGGCGGCACTCAGAACGGCGCGGCACCGCCCCAAGCAGGCGCCGCAGCGCCGCCAATGCCGCCCGGCAAGGTCGGCGTGCCCGTCCGCCTGGCCGATCCGACCGCCTTGACCCTGGTCCGACCCGGAAACCGGGTCGACCTGCTCCGCCTCGACGCGAACCACCGGACGACCGCGCTGGCCGCCGCCGCTCTGGTCCTGAGAGTGGCCGACCCCTACGACCCGACCACCGCCGGCCTCTTACTGGCGCTGAGCCCCGCCGAGGCGCAGCGCGCCGTTGTTCCCCCGAGCGAAGGCTTCGCGATTCTGATCCGCCCCGATTGAGCGAACGAGCCCCGGCCCGCCGCCCCACGGCCGACATCGCCGCCGAGCTGACGGCACCGGCTGATCCGATCCCGCCCCCTCCGATCCGTCAGCCCCAGTGGGGCGGCCGGTCCTCCAGCAGGCGGTCGTCATTCTCATAGCTGCGCTCGCCCCACCCACGCTCGGTGTCGTCGCGCGTCTGCTCCGGCAGGACGGGGGCCTCCTCCGACTCGAAGTCGACCTCGCGCTCGGCGTCGTTGTCGCGATCGGGCTCATCCAGGATGCTCACGACTACGAGGGTAGGCCCGCGCCGTTTCGGAAGTCTTCCCCCGTCGGCTGTACCGTCGGTGAACGTGAGCTCCCCCACCGGTGTCCCGGACGACGACGCGTACTGGCAGCGCCCCGAACCCGGCTCCACCAGCCCCGGCCCGGCACCCCGCTCGGCACCGGAGCCCGACCCGACGCCGCGTTACGCGGGGCCGCCGAAGTCGGCGCCGCCGCCTCCGCAGTGGCGGCCGCCGACGATCGCGCAGCCGGCTCCGCCGCGCGCCATGCCGCCGCAGGACATCGACGCGCTGGAGGACGCCGAAGGCTCGGCACGCACGGTCACGTTCGGCATCGGGCTGGTCGCGGGCGCGATCGCGCTGCTTCTGCTGTGCCTGCTCTGCGGTCGCATCCTGTTCTGACGAACAGCAGCGCCCGGCCGCTGCGACGAGCAACGAGCCGGGCGCGCCGACAGGCCTAGTAGGTACCCCACACCGCCGTCGCCCCGGCGTCCCCGGTGCGGAACACGTAATAGCCCGACAACGCCCCCAGCACCACCATCGCCGCCCCCAGAACCCACTGCAGTGCCTTGGGCGCCGTCGTCCCCCGGCGCACCGTCAGCCCCACCATCACCAGCGACACCACACCCAGCGCCAGCGACAGCCACCACGTGGTCGTCCCGAAGCTCATGTGGTCGTCCAGGATCTCCTTGCCACGGCCTTTCAAGCCCTGCGCCAGCATCCGGTTATAGAGGTCGATACCGGACAGCCTCGCGATCAGTGCGGAGATCGGCGCGACCACCGCGAGCCCGGCGACGGCCCAGCCGATCTTGGATCGCCAGCGCGCGACGAGCGCGTAGACGATGGCGCCGAGCGCGAGAAGCGGCACGAAAATGACCGCCGCGTGCAGCACGAGGGCATGCACCGGCAAGCCGTTTATCTGGTCGAACACGACGCCTCCTAGTTGTGGGACGAATCGACAGCATAGGGGTGTTTCAGGCCACAGCCATCCGTCGCTTGTCCGTACGCCCCCTCGGCCGAATTGGTTCAAGGTCTAACCAATCTTGGCGGAAATGCTGCCGGAACAGGCCGTGCTGCCAAAAGGGAAGTTGGGGTTTCCACAAAAGCGTGCTGTCATGGGTGAATGTCCGGTGAAGACCTCCTGCGTGCGCACGGCCTGCGGGTCACCAAGCCGCGCCTCACCGTGCTGGACATCCTCACCGAGGGCGGCCACCTCGAGGTCGACGACATCGCCCGCCGCGCCCGCACCCGCCTCGACTCGGTCTCCACCCAGGCGGTTTACGACGTGCTCGGCGCCCTGTCCCGCGCCGGCCTCGCCCGCCGCCTCGAGCCGGCCGGCAGCCCCGCCCGCTACGAGGCACGCGTCGGCGACAACCACCACCACATCGTCTGCCGCGGCTGCGGCGACATCACCGACGTCGACTGCGTCGTCGGCGAACGCCCCTGCCTCACCCCGGGCAGCGCCCACGGCTTCGAAGTCGACGAAGCAGAAGTGACCTTCTGGGGCCTTTGTCCCGCATGTCAGGCAAGGCGGAACACCGAAAACCTTTGACGTACGGCGTGGCCAAGTCCCGTGTTTTGCGGCTGATGTCCGTCGTGCGAACGCATTCACCCGGCTTCCGGCTCCTGCCCATGCAAGAAACCTGAACGAGTTCAACTTTGCGTGGCACTCTTGATGCCATGAGTGGTGACGCCGGCTTGTTCGGACCGGACTCGATCACGTGGAAGCTGCACCGCGAGCCGATTCTGCTGCTCGGCGGCCTGCGCTCCCTCTACCTGCAGGCGCTGCACCCGCTCGCGGTGGCCGGCGTCGCGCAGAACTCCGACTACCGCAGCGACCCGTGGGGCCGCCTGAACCGCACGGCCGGCTACGTGGCCACCGTCATCTACGGCAGCACCGACGAGGTCGAGCGCGCCGCCGGCCGTCTGCGCCGCCTGCACTCGCGCCTGTCCGCCACGGATCCCCGCACCGGCGAGACGTTCCGGATCGACGAGCCCGACCTGCTGCGCTGGGTCCACGTCGCCGAGGTCGAGTCGTTCCTGACCACCGCCGTCCGGGCCGGCGTCAAGCTGACCCCGGACGAGGTGGACGGCTACTACACCGAACAGCTGCGCGCCGCCGAGCTGGTAGGCCTGGACCCGTCCACGGTTCCCGCCACCGCCGCCGAGGTGGAGGCGTACTACGACCGCATGCGCCCCGAGCTCACCCTGACCAGGGACAGCGCCGAGACCGCCCTGTTCCTGACCGTCCCGCCGGTCCCCGGCGACTGGGGCAACCGGGCCCTGCGCATGGGCCTGACCCTGGGCCCGACCCGCTGGGCATATCTGGGCATCGCCGGCACCGCCATCGCCCTGCTCCCGCCGTGGGCGCGCCGCCTCTACGGCGGCCCGGGCTGGCGCACCACCGACTGGACCGCCGACCTCTCCGCCCGGGGAATGCGCCTGCTGATCTCGACGGTCCTGGCCACGCTCCCCCGTCGTTACCGCACCAGCCCAGAACGCCAGGCCGCCTTGGCAAGGGTCGGCGCCGCCTGACCGCAGCCACTCGACCCCGGCTCCCCGCCCAGTACCTGCCCCGGCCCCCGCGCCACCGGCACCCGTAGCCCCACCCCGCCCGCCCCCGCAGCCGACCCGCTCCAGAACCGCAGCTAGCCCCGCCCGCGCCCCCCGGCCGACCCGCTCCAGACCGCAGCTAACCCCGCCCGAAGCCCCATTGATCGCCCGGCATCGCGGCCAACCCGCCTGGATCCCCAGCCCGTCACCGCACTCGCAGTCCGCGCCGCAACCGGCCCGCGCGGCGCTGCCGCCGACCCCGCCCGGACCCCAGCTCGCACCGCGCGCACCCGCAACCGGCCCGCCCGGCCCCACGGCCACCCCGTCCCGCGGATCAGCTGCTCAAGCGCTCCACCGCTGCCCACGGCTCCTTCGCCGCGATCTCGCTGCCCGCCGGGCAGGACTTCCGGAAGTCGCACCAGCTGCACAGCGAACCCGGGTTCGTCGGGAACTCGGCGTCCGGGTCGGCGCCCGCCGCGACCGCCTTCTCGGCGGCCATGATGTCTCGCGCGGTGTCCTCGGCCCGGCGCACCTGGCGGGCCAGGGACTCCTCGGTGTGCTCGTGCGCGGCCACCGTCCCGGTGGGCAGGTGGTGCAGCTCGACCCGGTGACACGGACGGCGGAAGGTCCGCTGCGCGGCATACGCGTACAGCGCCAGCGCCATCGAGCCGCGGGCGTCGTCGGCGTCCAGGCCGCCGCGGCCGGTCTTGTAGTCGACGATCACCGCTTCGCCGTCACGGGCGTCGATGCGGTCGGCGCGGCCGTTGAACGCCAGCACGGCGGTCTTGGTCGCCACCACGCGCTCGACACCGAGCGGCTCGTCCTTCGGGTCGAGACCGGCAACATAGGTCTCGAGCCAGCCGAGGGCCCGCCCGTAGGTCGCCTTTTCCTGGTCGACGTCGCGGTATCCCTCCCGTACCCAAGTGGCCTTCAGCAGCGTGGGCAGCACGCCTGGATCGCGCCGCGTGATCGGCAGGGCATACCAGTTCTTCAGCGCCGTGTGCACGCTCGCGCCCAGCGAGTTGTGCGCCCAGGGTGGCCCCTTCGGCGGGCTGGGACGGTCGACGTAGGAATAGCGGTACCGCCGGGGGCAGTCGACGAAACTCCCCAGCTTGCTCGGCGTGCAGACGAACAGCCGCTCGGGCATGCCGTCGAAGCCGAGCTGCTCGGGGACGGCGGTGCGGGGTCGAGTGGAGGGCACCCGGTAATCCTGCCAGCACCGTACGACAAAAACCGGATCAGGGCTTCATGATGTAGAGCTTGACGAAGGCGTCGATCGCGTCGGCGATCAGCTGCACGGCGATCGCGGCGAGCAGCAGGCCGGCGATCCGGGTGAGGACCTCGATGCCGGCCGGCCGCAGCAGCTTGACGAGCGCGCCGGAGAAGCGCAGCACCAGCCAGACCGCCAGCATCACCAGCACGATGCCGATGCCGATCACCGTGTAGTCGCCGACCCCGTCGGCACGCCGGACGAACAGCATCGTCGCCACGATCGCGCCGGGTCCGGCGAGCAACGGCGTACCGATGGGAACGAGGGCGACGTTGGTCGTCCCGCCTTGCGGTTGCGCGTCGTCGCTCTTGCCGGTGAGCAGTTCCAAGGCCACCAGGACGAGCAGCAGCCCGCCGGCGCCCTGCAGGGCCGGTAGCTGCACGTGGAGGTAGTCCAGCAGCGTCTGGCCCGCCACGGCGAAGCCGACGATCACGCTGAGCGCGAGCAGAACGGCCTGCGTACCGGCCCTGATCCGGTCGCGCGACGTCATCGTGCCGGTGAGCGCCAGGAACACCGGGACCATGCCCGGCGGGTCGACGATCACCAGCAAGGTCACGAAGACCTCGCCGAGGAACTTGAGATTCACCCGATCAACGTAGGTGCCGCGACCTATCCATGCAGTTCGGTGCGGCGCGGGTCACCCCAGGACAGTGACGCCGGTCGCAGCGGAGACGATCTTTTCGTACGCCTCCGGGTCGGTCATGAAGGCACCCAGGCGCACGGTCTTGTGCGTGCCGTGGAAGTCCGACGATCCGGTGACGACCAGCCCGAGCCGGTCCGCCAGGGCCCGCACCTCGGCCGCCTCGGCCGGTGAATGATCTTCGTGGTCGGCCTCGAGTCCGAAGAGGCCGGCCTCCGCCAGCTCCTCGATCAGCCGGTCCGGCACCACCCGGCCCCGCACGGTTGCCCGGGGGTGCGCAAAAACCGGCACCCCACCGGCCGCCCGTACGGCACGCACCGCCTCGAAAACGTCAAGATCAGCTTTCGGTACGAAATACCGCGCTCCCAGCCAGCGGGAGGCGAACGCCTCGTTCGTGGTGCGGACCAGTCCCGCCCGGATCAACGCCTGCGCGATGTGCGGCCGGCCGACCGAACCGCCCGCCGCGTACCCGTACACCTCGTCCCACGTGATCGGCACACCGTCGGCGCGCAGCTTCGCCACGATCTTCTCGGCGCGCTGCTCGCGGTCGGACCGCAGCGCGACGAGATCGGCCGCCAGACGCGGCTCGTGCGGGTCGAACAAATACGCCAGCATGTGCAGCGGGATCGCCGGCTGCGCGCCGTGCCAGCGGCAGGACAGTTCCGCCCCGCGCACCAGCCGCAGCCCCTCGGGCCGTGCCGCCGCCGCGGCCTCCCACCCGCCGGTCGTGTCGTGATCCGTGATCGCCATGACGTCCAGACCCGCCGCGGCGCCCGCCCGGACCAGCTCGGCGGGGGTGAGCGTGCCGTCGCTGGCGGTCGAGTGGCAGTGCAGGTCGATTCGGGTCACCCGGAAACGCTACCGGCCATCGGAGAGCCGTGAGTGGCGTGCCCCCAGATCCCTTCATCACAGAACCGGTCAGGCGTCGTCACCGTCGCCGTCCTTACCGAGACGCGCCTCCACGGCCTGCGGCTCGTACATCTCCTCCACGACGCGCAGATAGAGCTCGTTGGGGTTGGGCAGATGCTTGACCTCACGCAGCGCCTGGTCCTGGCCGGCCGACTCCAGCACGAACGTGCCGTAGCTGAGCATCCGGCCGAGCGCGGACTGCTCGTACTTCATGTCGGTGACCCTCAGCAGGGGCATCATCGCGACCTTGCGGGTGACGATGCCGTTGACGACCATCACCCGCTTGTTGGTCAGGATGAACCGGTCGAAGTACCAGTCGAAGACCTTCCAGGCGACCCAGCCGATCACCGCGAGCCAGATCAGCACCGCCACGGTGACCAGGCCGTCGATGTTCTGCCGGGTCAGGAAGCCGGCCAGGTATCCAAGTGCGAGTGTCGCGGCGGCACCGATCCCCAGTGGTCCGGAGAGGTGGATCCAGTGCCGTTTCCACTCGCCGCGGTACCGCTCGGTGGGGAACAGGTAGCGGGCGACCAGTGTGGTCGGTTCGTCCTCGAGCGGCAGGACGCGCCGAGGGCCGCTGCCGCCACCTTCGGGGCCGAGACCCTCCAGCTCTTCCTGGGTGAAGATCGGCGCCTGGTACTCACCGGGGTCGGTCGCGTAGCCCGCGTCGTCGGCGTATCCCGCGTCCGGGGAGAAGCCAGGACCGTCCGAATAGGCGCGGCGACGACGCGAGTCTTCGAGGTCCGGGTCGAACGCCGGGTCGTTGTACCCGTAGCTCGGGTCGTTTTCGTCGCGAGGGCGCCCGGCGCCCTCGCCTCCTGGCTCGTGCGGCTCAGCTGGACCACCCATGGGGTGATGCTAAGCGACGAGGTTCGTGAAGAACGTGCCGAAGCCTCGGGCAATGTCGGCGATCGTGCCCCCGAGCGACTCGAAGACGGATGCCGCCGAGTTCGGGTTGAAGGCGATGAAAAAGATCAAGAACGCGATACCAAGCCAGGTCAGAACCTTCTTGATCATGGCGGGCCTTCTCCTGTGGGTGCGGGTGACGGTCAGCGCCGCGGCAGTACTGACGGTATCAGTTTCGTCGCTCGGTGTGAACAATGTGTCCGAAAAGCCGATACCGTTCCCGCAGGTCAAGCCCAGAATCAGACCCGGCCGTGGAGGTAGGGCGACGGCGCTCCGTACACGAGCTCGGGCGGCACCCCCTCGCGGAGATCGTGCAGGACCACGTGCTCCGCGAGGAAGTAACCCGCGCTTGCGGGCCACGCTACCGCATAGAGCCACATTCCTTTGGCCTCACTCACGTATGCGCTTCGATCCTCCGGGGACTTGACGCACCACAGTGGAGTAGGGTGGCCGGCCGCCTTGATCTTGGCATGTGGACCGGGATGTCCATTGGGGGCCGAGAGCGCCTCGGCGATCAGATAGCCGGGGTCGATGCCCGGAATTCCGGCGAAGCGCGTGCCCAGCCCGACGCCGGGGACCTCGGCGATCAGCATGACGTCGGCGGGACCGCCGCCGAGCGGTTCCGGGCCGGAACAGGACAGAGCCGTCGCCCGTACGCCCAGACGGTCGTCACCCGCCCAGCCGACACCGGTCACCATCCACCCGGCCGGCAGCGGCCAGGGACACCAGAGCGGCACCTTCTCCGCGGAGGCCGCCTGATGGCGCAGCACGGCCTCGACGATCTCCGCGTTGATGTGCTCGGCGACGTGGAACGGGGGCACCTCGCCACAGTTGTCGCAACGCCAGCCGCTGTGCATCAGATCCGGCTTGCGGACCTGCGCAGCGCACCTGGGGCAACTCACCGTGACACCCACACACCTACCGTGCTGGTCCGGCGACGGCTCGTCAAGCGGATCGGCGGAACCCGCTTCACCGCTCAGCCGGGCGGCGGACCGGCGTGGGCCCGGATCCAGGCATGCATCGCGATGCCGCTGGCCACGCCCGCATTGATGGAACGGGTCGACCCGTACTGAGCAATGGAGAAGAGCTCGCTGCACGCGGCCCGCGCCGGCTCGGAGAGGCCGGGACCCTCCTGGCCGAAGAGCAGGACACACCGGCGGGGCAGCGTCGTGGTCTCCATGAGCCGCGAACCGGGCAGATTGTCGATCCCGATCACCGGCAGGTCGCTCCCGGCCGCCCACGCCACGAATTCCTCGATCGTGGGGTGATGGCGGACGTGCTGATAGCGATCGGTGACCATGGCACCCCGCCGGTTCCACCGGCGCAGCCCGACGATGTGCACCTCGGCAGCGAGAAAGGCATTCGCGTTGCGCACGACCGTGCCGATGTTGAAGTCGTGCTGCCAGTTCTCGATGGCGACGTGGAAGTCGTGCCGGCGCAGATCCAGATCGGCGACCACGGCCTCGCGGCGCCAGTAGCGGTAACGGTCCACGACGTTGCGCCGGTCGCCGTGCTCGAGCAGTTCCGGGTCGTACCGCGCGTCGGACGGCCATTCACCCGGCCACGGCCCCACGCCGACCTCGGCGGACTCGTCCTCACCGGCAATCATGGGCGGTTACGCTAACCCAGCCGGCGGGAGACGCAATGAGCGGCGGGGCCCTCCCCGGCACCCGCCGCCCACGCTCTGTTGAAGACCAAGTCTGCCTTACCGAGCGTATCCATGTGAAGGTCTTTCAAATGTGACTCGACTCACTTGAAGGTTTATTATCAGTTTGCGTTGGTGGTGGCCATCACCCGCGCTACCTGCGACGTGGCTCACTCCGGAGGGTCATGCCGGGATTGCTGAGAGCAAAATAGTGGGGGCGAGTTGACCCGAGCAATCCCTACGGACCGTTACTATGAGTTCCCACCGCGTTCCGAAATCGCGCCCGCGGAGATGTGTCTCGGGCCACGCGGTGGGAATGGCGAGCAGAGGCGATGGGTTACACCGCACGCAAGCCAAATTCCCGGGACGGAGACATCATGGCGACGACTGCACTGACCACTGAGAACTTCGACGAGGTCACCGCCAAGGACGGCATTGTCCTGGTCGACTTCTGGGCCAGCTGGTGCGGGCCGTGTGTTCGCTTCGCGCCCACCTACGAGCGCTCCTCGGAGAAGCACCCGAACATCACCTTCGGCAAGGTGGACACCGAGGACCAGCAGGAGCTGGCGGCGAAGTTCGACATCCGCTCGATCCCGACCATCATGGCGGTCCGCGACGGCGTGATCGTCTTCTCGCAGCCCGGCGCCCTGCCGGAGTCGGCGCTGGAGAACCTGATCGAGCAGGTCGAGAAGCTGGACATGGACGAGGTGCGCCAGCAGCTCGCGTCGCACAGCCACTGAGCTGAGGTTTTCTTCAGGGCCCGCGGACCGGTCACGGTCCGCGGGCCCTTGCGCTTTCTTGCTTGCGTACGGCGTGGGCAGTCGCGTTCGTCACCGTCGCGTTGATCGCCGTCGCGTTGATCGCCGTCGCGTTGATCGACACGCCGCCTGGGCGACACGCCAGAGGTCAACTGGACAACGCCGTCGAACATGTGTTCGAATCTTCGCCATGCGATGGTCTCACCTGTCGGCTCCCCCCGACGGCGACTCGCTCCTGGACAGGGCAGCGCCGGCGGCCTCACCCCTGCCGCTGGCGCTGCCCGGCGCCACGGTTCGCACCTTCGACACCCCCGGCTTCGCCGGCATGACGTTCTACGAGATCCGGGCGAAGAGTCTGATCAACCGGGTTCCGGGCGCGTCCCGCGTCCCGTTCGAGTGGACCATCAATCCCTATCGTGGCTGCTCCCACGCCTGTGCGTACTGTCTGGCCGGTGATACGCCGATCCTGATGGCCGACGGCTCCACCCGTCCGCTCGCCGAGGTGCGCCCCGGGGACGCCGTGATGGGCACGATGGGCGCGGGCGCCTGCCGGCGCTATGTGCCGACCACCGTGCTCGACCACTGGTCCACGTCGAAGCCCGCGTTCCGCGTCACCCTGGCCGACGGCACCCGCCTGGTCTCCAGCGGCGACCACCGCTTCCTCACCGACCGGGGCTGGCGCCACGTGAGCCCTGCCGAGCCGCACCAGCCGGCTCTGGCCGTGGGCGACGTCATGCTGGGCGTCGGCCACTTCGCCGAGCCGCCCAAGGAGTCCCCCGACTATCAGGCCGGCTTCCTCTGCGGCCTGGTCCGCGGCGACGCGGCCCGGGGCGACGGCGAGGGCCGCGAGGGCGACGCCTGGATCCGCGCCGACGGCTACCTTCAGGACATCTCGCTGCACGAGGCGCTTCGCTGGCCCGAGACGCCCTCCACCGGGTGGCATCGCGGGTTCCTGGCCGGCGCGTTCGGTGCGGCCGGGCACGCCGACCGGCTCGCGATCAGCTTCTCCAGCAGCGACCTGCTGTTCCTGAGCCGGGTGACCGACGCGCTGACCCATCTGGGCCTGCCCAGCCGCGCCCCGGTGCGCACCCGGCCCGGCACGAGCAGCACCGTCGAGATCGACCGTGACCTGTGGGCCGCGCTGCGCTTCCGGCACCTGACCGGCGTCACCGACGCTCCGCTGGACGCCTCCGGGGTCGGTGTGCGCGGCAGCCGCCACCTCGCGGTCGCCGACATCGAAGACCTCGGCCTCACCCTGCCGCTGTTCGACATCAGCACCGGCACGGGCGACTTCATCGCCGACGGCGTGGTCAGCCACAACTGCTTCGCCCGCAACACGCACACCTATCTCGACCTCGACGCGGGCCGCGACTTCGACACCAAGGTCGTCGTCAAGGTCAACGCGGGCGAGCTGATCCGCCGTGAGCTGGCCGCGCCGCGCTGGTCCGGCGAGTCGATCGCCATGGGCACGAATGTGGACGTGTACCAACGGGCCGAGGGCCGTTACCGCTTGATGCCGGAGATCCTCACGGCGCTGCGCGACCACGCCAACCCGTTCTCGATCCTGACCAAGGGCACGTTGATCCTGCGCGATCTCGAACTGCTGAAACAGGCGGCCTCGGTGACCCGGGTCGGCCTGGCGGTCTCGGTCGGCTTCGTCGACGAGACAGTGTGGCGTGCGGTCGAGTCCGGCACGCCCAGCCCGCGACGGCGGCTCGACGTGGTGCGCCGGCTGACCGACGCCGGCTTCGACGTGAGCGTGCTGATGGCCCCGATCCTGCCGGGCCTCACCGACACCGACGAGTCGATCGACGAGACCGTGGCGGCGATCGCCGCGGCCGGCGCCGCGAGCATCTCGCCCTTGGCACTGCACCTGCGTCCCGGCGCGCGTGAGTGGTACGCGGCGTGGCTCACCCGAACGCACCCCGCGCTGGCGCCCCGATACCGCGAGCTCTTCGGAAAGGGGTCGTACCTGCCGCAGTCCTATCAGCACGAGATCGCCGCCCGGGTCCGGATGGCCGCCCGTCGTCACGGCCTGCGCCGCTCCGAGCCCCGCGAGGCGCGAGCGGTCGACGCTCCAGCCCCCGAGCCGCAGCAGCTCACCCTGCTGTGATCAAGAGATCGCCGGCGACCGCCCCGTGGTGACTACAGTCGATGAGATGAGGAGTGCACAACAGATCCTGGCAGAGGCAAACGTGATCGCCGTGGTCGGCGCGTCCCGAGACCCGATGAAGCCGTCCCACACGGTGCCGCTCCAGATGCTCCGCCACGGTTGGCGAATCATCCCGGTGAACCCGTTCGTGGACGAGGTCTTCGGCGTGAAGACGGTCCCCACCTTGGCCGACATCACCGAACCCATCGACTTGGTCGACATCTTCCGCCCCGCACACGACGCCGTCGACGTGGTCCGCCAGGCCGTGGAGATCAAGGCCCCCGCGGTCTGGCTGCAGAGCGGCATCGTCTCGCCCGAGGCGCGCCGGATAGCCGAGGCCGCCGGCATCGACTACGTCGAGGACCGTTGCCTGGCCGTGGAACGAGCGGTGGGCCAGCTGACGAAGCTCTCCTGACGGCGCGCCCGCACCACCGGGGCCGCTTCTGCGCACGTAGCGGCCGGGTCGGCAGGTGCTCCGGCGGCCGGCAGCAGCGCTTCCCGCGCACGTAAGCCCTCGCGCCCGCGTTCACCCGCAGCCGCCGCAGGTCGTCGAGGCGCTGCACGCCGGCGTCGCGTTCACCCGCGGCCGCGTCCCCACCGCTCCCGGGAGCGTCGCGGGCGTGGGCCGATTCCCGATGGACACGTCTGGTTGTCGATCTTCGGTTTCTCGTGGGCTAGTACGGTGCCCGGGAACCGAGGAGGATCTCCATGACATATCCGCCGGGTGGCGGTACACCGGACCCCTATCAGCCGCCGCAGCCGTATGCGCCGCCGGCTGACCCTGCCAGGGGCGAGGGGCAGGCGCCGCCGGGCG
>NZ_CAKUCL010000113.1 GCF_934643405.1 uncultured Actinoplanes sp.
GCCTGGCGGATCCACCAGGTCGCGTACGTGGAGAACTTGTAGCCCTTGGTGTAGTCGAACTTCTCGACCGCGCGGATCAGGCCCAGGTTGCCCTCCTGGATCAGATCCAGGAACGCCATGCCGCGACCGGTGTAGCGCTTCGCGATGCTGACCACCAGCCGCAGGTTGGCCTCCAGCAGGTGGTTCTTCGCGGCCTTGCCCTCCGCCACGATGATCCGCAGCAGCGGCGCGAGATCCGGCCCGGCCTCGGGAAGCTTCTCCTCGGCGTAAAGGCCCGCCTCGATCCGCTTGGAGAGCTCGACCTCCTCGACCGCGGTCAGCAGCTTGGTACGCCCGATGCCGTTCAGGTACGCCCGGACCAGGTCGGCGGAGGCGCCGCGCTCGTCCGTGGCGTCCAGGTCGGCCAGGAGCTCGACACCGTCGGTCATGCTGTTGTCGACGGCAACCGCCGCCGTGGACTCCGACGCCTTCATCTGCAGGACCACCTTTCAGTCCCCTCCCCGCTGATAACCGTCTCGTGCGTTCCCAGCCGCATGCGTGCCGGTGATCGATAGCTTGGCCTGGAACGCGTTAAACCGAGGTGAGGCAAGCGTCCAGGTGGCATGAATCAGGGAGAACCCTGACGTCGCCAAGTCGACATGCGGTTTTGAGTTGATGGCTTTCACACGTCACCGAGGAGGATTGGGTTCATGGTGTTCAAGCGGATGTTGCAGGCGTTGGGGGTGGGCGGCCCGTCGGTGGAGACGGTGCTCGCCAATCCGAACTGCCGGCCCGGCGGATATCTCGAGGGCCAGGTGCACATCGTCGGCGGTGACCATGCCGTCGATGTGGAGTACCTGGCGGTCGGCCTGCTGACCCGCGTCGAGGTGGAGAGCGGCGACACCGAGTACAACGCCGATCAGGAGTTCCACCGGCAGCGGCTGACCGGCTCGTTCCGGCTGGAGCCGGGCGCGCGCCACGACGTGCCGTTCCGGATCGACGTGCCCTGGGAGACACCGATCACCGAGGTGGCCGGCCAGCACCTGCACGGCATGACGATGGGACTGTCCACCGAGCTCGAGGTCGCCCGCGCGGTCGACAAGTCCGATCTGGACGCGGTCGCGGTGCACCCGTTGCCGGCCCAGGAACGCATCATGGAGGCGTTGCAGCGCTTGGGGTTCCGCTTCAGCAGAGCCGATGTGGAACGCGGGAGGGTCTACGGCGTACAGCAGCAGTTGCCGTTCTACCAGGAGATCGAATATCACCCGGCGCCGCGCTACGCGAGCGGCATCAACCAGCTGGAGCTGACCTTCATCCCGACGCCGCAGCGCCTGCAGGTGATCCTGGAGCTGGACAAGCGCGGCGGGCTGTTCACCGAGGGCCACGACGCGTTCGGGAACTTCACTGTCGACTACGCGACCGTCGACCGGGTGGACTGGGCCGCGCAGCTGGACGACTGGCTGCAGCAGTCGGCCCGGCGGCGAGGCCTGTTCTAGAGCTCCAGCAGCAGCGTGCGCGGTCCCACGTTCACGCTCTCCACCAGCATGTGCGCCCGGAAGCGGCCGGTCTGGACGGTCGCTCCCCGGGCGCGCAGCGCTTCCACGTACGCCGTGACCAGTGGCTCGGCGATCTCGGCCGGCGCCGCCGCACTCCACGACGGCCGCCGGCCCTTACGGGTTTCCCCGTAGAGGGTGAACTGACTGACCACCAGAAGGGGCGCCCCGACGTCCGAAGCCGACGCCTCTCCGTCCAGGATGCGCAGTTCATACGTCTTCCGGGCGAGTTCCGCCGCCTTGGCCGTCGTGTCGTCATGGGTGACGCCGACCAGCACGAGCAACCCGTCCTCGATCTTGCCGACCACCTCGTCGGCCACGGTCACGCTTGCCCGGGACACGGTCTGCACGAGCGCCCGCATCAGCCCTCCCCTCGCACCCGCGCCGCCGCGGCCGGCAGCATCGCGATCTCGTCCGGCGCCATGGTCAGCTGCCCCGCGCGGAGCTTCAGCGCCTCGTCGAGCATCCGCAACGGCTCGCCCGGCGCCATCCGCAGGAACCGCTCGAGCACGGTGCCCGCCTGCGGCCCGAGCGGATGCGCGATCGACCCGATCGCCACCTGCGCGAGGATCAGCGCGGTCAGCGCGGTGTCCAGGTCGGCGTCTCCGTCACGGGCGTTGCGCCAGTCGATGACGACCGGGCCGCGCGCGGTGAGCACCACGTTGTCCGGGTGCAGGTCGAGGTGGATGATCGAGCCCTCGCCGTCGCGGGCGGGTACCTCGTGCAGCCGCCGCATCAGGTCGGCCAGCATCTCGGCGGCCTCGGTCGCGGACATCCGGCCGGCGAGGGCGGCCTGCGCCATCGTCGAACCGTCCAGCCGCTCCATCACCATGTCGGTGCCCTCGGCGGCGTGGACGGCGGGAACCGGAAAACCCCTGCTTCCCGCGTACGCCATGACGGCCGCCTCGTCCGCCGAGTCGTGCGCCGATGCGGACCGGTACCGGCGCAGCACCCGCCCGTCGCCGAGCGCGAAGACGTCCGCCTCCCGCCCGGACGCCAGCAGCTCGCCCGGCTCGGGGGATGCGCCAGGCCTCGTCACGCGGCCGAGACTAGTCGACCGAGTTGCTGCTCGCGTCGCTGGTGTAGCTGTCGACCGGCGTCTCCATGGCGCCCGTCGTGGCGTCGCCGGTGGTCGTGTTCGCCACCCCCGGGCCGCTGCGCGGACGCGTACGGAAGCTGTTCGGTCCGGCGGTTCCGCCGGTCGTGGTCATGATGCCCTCCTGCGGGTGCGGACCGCCGTCCTGGAGCAGCTCCAGGTCCTCACCCGCGGCCAGCGTGCTGGACAGCCCCGGGTCGTCGTCGCCCTTCTCCGGCCGATACGTGCTCGGCTCGTCGAACACGCCGGGCCCGTAGTCGCTGCCGGCGATCTCCCGCTCGATGCTTTCCGGTGAGTCACTCATGCCGGAACCGTATCTCCGCTGCCGTTGCGGATAAACAACTCCGCCGGGTGCGAAGCACAACAGCGCCGGACCGCACGGCAAGATGGGCCTCATGACCCTCTCGCTGCCGATCGACCCGCAAGCCAACGCGCTGCTCTCCACCAACCCCTTGGCGCTGCTCATCGGCATGATCCTGGATCAGCAGGACAAGCTGGAGAAGGCCTTCAGCTCGCCGTACGAGCTCAGCCGGCGGCTCGGGCACATGCCCTCGGCAGCGGAGCTGGCCGCGGCCGACCCGGACGAGCTCATCGCGGTGTTCGCCACGCCGCCGTCGCTGCACCGGTTCCCCAAGGCGATGGCCACCCGCGTGCAGGAGGTCTGCCGCGTGCTCGTGGAACGCTACGACGGCGACGCCGCCAATCTCTGGCGGGACGCGAGCACCGGCGCCGAGCTGCTCAAGCGGGTCGCCTCGCTGCCCGGTTTCGGCAAGCAGAAGTCGCAGATCTTCGTGGCTCTCCTCGGCAAGCAGTACGGCGTGCAACCGGCCGGCTGGCGGGAGGCGGCCGGCGGTTACGGCGAGGAGGGCTCGTACCGGTCGGTCGCCGACATCGTCGACGACGCCTCGCTCGGGCAGGTCCGTGCCTACAAGAAGGCGCTGAAAGCGGCCGCAAAAGCCTGATCTTCAAGTAGCTCGATTTCCCCTCGTCCGGCCTTTGCCCGGTGCCAGGATCTCGATAGGCGAAAGCGCCGGCTGGAACCCCAATCAAGCACACGTACGCCCGGACAACCGACCGGGCCACTGAAGCGTGCCTGAAAAAGGATCGAGAGGGGAACGTCCCCATGCCTTTGACCACGAGCAGCACCAACGGGCGCGCCACCGAGAGGCCCCGGCCGGCGGCCGCCCCCGCCCCAGCCAGACCGGCCCGCGGCGCCGCCGACGACGGCAACCGCCGTCAGGCCCGGTCGGTGGCCAAGCAGCAGCAGGCCGCGGAGCGCATCGCCGCGGCCACCGCGGAGATCTCCGCGCAGAACGCCGAGGCCGCCGAGGCGTCCCGGCAGCTCACCGAGTCGATGCAGCAGATCTCGGCGGGCGCGGAGGAGGCCTCGGGCGCGACCCAGCAGAGCCTCGCCGCGATGGGCCAGGTGGAGGAGCGGGTCGGCCGCCAGGGCCAGACCACCCGCCAGGTCGCCGACCTGAGCCAGGCGCTGCAGAACCTGCTCAACGAGACCCGCACCGGGATCAGCGCCCTGCTCGCGAACGTGGACAGCGCGTCGAGCCGGCAGACCGAGTCGGTGGTGACCATCACCGAGCTGGAGAAGCAGGCCGACGAGATCGGCGAGATCGTCAAGACCGTCGCGCACATCGCCGACCAGACCAACCTGCTCGCGCTCAACGCCGCGATCGAGGCCGCCCGGGCCCGTCAGCACGGCAAGGGCTTCGCCGTGGTGGCCGACGAGGTGCGCACCCTGGCCGAGACCAGTGAGCGCAGCGCCCGGCAGATCCGCGACCTGATCGACGAGGTGCGGGCCAGCGTCACGCAGATCGCCTCGGCCGTGCAGTCGTCCGCGGAGACGGCGCGCGGCGAGGTGGAGAAGGGCAAGACGATCATCGGGCAGCTGGAGACCATCCGGGCCGACATGAGCACGATCATGGAAGGCGCCACGCAGATGGCGAAGGCGGCCGAGGAGTCGCAGCAGGCGACCAGGCAGGCCAAGACCTGGTCGGAGGAGATCGCGGCGGCCGCCGAGCAGCAGTCGGCGGCCTGCGAGGAATCACTGCAGACGGTCAACCAGCAGACTCAGGCGCTGCGGCAGAGCGAGCAGGCCGCGGAGGCGCTGGCGGAGATCTCCGACGGGCTGCGCACCAGCACCGACATCAGCAAGAGCGCGGAGGACGTGGCGTCGGCGGCCGAGGAGCTGTCCGCCGCGGTCGAGGAGATCAACCGGGCCGCGACCCAGATCAACACCGCGATCACCGAGATCAACACGGGTGCCCGCACCGCGGCCGAGAAGGGTCAGCAGACCGCCGGGTCGGTGAGCCAGATCGAGGACGGCGCCCAGATGTCGGCGAACCGCGCGGGCGGCGCGGTGGAACGCGCCGACGCGATCCTGGAGCTGCTCGGCACGAACAAGGAGGCGGTCGACTCGATGATCGAGGCGATCGGCCAGGCGGCCCGCGACGGCATCGAGAACGTTCGCAAGGTCACCGAGCTGGAGCAGATCTCCCGCCGGATCGACAAGATCGTCGACGCCATCGCGAACGTCTCGATCCAGACCAACATGCTGGCCGTCAACGGCTCGGTCGAGTCGGCCCGGGCCGGCGAGTTCGGCAAGGGCTTCGCGGTGGTCTCCACCGACATCCGCAACCTCGCCCGCGACTCGGCGGACAACGCCGACCGGATCAAGGACCTGGTCAAGTCGGTGCAGGACCGGATCGTGCAGGTGCGCGCCGACCTGGAGGAGACCAGCCGGCAGGCGCTCGCCGAGGTGGAGACGGCCAAGGCCACCACCGAACGGCTCGCCGAGATCGAGCGGGACATGCAGCAGGTCAGGGCCGGCAACGACGAGGTCCGCGAGGCCGCCGAGCAGATCGCCTCCACGCTCGGCGAGGTGAAGACCGGCCTCGAGCAGATCTCCACGGCGGCCAACGAAGCCGAGCAACTGGCCGGCCAGGCCTCGACCGCGGCTCGCGAGCAGGCCCAGGGCGCGGAGGAGCTGGCCGCGGCGGTGGAGGAGATCGCCGCGCTCGCCGACGAGCTGCAGAACGCCGCATGACGTCGGGGGAGGGAGACCCGCTGATGGACGCCGAGGACGACAGCGCGGACTACGTCACCTTCGACATGGCCGGGGAACGGTACGCCTTCCCGATGCGCCGGGTGCAGGAGATCATCCGGATGCCCGCCGTGGTGAAGGTGCCGCTCGGCCCGCCCTCGCTGGAGGGGCTGGCGAACCTGCGCGGCCGGGTGCTGCCGGTGGTCAGCCTGCGCCGGTGCTGCGACATGACGCAGGCCGAGCACGACGAGACCACGCGGGTCATCGTGGTGGACGGCGGCGTGCCGCTGGGCTTCGTGGTGGACCGGGTGGCCAGCGTGATCAGCATCGACCCGGCCTCGATGGAGCCCGCCGACGCGGTCCAGTCCACGGTCGACTCCGACGTGCTGGTCGGCGTGATCAAGGCCGGCGACGGCGGCATGACCACGGTCCTGGACGTGGACCGTCTGGTCGGCTCCGAGTTCGACCAGCTCGCCAGCCGGCCGGCCGGCCGGGACGCCGGACCACCGTCCCGGCTCGCCGCCGAGAGCGACGAGGAGGACGGCGAGCTGGACGACACGCTGGAGCTGGTCAGCTTCGCGGTGGAGGGCCAGGAGTACGCGCTGCCGATCGACCAGGTGCAGGAGATCGTGCAGGCCCCGGAGTCGGTCAGCCACGTGCCCAACGCGGGCAACCGGGTTCTCGGCGTGATCGACCTGCGCGGCCGGCTGCTGCCGGTGGTGAGCATGCGCCGGGTCTTCGGCCTGCCGGTCACCGACCTGGAGCCGCAGAACCGGATCGTCGTGGTGTCGCTGGACGGCGGCGTGGTGGGCGTCGTGATGGACACCGTGCGCGAGGTGCTGCGCGTCCCGCATCAGCTGGTCGCGCCGCTGCCCGGGTTCATGGCCGCGGAGGGCCGCAAGACCGAGGTGGAGTCGGTGTGCCGGCTCGAGGACGGCAAGCGTCTGGTGTCGGTGCTCAGCGTGAACCGGATGTTCGACTCGCCCGAGGTGCGCACCGAGATCGCCGAACACCAGGGCGGTGAGGAGATGCCGGAGATGTCCCAGGAATCGCGCGGCGCCGACGACGGGCGCGGCGACGAGGAGCTGTTCGTGGTGTTCCGGCTCGACGACGAGGAGTACGCCGTCGACGTGGACGCCGTACAGGAGATCATCCGGGTGCCGGAGGCGCTGATCCGCGTGCCCAAGTCGTTCGATTTCGTCGAGGGCCTGGTCAACCTGCGCGGCACCGTGCTGCCGGTGGTCGATCTGCGCACCCGGCTCGGCCTCGAGCGCACCGAACGCGACGAGCGGCAGCGCATCGTCGTGCTGATCATCGGCGGGGTGCGGACCGGCTTCATCGTCGACTCGGTCGCCGAGGTGGCACGGGTCGGCCGGCACGTGCTGGAACCGGCGCCGCAGCTCTCCGCCGAGCAGGCCCGGGTGGTCTCGCGGGTGGCGAACCTGCCGGAGCAGAAAAGGATGCTGCTGCTGGTCCAGGTCGACCAGTTGCTCGCCGCCGACCAGGCGCAGGCGCTGGAAGAGGTCATCGCCGAGGAGGAGGGCGCCCTGGCGGGCGCTTGACAGATGGCTACCTCAGTCCTGGTCGTCGACGACTCGGCGCTGATGCGCCGGGCGATCAAGAACATTCTCACCGACACCGGCGAGTTCGAGGTGCACACCGCCCGCAACGGGGCGGACGCGCTGGACCAGCTCGGCCGGGTGCACCCCGACGTCATCACCCTCGACGTCAACATGCCGGAGATGGACGGCCTGTCGTGCCTCGCCGAGATCATGAGCCGGCAGCCCACCCCGGTGGTCATGGTCTCCTCGCTGACCGACAAGAACGCCCTGGTCACGTTGGAGGCGCTGGAGCTCGGCGCGATCGACTACGTGGCCAAGCCGGGCGGCACGGTGTCGCTGAACATCGACGAGGTGGCTCGCGAGCTGGTCCGCAAGGTGCGCGGCGCGGCGGCGGCCCGGATCGGCCGGCCGCGGGTCGCGAAGCCGGCGGCGCCGCCGTCCCGGCCGGCCGAGATCGTCGCGCCCGGGTCGGTCGATCTGGTGCTGGTCGGCTCGTCGACCGGCGGCCCGCAGCTGCTCGCGGAGCTGTTGCCGCAGCTGCCCGCGAGCTTCGGCGCGCCGGTGGTGGTGGCCCAGCACATCCCGGCGTCGTTCACCGCGGCGCTGGCCCGCCGCCTCGACGACCTCTGCGCGCTGCGGGTGCACGAGGTCGACCGGATCATGACGATGCACCGGGGCAACATCTACCTCGGCAAGGGCAGCGCCGACGTGGTGGTGGCCCGGCGCACCGACGGCCTGATCGTCAAGAGTGTCCCGTCCGGCGCCGAGTACCGCTGGCACCCCAGCGTGGACCGGATGGTCGCCTCGGCCCGCCGGCACGTCGACCCGCACCGCCTGGTGTGCACGCTGCTGACCGGGATGGGCGACGACGGCGCCACTGAGATGGCCGCGGTCCACCAGGCCGGCGGCCGCACGATCGCCGAGGCCGAGGAGACCGCCGTCGTCTGGGGCATGCCGGGTGAGCTGGCCCGCCGCGGCGGCGCCACCGAGGTGCTGCCGTCGTACGCCATCGCCGACCGGCTCGCCGCCTGGGTCCGTTGAGCTCCGCCAGAGAAGGAGGGAAGCACCGTGGGACTCGTCCGCCGCAAGGAGCAGGACCCGCAGGAGACCGCCCCGCCGTCGATCGAGCAGCTCGACGATCCGGACCCGGAACGGCGCCGGGAGGCCGCGCTCGGCCTGGAGGGCGTCGCCGAGGCGGTGCCCGCGCTGCTGGAACGCGTCGCGGCCGAGGAGGAGCCGCTCGTCCGGGACGCGATGCTGACCACGCTGGCCGCGCACGACACCGACCAGGTCGCCGAGGGGCTCGCCGTGCACCTGGCCAGCGACGACGCCTCGCTGCGCACGGCGGCCGCCGAGACGTTGTCCACCATGCCGGTCTCGGTTCCGGCCATCGTGCCCCGGCTGCTCAAGGACCCCGACCACGACGTACGGGTGATGACCGCGATGGTGCTCGCCGACCTGCCCCATCCCGGATCGCTGACCTGGCTCGCCGAGATGATCCGCGACGATCCGCATCCGAACGTGGTGGCGTCGGCGATCGACGCGCTGCTGCCCTCGGTCGGCCCGGAGCACGCCGAGCTGCTCACCGGCGCGGTCCAGCGCTTCCCGGACGACCCGTTCCTGCGGTTCACGGTGGAGGCGGCCCTGCGATGACGAGCGCGACGAGCGCGGGGCTCGGCGAGGCCGACTTCGAGAAGTTCCGCGAGTACTTCTACAAACGCACCGGCATCCAGTTCACCTCGGCCAAGCGGTACTTCGTGGACAAGCGGATCGACACCTGCATCCGCAACGCCGGGTTCGACAGCTTCTCGAGCTGGTTCGCGGCGCTGCGGCTCAGCGACCGGGCGGACCTGCTCCAGGATCTGATCAACCAGCTCACCGTCAACGAGACGTACTTCCTGCGGGAGGACTACCAGTTCGACTCGATGATCCGTACGGTGCTGCCCGAGGTGCTGGCCTCGCGCGGCGGGGCGGGACGGATCGTCGGGCCGGTCAAGATCCTTTCGCTGCCGTGCTCGACGGGTGAGGAGCCCTACTCGATCGCCCTGCGGCTGCTCGAGGAGTGGGACCTGATCGACCGGGTGGACGTGGAGATCCACGGCGCCGACATCGACAGCACCGTGCTCGACCGGGCCCGCCACGCCAGTTACGGCGAGCGGTCCCTGCAGCGGGTGCCCAAGCCGTGGGTCACCAAGTACTTCACGCCGGTCGGTTCCGGCCGCTACCAGCTCGACCCGGCGATCCGCGACGCGGTCACGCTGCACCAGATGAACGTCTGCGACACCGCGGAGATGCGCAAGTTCCGCGACTTCGACGTGATCTTCTGCCGGAACGTGCTGATCTACTTCGACGAGCTGTCCAGCCGGCGGGCCGCCGAGAACCTGTACGGCGCGCTGCGCCCGGGCGGCTACCTGTTCCTCGGCCACTCCGAGTCGATGAGCCGCATCTCGCCGATCTTCACACCCACCCGCCTGCCGGAGGGCCTCGTCTACCAACGACCGACCGGAGCGAACCGATGACCGAAACGCAACCGAAGGTGCTGGTCGTCGACGACGCCGCCACCGTCCGGCTGTACCACTCCCAGCTCCTCGGCGACGCCGGCTTCCAGGTCGCCGAGGCGGCCAACGGGCTGGAGGCGGTCGAGGCGGCGCTGACCACGGCGTACGACCTGTTCGTGGTCGACGTCAACATGCCCAAGATGAACGGCTACACCTGCGTGGAGACGCTGCGGTCGGAGACCGTGGGCACGCCGGCGCCGGTGCTGATGATCAGCACCGAGGACCGGCCGGGCGACGCCGACCGCGCGTACGCCGCCGGGGCGAACCTCTACATGGTCAAGCCGGTCGGCGCGGAACGGCTGGTGCGGGTGGCCCGGATGCTCACCGCCGGACGGGGTGTCACCGCATGAACCCGTTGCTCGCCCAGTTCCTCGCCGAGGCCGCCGACCTGCTCACCCAGGTCGACGAGGGCCTGCTCCAGCTGGAGCGCGACCCGGGCGACCCGGAGCTGGTCAACGAGGTGTTCCGGGCCGCGCACACGTTCAAAGGCTCGTCCGGGCTGTTCGACTTCCCCGAGCTGACCCGGCTCACGCACGCCGCCGAGGACCTCCTGGACGCCGTACGGGGTGGTGGCCTGTCCCTGGACAGCGGCATGACCGACGACCTGCTCGCCGCGTTCGACCTGATCCGCGGCTGGCTCGCGCACGTCACCACGCACGAACGGCTGCCGTCCTCGGCGTCCGGCGACGCGGCCGGCCTGATCACCAAGCTCCGTGGCCCGCTCGGCGGCGAGACCGTGCAGGACGAGGTCGCCGCGGTCGCCCACGTCGCCCGGCACGTGGTGCCCGACTGGCTGGACCGGTTCGACCAGCACTGGCTCACCGAGGCGTCCACCTGGCTGCGCACCACCTCGTCGCTGCTGCGGTTCGTCCGGTACACGCCGGACGAGGGCTGCTTCTTCCGCGCCGAGGACCCGCTGCACCTGATCAGCCAGGTCCCGGCCCTGGACCGGGTGGACGTGATCGTCCCGCCGGAATGGCCGGCCGCCCCCGACTACGACGAGTACGCCTGCCTGGTCGGCTTCGTCTTCGCCACCCGGGCCGGGGTGGGCGAGCTGGACTACCTGTTCCGCTACGTCAGCGACCAGATCGAGGTCGTCGAGCTGGACGGCGAGGCGATCCGCCGGCACCTCACCGGCGAGCAACCCGCCGAGCCGGCGCCGGCGCCGGTCGCCAAGACCGAGGAAGCCGGCGGGCGGGACGCCGACCTGGTGGCGGATGCCCGGGCGGTGCTGGCCGGCGCGCTGCGCTCCCTGACGATCAACACCCTTTCCGGTACGCAACTGAGCGCGACCGCCCACGCGGTCGCTGCCGCCGCGCAGGCCCTCGGCGAACCGGTGGAGACGACCGTCGCCGACCCGGCCGAGCTCAAGGAGGTCGTCACCCGCCTGCTCGGCGACGCCCCGCCTCCGCCGGCCGCGTTCCCTCCGCCCCCGCCCCCGCCGGCCGAGCGCCCGCAGATGGAGAAGGGCCGCGCCGAGGACCCGGGCGGACAGGTCGGCACCCGCATCCTCAAGGTCGACCAGGAGAAGGTCGACCACCTGATGGAGCTGGTCGGCGAGCTGAACGTGGCGAAGAACGGCCTGACCTTCCTGGCCGACGCCGCCGAGGAGGAATTCGGCAGCCGGGTGCTCAGCCGCCGCATCAAGGACCAGTACTCCGGCCTGCACCGCATCGCCGAGGAACTCCAGGCGGCGGTGATGGACGTGCGGATGCTCCCGCTGTCGGTCGCCTTCTCCCGCTTCCCGCGCCTGGTCCGCGACCTGAGCCGGCGCCTGGGCAAGAGCATCGAGCTGATCCTCGAGGGCGAGGACACGATGGCCGACAAGGACGTCATCGAGGCGCTCGGCGACCCGCTGGTCCACCTGGTGCGCAACAGCCTCGACCACGGTGTCGAGGCGCCCGACGAGCGGACGGCGGCCGGCAAGTCGTCGACGGCCCGGATCACGCTGTCCGCGGTGGCCGACGGCGACGCGGTGATCGTGGAGATCTCGGACGACGGGCGGGGCGTGGACCCGGAGCGGGTCAAACGCAAGGCGTACGAAAAGGGTCTGATCTCCGAGGAGGAGCTGGAGACCCTGTCCGAGACCGACGCGGTGGACCTGGTCTTCCGTCCCGGCTTCTCCACCGCCGACCAGGTGTCCGACCTCTCCGGCCGCGGCGTCGGGATGGACGCGGTGCGCGCCAGCGTCGAGAAGCTCGGCGGCACCGTGACCATGAAGTCCCAGTTCGGCCGGGGCACCTCGACCCGGCTGCGGCTGCCGCTGTCGATGGCGGTCACCCAGGTGATGGTGGTCAGCGTGGCCGGCCAGCGCTTCGGCATCCCGGTCGACCTGGTCGTCGAGACCGTCCGGGTGCCCGCGGCCGAGATGAACCGGGTGCTGCACTCCGACGTCGTGGTGCTGCGCGGCGAGGTGGTCCCGGTGATCGACCTGGCCCGCGCGCTGGACATGCCGTGGACCCCGGACCCGGCCGCGGACCGGGCGATCCTGATCGTCAGCCTGCACAACCAGCGCGTCGGGCTGCTGGTCGAGCAGTTCCACCGCGAGGTCGACGTCATCCTCAAACCGATGGAGGGCCTGCTCGCGTACGCCGACGAGTTCTCCGGCACCGCTCTGCTGGGCGACGGCCTGGTGCTGCTGGTGCTCAACATGAAGGAGGTGCTCGGCCTTGCCGCTCGAGTTCCGTGACACGCTCGCCTCGCTCAGCGGGGTGGTCACCGTCGACGAGGTGGAGCAACTGGCCACCTGGTTGCGCGCCACCCCGAAGGCGCGGATCAGCCTGCGTCGATGCAACCATCTTCATACCGGCGCTTTTCAGGCCATGCTGCGGTTCCAGCCGAAGATAACTGCGGCACCGGCCGATCCGTTCTTGGCGGTTCAGGTGCTGCCGCTGCTCGTGGGGACCAGCGGCACCAGCCGAACAGGAAGCGATCACCCGCCATGACCACCGTGATGCTCGTCGACGACTCCGCCACCATGCTCATGAGCCTCAAGTCCATCCTCACCAAGGCCGGTTACTCCGTGGAGACCGCCGGCCACGGCAAGGAAGCGATGGACAAGCTCGGCAAGGGTGTCAAGCCCAACCTGATCATCAGCGACGTCAACATGCCGCAGATGGACGGCATCACGTTCGCCCGCGAGGCCCGCAAGGCCCCCGGCATGCGCTTCACCCCGATCCTCATGCTGACCACCGAGTCCGAGCAGACCAAGCGCAACGAGGCCAAGTCCGCCGGCGCCACCGGCTGGCTGGTCAAGCCGGTCGGCCCGGAGCAGTTGCTCGGCGTGATCAAGCAGGTCGTCCCCGGCGCCTGAGGCGCCACCCGCCTGGAGGTACGCATCCCATGGCACTTCTCCGCCGGCCCGCATCATCCGCCGACACCCCGGAGGAGCAGCGCGTCCAGGCGGACGTCGTGACCGGCGCGCTCCGCCCGGTGCCCGCCTTCTGCGAGGTGATCGACGCCCACGTGGGCGATGTCATCACGCAGACCGGCGAGGCCGCCGAGGCGATCGTGGAGCAGCTCCTCAAGGTCGACTCGCTGGCCGACGTGATGGCCGGCGACGTCGCCCGCCTGGCCGGCACGCTCGGCCGTACCGAGTCCGAGCTCAACCAGGTGACCGGGTCCAACGACCAGCTCGTGGATCGTCTCGTCCGCTACTTCCTGTACCGCGACGAGAGGATCCACGAACTGGTGGCCGAGATGCGCGGCCTGCGGCAGCACGTCAGCGAGATCGAGGAGGTCGGCCGGGCCACCAACATCCTGGCGCTGAACGCCATGATCGAGGCGGTCCGGGCCGGCGACGCGGGCGAGGGTTTCGCGGTCGTCGCCGATGAGGTGCGCAAGCTGGCCGACCGGTCGGCGAAGGCGGCCAGCGGGATCGGCAGCAGCATCTCGGACCTGACCACCCGGCTCGACGCGGTGCTCTCCGACGACAGCCACTGGGACCGGGCCCAGGCCGAGGCCCCGGAATCGCCCGCGGACACCGCGATGACCCGCCGGCTCGTCGGGATCGCCGACGCCCAGCGGGAGATGTCGCAGCTCATGGCCGGGATCCTGAAGGAGACCGTGGAGGCCGCCGAGCACGTCCAGCAGAGCTCCGACGCGCTGTCGCGGGAGACCACCGGCGCGGTCGGGCACGTGCAGTTCCAGGACATCACCCGGCAGATGCTGGAACATGTCGCCGCGGCGGTCACGCAGGTGCGGCAACAGGCGGACGACGTGATCTCGTACGCCGAGGGCACCGTCCCCGCCGAGACCGTCCGCAGCCGCGTGATCAGCATCGACGACCTGCAGGCCAAGCACGTGATGGGGCGTCAGCGCAACACCCACGCCAGCAGCACCGGGGGCCAGGCGGCCGCGGACACCGCGCCCTCGATCGAACTTTTCTGATGCAGCGAATCGGTCGCGAAGTGGGCAACGCCACCTGATCGGTGCAAGGATGGGGGGTCGATCGGAGACCCCCACCGTGAAGAAGCAGCCGGAGCGGCCCGTCCTGATCACGGACGCGGCCCGCAGCCAGGAAGAGCAGTTCCGCAGCCGGCAGATCCGCTACGTGTCGATGATGAGCATCCGGGCTGCCTGCCTCGTCGTGGGCGCCGTGCTGATCAATCTGCGTCCGCCGTTGTTGCCGCTGTGGCTGGTCCTCTGCGTCGTCGGCATGGTGGCCCTGCCCTGGATGGCCGTCCTCATCGCCAACGACCGGCCGGCCAAGACCAAGGCCGAGCGCGCCGCCTCGGACCTTGCCGCCCAGCAGAGACACCAGGCCTCGCTGTCCCGGCACTCCGCCGAGGACGTGGAATACCTGACCATCGACTCCGAGATCGTGCCGCCCGAGACGCGCGAGCGCGAGAAACGCTAGGGCCGCGCGCCGATCCGCCCGACCGCGGCCGCCCCGAGCCGGGCCCCCGCGGCCAGCGCCTCCTCCGGGCCGGCGCCGGCACACCAGGCGGCCAGCAGGCCGGCGGCGAAGGCGTCGCCCGCCCCGGTGGGATCCTTCATCGGTACCCGCCCCGCAGTCACCGAGCGCACCGCCCCGTCGCGGGCGGCCCAGGTGGCGCCGTCGGCCCCTCGCTTCACGACCACGTTGCGGACGTGCTGGGTCAGCCGCGCCGCCTGCTCGGTCGCCGTGCCGGGCCCGGCCAGCACGTCCGACTCGTCGGCGTTGCACAGCAAAAGGTCGGCGTCGCGCACCCACCCCAGGAACGCCTCGGCGCCCACCGACCGTAACGGCGCCGCCGACGCCGCGTCGACGCTCGTCGTCAAACCCTTCGCGGCGGCCGCCGCGAGGGCCGCGAGACCGGCCCGCCGGGATGCGGCGTGCAGCAGGGGATACCCGGAAAGGTGCAGGTGGCGGGCCTCCGGTGCGGCGTCGATCGCGGCGGTCACGTGGTCCGGGCCGAGCAGCAGCGCCGCGCCCCGATCGGTGATCATGGTGCGTTCGTGCGGGCCGGCCAGCACCACGACACTGCCGGTGACCGCGCCCGGGTGCACCCGCACCGCGCAGCGCACCCCGGCCGCGATCAGCTCGGCCACCCGCTCCCGCCCGGCCGGGTCGTCGCCGACCGCCGCGACCAGCGTGACCGCCTGCCCGGCGTGGGCCAGCCAGGCCGCCGTGTTCGCGGCCTGGCCACCCCCGCCCACGGTGATCGCCGCGGCCGTGTCCGATCCGGGCTGGATCGGCCCGTCGTGCGCCACCAGCACGTCGGTGACCAGGTCCCCGACGACGATCACGCGGGCACGGCGAAGCCCAGCGGCGCCGCAGCGGTGGAGCCCGCCGCCGCGATCCGCGCGGCCAGCGCCGCGTTGCGCAGGATGATCCGCACGTTGACCGCCAGGCTCTGCCCGTGCGTGCTCTCGTGGAAGTGGCTGAGCAGGAACGGCGTCACCGCCTTGCCGGTGATCCCGTCCCGGGCCAGCAGGTCCAGCCCCTCGGCGAGGGTGCGGTCGTGCAGCTGCGGGTCGAGCTGCTCGTCGACCGGCAGCGGGTTGGCCAGCACCAGCGCACCCGCCCCGGCGCCCTGGTCGGTGCGCGCCCGGATCACGTCGGCCACCTGCTCCGGCGAATCCAGCTGCCAGTCGACGTCGAACCCGCCGTCGGTGACGAAGAAGCCGGGGAAGCGGCGGGTGCGGTACCCGGCGACCGCGACCCCGAGCGTCTCCAGCCGCTCCAGCGTCGCCCCGACGTCGAGGATCGACTTCACCCCGGCACAGACCACGACGATGGGGGTCCGGGCGAGGGTCGTCAGGTCCGCCGACTCGTCGAAGGTCACGTTCGCCTCGCGGTGCACCCCGCCCAGCCCGCCGGTGGCGAACACACCGATCTGGGCCGCGGCCGCGACCGCGCTCGTCGCCGCCACCGTGGTGGCGCCGTCCGCTCGCTTCGCGGCCGCCACCGCGAGATCACGGACGGAGAGCTTCGCCACCCCCTCGGCCAGCGCCAGGTGCTCGATCTGCGTGTCGTCCAGGCCGACGATCAGCTCGCCGCCGATCATGCCGATCGTGGCCGGCACCGCGCCGTTGTCCCGCACGGTCTGCTCGATCTCGCGGGCCACGCGCAGGTTGTCCGGGTGCGGCAGCCCGTGCGAGATGATCGTGCTCTCCAGCGCGACCACCGGCCGGCCGTCGCGGCGGGCGCGGGTCACGTGCTCGCCGTATCGAATGCCAAAGTCAGTCACGGAAGCTACCGTACTGAGCTAGCCGCGCTCGATCGCGTGCGCCGCGGCAACGCGCTCCTCACTGAGTTGGACCGGGTGGGGGCTTGGTGTCAGACTTGTTGGTTGTTCAGCGCCGTCACCGGGGGGATCGGCGGTTTGAAATCCCAGCGTGAACTGAAGGGCAGATGTCGTGAGCACGCAGATTCTCGAGCGTCCCGAGACCAAGGACGCCGACACCGGGCCGGAGATGTTCCACTACGTGCGCAAGGAGAAGATCGCCGAGAGCGCGGTGATGGGCACCTTCGTGGTGGCGCTGTGCGGCGAGAAGTTCCCGGTGACGAAGTCGCCGAAGCCGGGTTCCCCGGTGTGCCCGCAGTGCAAGGAGATCTACGAATCCATGAACCACTGATCGGACTCCGTGCGTGACGGGCGGGTACGGCCTGCTCGGCGCGGACCTGATCGGTGTCGCCGTCTTCGCCGCGTCCGGAGCCTCGGCCGGGGTCTCGAAGCGGCTGGACCTGTTCGGCGTCGCGTTCGTCGGTTTCGTCGCGGCGCTCGGCGGCGGCATTATGCGCGATCTGGTGATCGGCTCGGTGCCGCCGCTGGCCTTCGCCGACTGGCGCTACGCGGTCACCGCGGTGGTCGCGTCGGTCGCCGTCTTCTGGCTTCACCCCCAGCTCAACAGGCTGCGCCGTACCGTCCTGGTGCTTGACGCGGCCGGTCTGGGACTCTTCACGGTGACCGGCACCCTCAAGGCCCTCCAGGCCGGCGTGCCGGACGTCGGCGCGTGCCTGATCGGCATGCTCACCGCCATCGGCGGCGGCCTCTTCCGCGACCTGCTGACCGGGGAGATCCCGGTCATGCTCCAGCGCGACATCTATGCCGTGGTGGCACTCGGCGGGGCGATCCTCGTCACGATCTTGCGTGAGATCGGGCTCGCCGGGCCGTTCCCGGTGGCCCTTTCCGCCGTGCTCATCACCGGTCTGCGCCTGGTCGCGCTCTATCGGCGCTGGTCCGCGCCGATCGCCATGCCCGGCCCGTGAACTGGCTATGCTGGGTGCCGCCTCCGCCCGCGGGGGCGTTTGCGTTCAGACGGGTGTTCGAGGAAGGGATGATCCGAGCTTGAGTCCGCCCCTTCCGAAGCTGGAGACGTTTCCGCCACTGCGGGCATGGCAGCGCAAGGCCCTCGTGGAATACCTGAGGCGCCGCAGCGACGACTTCATGGCGGTGGCGACGCCGGGCGCCGGAAAGACCACCTTCGCCTTGCGCATCGCGGCGGAACTGCTTGCCGACGGTACGGTCGAGGCCGTCACCGTGGTGTGCCCGACCGAGCACCTCAAGACCCAGTGGGCGTCCGCCGCGGCCCGGGTCGGCATCCAGCTCGACCACGCTTTCCGCAACGCCGACGTGCACTCCTCCCGCGACTTCCACGGCGCCGTGCTGACCTACGCGCAGGTGGGCATGGCCCCGGCCGTGCACCGCCGCCGCACCATGACCCGGCGCACCTTCGTGATCCTCGACGAGATCCACCACGCCGGCGACTCGCGCACCTGGGGCGACGGAGTCAAGACAGCTTTCGAGCCCGCCGTACGCCGTTTGACGCTCACCGGCACCCCGTTCCGCTCGGACGACAACCCGATCCCGTTCGTCGAGTACGAGCGGGGCGAGGACGGCCTGCAACGTTCCCGGGCCGACTCCGTCTACGGCTACGCCGACGCCCTGCGCGACCGGGTCGTGCGCCCCGTGCTCTTCATGGCCTACTCGGGCGAGACCCGCTGGCGCACCAACGCCGGCGACGAACTGGCCGCGCGCCTCGGCGAACCGATGACCAAGGATCTGATCGCCCAGGCCTGGCGCACCGCGCTGGACCATCGCGGCGACTGGATGCCCCAGGTGATGCGGGCCGCGGACGCCCGGCTCAGCCGCCTGCGCGAGCACGGCATCGAGGACGCGGGCGGCCTGGTCATCGCCAGCGACCAGCAGTCCGCCCGGGCGTACGCGAAACTGCTGCACGAGATCACCGGGGAACCGGCCGTCGTGGTCCTCTCCGACGACGAGGGCGCCTCCGGCCGCATCGCGTCGTTCGCCAACTCTCAGCAGCGCTGGATGGTCGCCGTCCGCATGGTGTCCGAGGGCGTCGACATCCCGCGGCTGGCCGTCGGCGTCTACGCGACGAGCGCCTCCACCCCGCTCTACTTCGCCCAGGCGATCGGCCGTTTCGTGCGGGCCCGCCGCGAGGGCGAGACCGCCACGGTGTTCCTGCCCAGCGTGCCGCACCTGCTCGGCCTGGCCAGCGAGATGGAGGCCCAGCGCGACCACGTCCTGGGCGCGCCGAAGCAGAAGGACGGGCTGGACGACGACCTCCTGGAACGCGCGCAGCGGGAGGAGGACGCCTCCGGCGAGATGGAGAAGCACTTCGAGGCGCTGTCCGCGACGGCCGAGCTGGACCAGGTCATCTACGACGGCACCTCGTTCGGTACCGGCGCTCGCACCGGCACGGCCGAGGAGGAGGAATACCTCGGTCTGCCCGGCCTGCTCACGCCCGACCAGGTGTCCATGCTGCTGAACAAGCGCCAGGCCGACCAGCTGGCCGCGCAGAAGCGGCAGAAGGTCGCCGAGCCCGCCGTGCCCGCGCCGCGCCTGGAGGCGCCGCCGATGACCGCCGGGGAGCGCCGCAACAGCCTCCGGCGCCAGCTGAACACGTTGGTGGCCGCGCACCACCACCGCACCAACCTGCCCCACGGCAAGATTCACGCCGAGTTGCGCCGCCTCTGCGGAGGCCCGCCCAGCGCCCAGGCGACGATCGAGCAGCTAGAGGAACGAATCGCCACAATCCAGACGTTGTAGGGATTCGCCGCGCGCCCAGCAGCATCGCCATCGACGCAGCACGTCCGCGACCACGCGCCCTCGTCTGGGCGCCGTGGGCGCGAGCGGGCGCTCCATTCGCACCAGGCGCCCGCGCCCGGTTCCGGGGTGCCGTGAGCGCGAGCCGCTGATCCACTCCCGTCGGCTGCGTGCTCGAGCTCGCCGCTTCGCCTCACCGTCGACAGCGCCGGATTGTGCCGTCCTCCTTGGTGTCGGTCGTCCTCGCCGTCTGTCGCCGTGCACGGCGCTGCCCCGCACCAGCAGCCCGCTGTCGGCACGTGTGCCCATCCACCGGCCTATCCACCGGCCCGTCGCGCCGTCCGCTCCGACCCGTACCGCACTGCGCCCGTCGACGTCGAGGCCGCCGGGAAAGGCGCGGCGAAGCAGCTCTTTTTCGTCGCCATCGACATCGACCTGAGGGGGCGCAGTGCCCGCCGAGCGGAGCGAGGCATCAAACTGAGTAAAGTCCACTTGACGTCAAGAACTCTTGACGTCAGGATGAGTGCATGGCGACAACAGTGATCGACCGCTTCGTGCGGTGGACTCTCGACCTCGACGGCGGCGACCTCTACGGCGATGACGAGCGGGAGCGTCTCCGCTGGTATGAGGGGATCGCCACGGCCGCGCAGGTGCAGGGGATCGCGATCCCGTGGGCGGCCGCCGTCGGGGTGTGGGTGTTCGGCGAGCCTTCCGTGCTGCCTCTGCTGATCATCCTGGCCGTGCACGTGGTGCCGACCTTCCTGACCAACTTCTATGTGCGGGGCCGGCGGGTGGACACGACGCCACGGTCGTGGAGCGGCAAGCGGGTCTTCTTGGGGGTGCTGGCCGGCCTGCCGTACGTGATCTTCGCCAAGGGCGCGCTCTACGAGCACTCCCCGGACTCCGCCACCTGGGCGGGCTCGATCGTCGGCACCCTGGTGGGCGGCGGTATCGGCGTGGCGATCGTGGTGCACAAGACCCGCCGGCGCCGCCGCGAGGAAGCCCGCGCCGCCGCAACCGCCGGGGACGACTGATGGCGCCACCCAGCGGCCCGGTGCGGGCTCCGGAAACCGACGGCGCGGCCGGCGAACGCATCCGCTCGGCCCGCAAGGAGGCCGGGCTGACCCAGCAGGCCCTGTCGACGGCCGTCCAGGTGAGCCGCCAGACCATCATCGCCATGGAAACCGGCGACTACGCCCCCTCGGTCTACCTGGCCATAAAGGTGGCCCGCACCCTGGGCGTCTCCGTGGAAAGCCTGTGGGGCGAGCCCTGACCGTGGACGTCGCCTTGCGGGAAGCCGCTCCCGCCGAAGGGGCCCATGTCGAGCCGTGGCGGAGGCTGGGGAGGAGCCGCGGCGGTTGGGTGGCAGCCGGCGCGAACAGGTCCCGACCGAGGCGAACAGGTGCGGGCTTCGCTCGCCCCGCCCGAACTGGACGAGGCATCGCGGCGGTGGCCGAATCCGGCAGGCCCGGTGTCGGGCGCACGGCGCCGGTTCGAGCGGGGCGGGGAGTGGCAGCCGGATCGAGCGGGCGAGGGAGTGGCAGCCGGAGAGCGGGCGGGGGGAGCGGCGGCTCGATCGAGCGGGGTGCAGGTGTCGGCGCTTGCCCCTCGTGGATGAGACCCGTGGGGCGACGTGTGGTCGGCAGATGCCGTGTCGTGCGTGCGTCGACGGGCAGCTGGTTTCGGCAGCTGTCCGGCGTCCTGGCACGGCGCCGCCCCGAAGCGAAGCGTGGGGAGCGGCGCCGGCCGCCGCGGTGTCTGGCGCGAAGCGCTGTCTCAGCGGAGCGTAGGGGCTGCGGCCTGCGGCCGGGGTCTCCGGTGCGAAGCGCCGCCCCGAAGCGGAGCGTGGGAGCGGCGGCCGGCGACGGGGGTGTCCAGCGCAAAACGCCCGTCTCGCGGGCCGGGCCGGGCGCCGCTGATGAGAGCCGGCGCGGGATGTCAGCCGATCAGGCGATCGGGCACAGCAAAGGGGCGCCCCACACCGGGCGCCCCTTATGTCACGTCTGCTGTCTTGCGGGGGATTTGCGGATCATTCAGTTGGAGTTAGACATCATGTCCGCGCCACGCCAAGTGAAGTCCGGGTCCGCTGCGTACTGAACCGCGATCTTCACCAGGTCCTCGGCGTACCGGTTGGCGTGGTGTCCGCAGAACACCAGCTCACCACCACCAGCAAGGGTCAAACGGAGCTTTCCGGCTGCATTGCAGCGGTCGCACCGTTCATCGGCTGCTGTGCCGGCCAAACTTCCCGCCGGCGGCGTGAGAGTCGGGGTCATCGCCTTCCTCCTCTGGTCGAACCGATGAACACGTTCGTCGGCTACTGCTCACATCGTGCAACACCCTGCACCGTTGCAGCCTTCCCACCATGCCCCAGGGGGACTGAGGTCACACGTGGTCGGGCTAGTGTGCCGTGATCCAAGGGTGCCACGTCAACGATCACTTCTACACAACGGTCTGATCACCACCCGATGATGTACGGGTGGTGACCATTTGGACACGTAAGGTTGACTGGACGCCTTAATCCAGGTAGTCGCGGAGAACCTGGGAGCGCGACGGGTGTCGGAGTTTGGACATCGTCTTGGACTCGATCTGACGGATGCGCTCCCGGGTGACCCCGTACACCTGGCCGATTTCGTCCAGGGTGCGCGGCTGGCCGTCGGTGAGGCCGAACCGCAGCCGGACCACGCCCGCCTCGCGCTCGGACAGCGTCTGGAGCACCTGCTGGAGCTGGTCCTGAAGCAGCGAGAACGATACGGCGTCGACCGCGACGACCGCCTCCGAGTCCTCGATGAAGTCGCCCAGCTGGCTGTCACCCTCGTCGCCGATCGTCTGGTCCAGCGAGATCGGCTCCCGGGCGTACTGCTGGATCTCCAGCACCTTCTCCGGGGTGATGTCCATCTCCTTGGCCAGCTCCTCCGGGGTGGGCTCGCGGCCCAGGTCCTGGAGCAGCTCGCGCTGGATGCGGCCGAGCTTGTTGATGACCTCGACCATGTGCACCGGGATGCGGATGGTGCGGGCCTGGTCGGCCATGGCGCGGGTGATGGCCTGGCGGATCCACC